>JAYTSJ010000101.1:0-29115 GCA_043745725.1 Gammaproteobacteria bacterium | reverse complement strand
GGTCGCTTGCGGCCGAGTAGCCCTTTGTGAAGGAATTTTCTTTTTACAAGTCCCCCCACAAATATTGCACAATACTGATTGCCGCAACCGGTGCGGTTTCAGTGCGCAATACGCGCGGCCCAAGTGTTAACGGTGTAAAATGCTGCGCTATCGCATTTGCTATTTCATCGTCATTTAATCCACCTTCAGGGCCAATCAGCAAGGCGACACTGGAGAATTTTTTTTCTTTAGGTAAGCCTTGATTGTCGCGGTGGTGCAGTACAAATTTTGCTTCTGCAGTGCAGTGTGATATCCAATCCTCTAAAAAAATCGGTTCACTTAATTCAGGTAAAATATTACGTTGGCATTGTTCGCAAGCGCTAACAATCGTTTGTTGCCAATGGTTTATTTTTTTATCAGCGCGTTCGCCACTCAGCTTCACTTCGGTGCGCTCGGTGATTAATGGCGTAATTTTTGTGACGCCCAACTCGGTAGCTTTTTGCAGCACCCAATCCATACGCTCACCGCGTGAAACACCAATCGCTAACTCTAACGATAAAGATGACTGGCGATTGTCAGAATTAAAATCAGAAATTTGTACGCAGACAGATTTTTTTGTCACTGTTTCAATTGTCGCTGAGTATTCTCCGCCCAAGCCATTAAATAAAATTAACTCTCTGCCGGCTTGCATGCGTAATACTTTGGTGAGGTGATGCGATGGGGCTTCTGCCAATTCAATGGTGGAATTTACAGTGAGTATTTGCTGAGTGAAAATTCGTGGAATGCGCATAGCGAAATAATTTTCTGCTCAAAATGAAATGATAATATTCCGTAAAATTAATTTTTCCGCTCAATAATGTACGCAGAAAGTTCGCGTAAACAATGCGCATTACTGCCAAAACTTTCGAGTGCAGCAAGCGCTTGTTGATGCAGTTCTTGCGCTTTGGCACGCGCAGCATCCAAGCCTAAAAGCGCAACATAGGTCGGTTTGTTGCGCGCTATATCTGCACCTTGTTGTTTGCCCAGGGTTTGCGTGTCTGCTGTTACATCGAGTATATCGTCTTGCACTTGAAATGCGAGGCCAATGGCGGCTGCATAAATATCAAGTGCTGCTAATTGTGCAGCGCTTGCACCGAGTACTGTCGCACCCATGCCAACACTTGCACGAATTAGTTCGCCGGTTTTATGGCGATGCATGGTTTCTAGTTGCGTGAGATTAATATTCTGGCCGACTGCAGCTAAATCCAATGCCTGTCCCAGTACCATCCCATGCGCACCTGAGGCGTGGGCAAGTTGGCGAATCAATGCGACTTGTATCAGCGGGTCACCATCGTGGATGTTGCTAAGCAGTTCAAAGGCAAATGTTTGCAAAGCATCTCCGGCGAGAATGGCCGTCGCTTCATCAAAAGCGATATGACAAGTAGGTTTTCCGCGACGAAGATCATCATCATCCATCGCCGGTAAATCATCATGTACCAAGCTGTAAGAGTGCAAACTTTCGATTGCGCAGGCCACGCGGTCAAGTAGTGACTTGTGAGTAGTAAGTGCAGTGGAACTAATGGCTAAGGCACTCGCATACACTAGCGTCGGGCGAACCCGCTTGCCGCCGTTGAACAGGCTGTAACGCATAGCCGCACGCAATTGTGTTGGATCTTGCAGTGCACCAGACTCTGGAGAGTTTTGAGGCAAAAATGTGTCAAGCGCAGCATCTACATCTTTGCGGCACTGTTGGTTGAAGACAGAAAAAGTATAGGTGGCGTCGGTGGGCATGGGCTTCATTGATCGTTGTTTGCGTCAAATTCGCTTAAGCGAATTTGACCCTGTTGCTCTTGTAATAAAGTGACTTGCTGTTCTGCTTCAGCTAATCGTGTTTGGCATTCGCGCGTTAGCTGGATACCAGTAGCAAATGCCTGGAGCGATTCTTCCAGTGTTAGATCACCTTGTTCCATATTATTTACAAGGGTTTCAAGTGCATTGAGTGATTGCTCAAAATCAGCAGCTTTCTTTTTGACGGCCATGTTGTTCTCGGCAAATAATTAGGTGGGCGCAATTATAAACCTGCTGCAAAGTCTTGGCGAACATAATGATGCGGTCGTTAGTATGACAAGCTTGTGCGATATGTCTTACAAAAAATACGGAAATCCACCACTAGCGAATGGCATATAAAACAACAATAATGACCCCGCTAAGGATAAGAACACTCGGAGAGTGTGGCTTGGAATGGAAAGGACGCTCCACGTATTTTGCTCGCTGTTTTTTCAAACAGTTGGCACATCCTGTAAAACAGGCCCACAGCACCCCTCTGCTGTGGGCCTTTTTTATTTGCTGGATTCCGTAAGTTGGCGGCGTATAGCGGTAATCACCGGAATAACTTCCGGGCGGATATGTCGCCATAAATAAAAGGCTTCGGCTGCTTGACCTATCAGCATACCTAAACCGTCGGCAATATGCGGGGCATTATTTTCTTTTGCCCAGCGCATAAATACAGTAGGTTCCGCACCGTACATCATGTCGTAACAGCATGCATTATTCGCTAAAATATTTTCTGGTAGTGGCGGTAAATCTCCACTCAAGCTTGCTGAGGTACCATTAATAACTAGGTCAAATTGTTGGTCGTTTGATAACTCATTATTTATTAATTGTTGATAGGTGCGCGCTTGTATGTTGCCTAAATCGTGAAATTGTTTTTCTAATTCTTCGGCTTTAACAAATGTGCGATTTACAATAATTACTCGTTGCGGTTGTTCTGCTAGTAGTAGTTGCAAAATACCGCGCACAGCACCACCTGCACCCAATACTAAAATACGTTTATCGCGTAGCTCCCAGCCGAGATTGTGCATGTCATGCACCATGCCTATTCCATCGGTGTTATCGCCGAGTATGGTGCCGTCATTTTGTAGTGACAATGTATTCACCGCGCCAGCGCGTTGCGCACGAGCGGTAAGTTCCTGTGCAAATTTAAATGCGTTTATTTTAAAGGGAACAGTAATATTTAAACCTTTCCCTCCTTGTGCAAAAAATTCTTGTGCATTTTTTTCAAATGCATTTTCATGGACTAACTGTTTTGAATACAGCATATCCTGCCCCGTTTGTTCGGCAAACTGGCGATGAATATGCGGTGATTTACTGTGATTAATTGGATTGCCAAATACGGCATATTGATCTGTCATTTTACTTCCATTGCAAGACTGAAAATTATTTCTACAAGTCGTCGGAAAAATTAAACCCACTCACGTGCAGGTAAAAATTTTTCAGTTAGTTCAGCTTCTGCTGAACCTGGTTCGGGATGATAATCATATTCCCAGCGCACCAAAGGCGGTAATGACATTAAAATTGATTCAGTGCGGCCGCCAGTTTGTAAACCAAATAATGTGCCGCGATCATATACTAAATTAAATTCTACGTAACGGCCGCGACGGTAAAGTTGAAAGTTGCGTTCGCGTTCACCAAATTTTGTTTGCTTGCGCGCCGCAACAATGGGTTGATAGGCGGGGATAAAGCTGTCGCCTACGGCACGCATCAATGCAAAACTTTTGGAAAAATCAAGCGCATCCTTTTTTTCAAAGCTTTGTTCATTTAAATCATCAAAAAATAGCCCGCCGATACCGCGTGCTTCGTTGCGATGCTTTAAATAAAAATAATCGTCGCACCATTTTTTAAAGCGAGGAAAAATATTATCGCCAAAGGGAGTGCAAGCTTGTTTTGCTGTTTGATGCCAATGAACACAATCTGCTTCATTGCCGTAATACGGAGTCAAATCGTAGCCGCCGCCGAACCACCATACGGGGTCAGCACCTTCTTTTTCCGCGATAAAAAAACGTACATTGGCGTGACTGGTAGGCACGTAAGGGTTGTGGGGGTGAATAACGAGTGACACCCCCATAGCTTCAAATGCGCGACCAGCGAGTTCGGGTCTGTGCGCTGTTGCGGAGGCAGGCATTTGGGTGCCGTATACATGTGAAAAATTTACACCGCCCTTTTCAATCACCGCGCCGTTAGTCAGTACCCGCGTACGGCCACCACCACCTTCAACACGATCCCAAGTGTCTTCGACAAAATTTGCACCGCCATCTTCAGCAGCAAGGGCGTTGCAAATCCTGTCTTGTAAATCTAGCAGGTAGGCTTTTACTGCTGCTTTGTCAGGTGCTTGAGTTGTATTGTTGGGTGCGATGGTGCTCATAGACATCTTAACCAGTCCAAAAGAAGGCGCCATTCTACTCGCTACCCGTTGCTATGGGCTAGCCACTAAGGAAAGACGTTGGTTAGCGCAGAGCCGTTATCCCGGGCGACGAATCTCGCCAGTGATTAAATCGCGAATTTCTGAAGGTTTTTGAGAATTACCTATCTTTCCCGAGGTAATGGCATTGAGTGAATCACCAAAATGACGGCGTACCTGAAAGGCATCGCGAGCAGGCGCCAAGCCTACGGGATTGCAGGAGGTTGAGACTATGGGGGCACCAAATGCCAGGCTTAAACCCGCAGCAACAGGGTGGTCAGTCACGCGTAGCGCAACGGTGTCATATTGCCCGCTGATCCATTTGGGCATCAAACCATTTACAGGTACTAGCCAGGTTACTGGCCCCGGCCAAGTATTCTTCAAGCGTTGGCGTTGCAAATCATTGAGATGGGCGATGAAAGGGTCGAATTGGCGAATATCGGCGGCTAGCAAGATTAATCCTTTGTCGATTGAGCGACGTTTTAGTTCAAGCAACCGCATAACGGCATGTTCGCTGAAGGGATTGCAACCTAAGCCCCATACGGCTTCAGTGGGATAAGCAACTACGCCATCTTGCCAGAGTTGTTTTGCGGCATATTGAACACGGGGATTAAGTGACCATAAATTCATAAACAAAGGTATCTCGGCTGGATGACCTTACAATCTACCGGAAGGTAATCTCATGGTCAAAAGAGATAAGTAAACTCTTTGATTAAATTTTTGCCAGGGTTGTTTAAATTCTTTGCTAGGAATGTTTAAATTCTCTGATAGGAACCACCTAGCTGTTGTATAAATCCCTTAATTTCTAACCCAACCAACTGGGCCATGAGCGAGCCAACTACGCAGCCTGTGCGCTCCACTAATTCGTCGATACTCACCGGATCAAAGCCTATCGCTGCCATTAGTTGCTGTTCAATGGGTGATAACTCATCAAGGCTTCGCTCAATTTTTTGCGGGTGCTGAGCGCTTTTTTTATTAGGAAATTGTTTTTTGTTTTCCTGAAAATCGAATAGTTCCTGACGTTGATAGCTGAGTATTCCATTCAACTGTTCAACTATGTCGTTAGCCGTTTCTACCAATGTAGCGCCTTGGCGGATGAGCTGATGACAGCCACGCGCCAGGGGATTATGAATAGAGCCAGGGATGGCAAATACTTCGCGGTTTTGTTCCAGCGCTATTTTGGCAGTAATCAATGAGCCGCTTTTGATCGCCGCCTCAACGACTAATACGCCGTAACTTAATCCACTAATAATACGGTTACGCTGTGGGAAATTTGCAGCTTGAGCGCCAGTCCCTAAGGGGAATTCGCTGACTAAGGTCCCGCCGCTATCCAAAATACGCTGCGCTAAATCGCGGTGGCGCGCGGGGTATACCATATTAATCCCGGTCCCCATTATAGCAATAGTTTTGCCGCGCGCCGTCAGTGCGCCCTCATGTGCGGCAGCGTCCACCCCCATGGCTAAGCCACTGGTAATTGCAAAGCCATTCGCTGCCAAATATTCAGCAAATCGCTGAGCATTTTCCAAGCCGCCACTGCTTGGGTTGCGGCTGCCCACTATGGCAATTTGCGGCAAACTGAGGCAGTTCACATCACCGCGCACAAACAATAATGGCGGTGGTTTAGGGATTTGCCGCAGCAGTGAGGGATAGCGAGTATCTTCAGGTGCAATCACGATGGTGTGGGGTTGGGAGTTTAACCAGTCCAAATCCGCAATTACTTTTTGCCCAATCAGGGATGCTTCTGGGTCGCGCTGAAAATTAGCCACAGTAGCCAATGTAGCGGGCTTTAAGAAGGGCTCAAGTTGTTCAATAGGCTGCGTTAGCACGGCTTGGGCAGTGCCAAAATGCATTAGCAAACGCGAGTAGGTAGCGGCGCCAACATCAGGCAGGCGGTGTAGGGCTAGAGCGAGAAAAAGAGGGTCTTGCATAGTGTTTGCGTCCTTGTTTGAGGGAGTGGCGCTTCGTGCGCCACTCTTTTGATTATTAGCTGATTATTAGCTGATTATTAGGTTGAGATTGAGTTTAAGGGGTAAGGGTTAAGTCGCCCACTGCCAGCTGACGATCAGCTTCCAATACCAAACCAAAACTCATTTTTTTAAAAGTCCGGAAAACCATCAATAAACCGGCGCGTTCATCAGGTAGGGCAACTGAACCGCCAGATACGCGATCGATTACGAGCTCGCCCTTTTTATAAATGGCCAAAACATTGCCCACCTTGATGCCTTCGCGTTCGCCCCGGTTAACCATGACGACATTAAATTTACCGACCTGACTTACGCCGCCTTCAACCGCAATAATGGTTCCTTGAATATCACCTTCAGGAGAGCTGGGATAAAAAGTTGATGTCATAGGACGGTCTTCGCTGAGCAGCAAACGATCACCGACACGAATTTCTTCGCTGGCACGAATTACGCCCACTGTAGCAATATTGCCTTTAAACGATTGCACATTAACCGAGCCTACACTCAGGGCGTGTACGCCCAAAACTTCTTTCGTTTTAGGATCGAAAAATACTTGGCCTTGACGATAAACGCCGTAATTCGTCAGGTTTTCAGAAAATTTACCGCGGGCGTAAGCGGTATCTCCTGAGCCAACCACAATACGTTTTTGTGGGCCGGCAAGCATGTATGGGGCTTTGTTCAATTCTGCCAGCTCAACTACCTGGCTGTGCGACAAGAAGCTGTTAATGCGATCGAGAGGTATAGTCGTGATGGCATCTGAATTTTGTTGCACGCGTATTCTAGGTGTAAGTTTACTATCGGCATCTATTCTTCCCCCACTTTCACCGGGCACTAACTTAAGCGTCCGCTCGGAGGTAATTCGCGGTTGGCCATCCGTATAAATCAGTTTGATGAGATCGCCAGGGAAAATCAGGTGCGGATTCTCAATTTGCGGGTTAGCTTGCCATATTTCAGGCCACTTCCACGGCGAATTTAAAAATGTACTGGAGATATCCCAGAGGGTGTCACCTTTTTTAACGGTGTAGTCGTCTGGATGACCAGTTTTGAGTAGCGAATCCTCTGCTAATGCAGAGATGCTCAAAAAAGCCGTCGCGAAAACTCCAATAATAAATCCAACAATAATTTTTTTCATAGAAACCGATCCTGTTTTATTCGGCCACGAGCCAGATAGGCGTTATAATAGCTTATTACCCACTATGCTGCTCCCCGATACAGAGTAATTCCTGTACGATCATCATGTTAGCAGCGGTTATTATCATTTTACTAGAAGTTTGTCACAAGACTATGGCGATATTAGAAATCTTGGAGTTCCCCGATCCACGTTTGCGCACCGTTGCCAAGGCGGTTTCAGTAGTGGATAACAGAGTACGAGAGCTTCTCGACGACATGTTTGAGACTATGTATGCTGCCCCCGGTATCGGTTTAGCGGCACCACAAGTCAATGTACATCAACGTATTGTAGTCATTGATGTGAGTGAAGACAAAACGGAGCCTCTTGTTTTTATCAACCCCAAAGTAAGTGTGCTGGATGATCAGCTGCACGAATACGACGAAGGCTGCCTTTCGGTGCCGGGTTTTTACGAAACAGTTGTCCGCCCTGAACATATTAGTGTAACTGCGCTCGATCGCCAGGGTAAGTCATTTACTATGCAGCCTACTGGTTTGCTTGCTGTGTGCATCCAACATGAGTTGGATCATCTCAATGGCAAATTATTTGTCGATCTTATATCTCCCTTAAAACGTTCACGTATTCGCAAAAAATTGGAGAAAAAACATAAAGAAGAGGCGCAGTAGCGCCTTTTTCGTTATTCACTATCTATTTTAGCCTCTTTTAGCTCTGCCACATTAAGGCACAAGATTATTCAATGACTCAAACCCAAAGCCAAAAACAGCCAACATCAGGCTTACGCATTATCTTTGCAGGTACACCGGAATTCGCCGCTGAACATCTTAAAACCCTGTTGGGTAGCTATCATCAGGTCATTGCCGTTTACACGCAGCCTGACCGCCCAGCAGGGCGCGGCAAAAAGCTCAGCGCCAGTCCCGTTAAAGAAATGGCCTTAGCGCACAATATTCCTGTGTATCAGCCGCTCAACTTCAAAACGGAAGCAGCGCAGGCAGAGCTGACGGCACTCAATGCTGACCTTATGGTCGTGGTTGCTTACGGCTTGATTTTGCCGAAAATTGTATTGGATACTCCCCGTCTCGGTTGTATCAACGTTCACGCCTCTCTTCTGCCACGTTGGCGTGGAGCTGCACCCATTCAGCGGGCGATTGAAGCGGGGGACAGTGAAACCGGCATTACTATTATGCAAATGGACGTGGGGCTGGATACTGGAGATATGTTAATTAGAGCAATTTGCCCGATTTTGCCGACCGATACGGGAGGAAGCCTGCATGATCGGCTTTTAACAATTGGCACGACGGCGCTACTTGAAGCGCTAACGCAGATCCAAGCTCGCACTGCCCAACCAGAAAAACAAAACGATAGTGAGAGTAACTACGCTCCGAAGCTCAGCAAAGGAGAGGCAGCGCTCAACTGGAATTTATCAGCCACCGAGTTAGAGCGCAAAGTACGCGCATTTAATCCTTTCCCGGTTGCCTATACCAAGCTTCGCGGCGGTCAGGATGATTCACGCATGCGCGTTTGGGCAGCACAAGCGACAGAAGAATTAAGGCTGGCTCCCGTTGGTAGCATCACCCGTATGACTGACGAAGGTTTGTGGATTGCTTGCGCCAAGGGGCAGTTGATTCTTGAAATTTTACAGCTTCCCGGTAAAAAAGCCCTATATGTCGGCGAACTTCTGCGCGGCCACCCCGACTTATTTCGGGTTGGTGATCTGTTGGATTTACCAACATGCTAAGCGTTCGCGCGGCAGCCGCGCAGATCATCGGTCAAATTTTACGTGGGCAAGGCTCGCTTTCAAGTCTTCTACCCGTCATTCAGCCTCAAGTCGCTGAAAAAGATCGTCCATTACTGCAAGAACTTTGCTTTGGTACTTGTCGTTATCAGCCGCAGCTCAGCGCCTATGTGGAGTGCTTGGTTGATAAACCATTGCGCGTGAAAGATAGCGATATTCAAGCACTGCTCTTACTCGGGCTTTATCAATTACTACATACTCGTATTCCGGATCATGCTGCGCTCGGCGAAACGGTAGAGGTTGCGAATACGCTCAAAAAACCTTGGGCGACCAAACTTATCAATGGTGTTTTACGCAGTTTTCAGCGCGATAAAATAAAATTGGATAAACTTCTCAGCCAAAATTTAGCTTTTCAGAATAATCATCCTGCATGGCTGGAAGGCATTTTGCGTAAACAATGGCCTGCTCAGCTGGATGAAATTATCGCAGCTAACAACAGTCATCCACCGTTTACTTTGCGCTTGAACACCCAACATATCAGTCGAGATAGATATCTAACGATATTAGCTGAGGTTGACATAAAGGCCCAAATTACAAGCTTTAGCCCTTATGGCATCACTCTAGAGCAGGCCTGCGACCCGCGTAAACTTCCCTTGTTTGCTGAAGGTACTATCAGCGTACAAGATGAAGCTGCACAATTGAGTGCCGATTTGCTGCAATTGTCGCCTAATATGCGGGTTTTGGATGCTTGTTGCGCACCAGGAGGCAAAACTGGCCATATGCTGGAGCTAGAGCCGCGCCTGAAAGTTACGGCTCTTGATAGTGAAGAGCGCCGTTTAGGGCGCGTTCGTGAAAACCTCGCGCGCTTGGGCGTGGACGCAAGCATTCTCTGCGGGGATGGCACAAAACAAGATTGGTGGGATGGCGAGTTATTTGACCGAATCCTGCTGGATGCGCCCTGCTCTGCGACCGGTATTGTCCGCCGTCACCCGGATATCAAAATATTGCGTAATCCTGAGGAGTTCGACAAACTCGCCGAACTCCAAACTAAATTACTTAAAAATCTTTGGCAATTGCTCAAGCCCGGCGGGGTATTGGTTTATGCCACATGTTCTGTGTTACCCAAAGAAAACACGCATATTATTGAGGCTTTTGTAAAGCGCCACCCTGACGCTGTTTGTGATGAATTAACGGTAGAGTGGGGAATCGCACAGTCTTATGGCCGACAATTACTGCCTAATGCAAGCGGGCACGATGGATTCTATTACGCGCGCTTGCGAAAGGCTAAATGACCATCACCCCATCCGCCTCAATCAGTGACGCGCGCGGCAACTGATTAATACCAATCGCGGCGCGTGCCGGGTAGGGTGCGCTGAAATACTGACTCATGACTTCATTTACAATCGGGAAATTAGCCAAATCCGTCAAATAAATATTTAATTTTACAATGTGTTGTAAATCGCCATCTGCAGCCACGCAAACCGCGCGCAGGTTTTTAAATACCTGATGCGCTTGAGTCGCAAAATCACCGTCAACGAGTTGCATTGTTTTAGGGTCAAGCGGAATTTGGCCCGACAAATACACAGTGTTGTTTACTTTCACTGCTTGTGAATAGGTGCCTATGGCGGCGGGGGCATTGTCACTGTGAATAATGGCTTTATTGGTCATGTGAATCCTTGGAAGAGATGAGGGTAAAGAATTAGAGCTGCTGCTTGAAAAAGCAATTAGCGATATTATAACCAGCGTTTCCACAATCAGCATTCATTTCAGGTTCATTTATTTAGATTAGAGTTCAGTTACCGATTATTTTTTTGCGATTATCGCGTTTTATAGGATTGCCATGAATTACCTTAAAATTTTTACTCCTCCTGCATTATTTTCAATTTGTATTTCTTTTTTTGCACAAGCCCCGGTATTTGCCCAAGAACGCCAAGCCAATTTCAGCAGCGATTTTGAAGGCGATGCACAAAAATGGTCGCTGGTTTACGGCGCAGAATTAAGTTCCGGGCAAGCACACTCGGGTACCAATGCCATTAAAATTGAAGGCGAAGCTTCGATTCGCACTAAAACTTCTGTCGCTGAATCAGGAACGCTGGAATTGTGGGTGCGCGCTTCTGCACCAGTCACTAGCTACAAAATAAAAGTGTTGGTGAATGGCGCACTTAGCAATGATGCAGGTTGGACGCAAGTCGGCATGATTGAAGCGACAAATGGCGATACCGAATATCACGCGAAACGTGTTTCAATTGATGACCCTGCCAAAAAATACGTGCGCCTGGATATTGAAGCCATCAACGGTGCCATTACGTTAGATGATATTTCACTCGACAGAATTTTATTAAGCACCGCGTTACAAAAAAATCAGCAAGTGGTTTTAGATGAATTGCTCACTAAATTACGCGAAGACAATACCTATCAAATGCAGATCGATGCGGTGCGTACTTTAGGCAATAATTACACTTCACAGCTTGAAGTGCAGCGCCAATATATTGAATATGCCAATGGTATTTATTCAACGACTTCGTTGGTGCTGGCAACTTCCGAACGCAGCAAAATGGCTAACCCTTTGGCCTATAGCACTTTCAAAAAAGTTATTGATGATATGAAAAAAGTATCATCGCCGATTCAAAAAACACGGCTTGAATCTTTGGTTCGCCCTTTCGGTGATATCGCAACCGCTTCGCTTAATGTAGTCACTGCTGGTGCGTTCACTGCATTCGCGGAACCCTTTAAATCGATTATCGCCAATACGTTTGAAAAATCATCGTACGAGAGTGCTGATATCAGCAAAGATGCGAAAAAATTTGCTGAAAAAAATGGTTTGGCAACGTATGAAACCGCAGAAAAATTTTTAGGCGAAGTTGAAAAAGAATTGAACACGGTGAATTTGTTGGATCGAGATTTATTGGCAATTCAAAATGATGTCGATAAATACCGTAAAGATTTAAGTAAACATTTAAAAGATTATTTAATTTACGGCGGGCAGGATCGGATACAAGAAAATTATAATCGCGTAATGAGCAAAGACGATCAAATCCGTGCCGCAGCATTAAAAGATATTGGCGATGGCTTTACTAAACACGCGGAAGCGCTACAAACACGTTCAAGTTCTAATGCGCAACTTGTACAATTCATGCTGAAAGCGACGGATAATATTGATCAGTTACAGGAATACAAAGAGCGCTTCAATCAAATTACTTCGGCGATGATTACCTATTATGATAAATTTGATCATTCAATTGCTCCCGATCAAAACCCCTTCACTAATGCGGAAGATCGTAAATCCTGGGAAATGCACGCGCTAAAAACTCGCGAGTATATTCAGAAATCGAAAGAAGCCTTTAAGAAAGCGTATTTATAATTTTTCTGTAAGCTCGATTAAAATAAAAAAGGCCTGCACTGCAGGCCTTTTTTATTAATTTTTATTGCGCTGAATTTTTATCACAAAACTCAGCAAGCGAATGCGCCGCAGAATATTGGCAAGATGCACGCGATGATGTACGCCAATACATAAATGAATAACACTATTGTGAGCATCGCGCTCATGCACATTGATATGTTCGATGCTGCCGCCTTGCTCGGTGATGCGGGTGGCGAGGGTGGCGATAATGCCACGTTCGCTTTTCACTTCTACTCGCACATCCACTAAAAATTCACCGCTGACATTGGCTGCCCAATTAACCTGGCTAATTTTATCGGGGCTATTGCGTGCTTCGATAATATTGCGGCAAGTTTCTTGATGGATGACAAGGCCTTTGCCGGAACTTATATGGCCGATAATAGGGTCGCCAGGAATGGGCCGGCAACAGCGCGCAAAACTAATCATCATGCCGTCAGCGGCATCAATGGTTATGGGTGAATTGCCGTTGTTATTGCTTGCGCGTAATTTATTATCGGAATCTGGTTTAATTAATTTGGCAATGGATGCGGCAACGCGATTGCCTAAACCAATATCTTCCTGCAAGGCTTCCATGGATTCAACTTTGGTTTCGAATAATAATTTTTTCTGTTGTTCGTCGGTAAGTTGCTCGTAATCCATTTGCACATCGCTAAACGCTTTTGCTAATAAGCGGCGACCGAGCGCAACTGATTGGTGGTGGCGCTGCCCTTTTAGAAAATGACGAATTGCACTGCGCGCTTTACCTGATACCGCAAAATTAAGCCAGTTGGGATTGGGTTGTGCGCCCTGTGCGGTCATGATGGTAATTTTTTGGCCGCTCAATAATGGTTGTGACAATGGCGCCAGGCGGCCATTAATGCGACAGGCAACGCACGCGTTGCCAATGTCCGTGTGTACGGCGTAAGCAAAATCTACGGCGGTGGCGCCGGTGGGTAATTCCACAATTTTACCTTTAGGCGTGAACACATAAACTTCATCGGGGAAGAGATCGATTTTTACGTTTTCGATAAATTCGAGAGAGTCACCTGCGTTACTTTGCATTTCCAACAATCCTTGTACCCACAAACGCGCACGGCTGTGGCTGGCGCTGATGGTGCTATCGTCACTGCTCGATTTATACAGAAAGTGCGCGGCAATACCGCTGTTGGCCATTTCATCCATTTCTTTGGTGCGAATTTGCACTTCAATCGGCACGCCGTGCATTCCGACTAAAACGGTGTGTAGTGATTGATAGCCATTTGCTTTGGGGATGGCGATATAGTCTTCAAATTCGCCGGCTACTGGCTTGTAGAGGTTATGCACTACGCCTAACGCGCGATAACAAGTGTCAACACTGTCCACGATAATACGGAAGGCGTACACATCCATAATTTCTTTAAAAAATTTCTTTTTGGTACGCATCTTTTCGTAAATGCTGAATAGATGTTTTTCGCGACCAATCACAATTGATGTGAGGGTTTCACTTGCTAGTCGTTTTTCGAGAGACGCTTGAATTTGCTCTACTAATTCTTTGCGGTTACCACGTGCGCTTTTAAGTGCGGCTTGCAAACGTGTAGCACGCAGCGGATACAACGCATAAAAGCCACGATCCTCCAATTCCAAACGCAAATCATTCATGCCTAAACGGTGGGCAATGGGTGCGTATATTTCTAACGTTTCTTTAGCGATGCGGCGTTTTTTATCGGAAGGCATAGCGCCGAGTGTGCGCATATTGTGTAAACGGTCGGCGAGTTTGACCAAAATCACGCGCAAGTCTTTGGCCATCGCCAACGCCATTTTTTGAAAGTTTTCTGCTTGTTTTTCGGCGTGAGATTCAAATTCAATTTGCGTTAGTTTACTGACACCATCTACCAGGTCGGCAACGGCTTCTCCAAACTGTTTGGCAATGGCTTTTTTACTGATGCCAGTATCTTCAATCACGTCGTGCAACATCGCCGCCATCAAGCTTTGGTGGTCCATGTGCATGGTGGCAAGAATATCCGCGACCGCGAGTGGGTGAGTTATGTAGGCTTCGCCACTGCGGCGTTTTTGGTTGTCATGCGCTTGTTCGGCATAATAGTAAGCACGCCGCACCAAATTAATTTGGGGAGCTTCCAGATAAGACGAAAGCCGATGGCTTAAGGCTTCAATGGTTTGCAATGCCGTACTCCGAGAATGAAAATAATAAATCCTTGAAAGAGTGAGCTTATTAGGGATACTAAAGCGCAAGGCTCGCTTGTGGCAAGTGATTAGCACCTTAAATAATACAATAGGTGGGATAGAAAAAAATAAGGCCATCAAATGATGGCCTTATTAAATATTATCGCGCTGAAATTTAGCTAAAATTAAATTTCGTTGTCGTATACGCGCTCTGGTTTTGGCTGGGGCAAAGTATCTTTTTCTAGCAAAATACTCGCATCGATAAAGCCTTCTTCAATTTCGCGCAGAGCGATAACAGTAGGCTTATCATTTTCCGGGTTAACGTGAGGTTCTTTACCGCCAATTGCCAGTTGACGAGCGCGCTTGCTGCTTACCATCACCAACTCAAAACGGTTATCCACTTTAGACAAACAATCTTCAACTGTAATACGTGCCATAACTTGTTCTCGATATAAAGATACGATTCAAAAAAATGCGATGCAAAAATACGGTACAAAAAAGAGTGCGCATTATGCGCTAGATCAGGTAAGGCTGCCAGCCATACGCCGCAGTGTTTATAAAAAGAGCAGTCAGAAAATGGCCAAATTAAGCCAGCAATTCCTGAATAAGGCCTATATACCGCGTAACTTGTCGTGCTAAACGAAGGTGTTGGCTGGTAATAAGCGCTTGAAACTGTGCCAGGGCAGTCGTGAAATCATCGTTAACAATCAGGTAATCGGCCTCAATATAATGCGACATTTCGCTGATCGCTTCGCTCATTCGCAACTCAATGACGCTTGCATCGTCCTGCCCCCGGCCGGTCAAACGCTGCCGCAAGCACGCCAAAGATGGCGGTAAAATAAACAGGCTTACCGTTTCCGGCATTAGCTTGCGCACTTGCTGAGCGCCCTGCCAGTCAATTTCGAGGATGACATCCACGCCTTGTTTAAGCGTATCCATCACCCATTGTTGCGAGGTACCGTAATAATTGTTAAACACCCGTGCTGATTCCAGAAAAGCGCTTTCTTCAAGCATTTTTTCAAAGGTGGCGTGATCGACGAAATGATAATTGACCCCATTCACTTCACCTGGGCGCATAGCGCGTGTAGTGTGCGAGACAGACACACATACTTCCGGATTGGATTTTACCAGCGCCGATACGAGGCTGGTTTTGCCCGCGCCAGAAGGTGCAGAAACTGTGTAAAGCGTACCTATACTTGTGCCTGTTCGTACCATAAAAATGCCTTTGCGCTGCAGAATACCAACATCAAACCTGAATTATGGCATAGTAGCTTTTATTTGCCAGTCAACTAGCGCCGTAATAACCCTCATGAAACGAACACTCAGTCTCCAACAAGCCGCGCAACGCCTTAATGTTCGCCCGCAAACTCTCTATGGCTTCGTTGCCAAAAAACGTCTGCATTATGTCGGCGTCGAATTATTCGATGCCCAAGAAGTAGAAAAGCTCGCGCTGCTGATGGATAAATTGCGTACTAATGGCATTGCGACTTTGGTGGAAATATCGGGGCAGGATGAACGCGAATCAAAGTAGTAAAATTTATTACTGCAAATCATTATCTGCATACTTCATCATTTCAATAAATTTTTTTGTGCGTGATGGCAGTAAGCGTGAGTGTGGGTATATTAAATTAATGGGGCGTGGCGGCGGTTCAAAATTTTCTAGCAGTAGAATTAATTTTCCCTCTGCAATATAGGGTGCTGCTTGATGCAAAATAAAAATACCAAAACCCACTCCAGCAATACAAGCATCCAGCGCAGAGTTGTTGTGGTTGAATTCAAGGTTGCCTGTTACGGGTAAGGTAAATTGTTTTCCGTTTTCATAAAAACTCCACCATGCCCCGGTTGCCGCATTAAAGCCAATACAGTTTGCGTTTAACAAATCTTTCGGATGTTTTAACTCACCATAAAGTGCAGTGTACTTTTCAAAATATTGCGGGCTAGCGACTAATACGCGCCTAAGGTTGCCAATTTTCTGTGCGACCAAAGAACTATCTTGTAAGTCGCCAACACGCACACCTATATCAACACCTTCTTCCAGTAAATTAACCACGCGATCTAGCAACAAAAGATTGCAGCGTACCTTTGGGTAATGTTGCACAAACTGAGTGACCACCGGCGCCACCATCATTTGGCCAATGGCTACTGAGGCCGTAATCGTTAACAGGCCGCTTGGCTCTTCTGCTTCTGCGTTTAAACCTGCTTCTGCTTCTGTAACGGCGCTTAAAATCTGTCGACAATCATTAAGATAGCGTTTGCCCTCCTCGGTCAAAGAAATTCTCCGAGTGCTGCGATTAAACAGGCGCACGCCTAGCATGACTTCCAATGCGCTGAGTGACCGCACTACGGCAGGTAGCGATGAACCGATCGCGCGTGCTGCTGCGGTCAAGCTCCCGGCATCGGCAATTTGGGTGAATGTTTGCATTGCTTTGAATTTATCCATGGGTAGATATTAAACCGATAAATGGAGTAGTTAAATAATATTTAAGGTATTTATCGCTGAAATGTTAGTAATCATACTGCGTAGCGTGTGACCTAACTCGTTAATCCCTTACCTACTGGAGCAATGCCATGAACACGACTACCCAAGCATGTGAACTTACTAAAAGCTGCGCTGTTCGCCCAATCAAACTCTATCGGCACCCTATTTCAGGCCACTGTCACAGGGTGGAATTGTTTCTGTCTTTACTGGGTCGCCCGGTGGAGCTTATTCATGTTGATCTCATGACCAAAGCGCAAAAAACTGCAGAATTTTTAGCGATGAATCCCTTTGGCCAAGTCCCGGTTATTCAAGATGGCGATGACACTGTGAGTGATGCGAACGCGATTTTGGTGTATTTAGCCCATAAATATGCACCCAACACTTGGTTGCCGCTGGATCCGGCAAAAGCCGCTGAAGTTCAACGCTGGTTGAGTGTAGCTGCAGGATTACTCGCTTTTGGCCCCGCGACCGCGCGCCTGGTAGTGTTATTTAAACTGCCCATCAGTAACGTAGAAGCAATCGATCGTGCTAATAGTTTGTTCGGTGTGATGGAAAAAATCTTAACCGCAGCGCCATTTTTGACCGGAGAAAATCCCACGCTCGCCGATGTTGCTAACTACAGCTATATCGCACATGCGCCCGAAGGTTTCATATCCATACAGCCATACCCAAACTTACGCGCATGGCTTAAGCGTATAGAAGCCTTATCGGGTTTCGTACCTATGATGGTGTCACCGGTAGGTTTAAATGCCTAGTTAGCTCAAGAATTATTTAAAGATTTAGTGTTTAAAAATTTAGTTTGATGGCTTCCTAAACCTAGATATTAGGAAGCCAATTTCGGAGAGAGTAATGATTCAATTACAGCAGGTTGATTTGAAAAGTTTGATTGGCGGCTCTAATCAACTAATCCATTTGTCTGACCGAGATGATTCACGTTGGGCGGGCATTCAAGTGCTGGCACCGTTTGAAAGTTTTACTTTTGCTGTTGATGCACGCCATGACATTTATCTGCTTGCGGGTGATTTACAGTGTGACAACAAGAGCTACCCTAATGGAAGTTTTATCAGCCGCAATCATGCATTTACTGTAATTGCGGGTGACAAAGGCACCACTATTTTTTGGTACCGCGATACCTTAGTTCATGCTAGCGGGCTAGAGTCTTTAACGCTTGATCTGCTCACATGGTTTGAGGGCAGGTTAGCAGGAATTAGTGTGGCGCAACTCTCAAGGATGCATCACCACCTCACACTAGTATCCTGGCGACCAGATACGCATACCCAGCCACATACTCATCCTCATGGTGAGGAAATATTCGTTCTAAACGGTGAGTTATGTGATGAGCGTGGGTGCTATCCCGCAGGGAGCTGGTTGCGGTTTTATCCGAATTCCGGGCACGCACCTTTTGCAAAAATAAATACGTTGATCTTGTTAAGAAATGGGCATTTATAAAAATATGATATCGGGATGAAAAAAATTATTAATGGCACTCAATTTTCAAATTGCATTTTTTGTAATTGATGGTGTGCTTTGTGCCATTCTCTTTATCGATTCTTTTCACCAATAAAATTTCGAAGAGCCTACTTAATATAGTGAACACTACTCAATATTCTGTACCTGCTCCCGCATTTGCTCAATCAACACCTTTAATTCCACTGCTGCCTGAGTCGTATCACTCACAATACTTTTGGACGATAAAGTATTAGCTTCGCGATTCAATTCCTGCATTAAAAAATCTAATCTGCGACCTAGGGATTCATCTTGTTTCAGGCTGCGTTTGACTTCGATAACGTGAGTATCGAGGCGATCCAGTTCTTCATCAACATCGGCTTTTTGTGCGAGTAAAACGATTTCTTGTTCAAGGCGATCTGGATCTAAATCGACTTGCAGTGCCGCGAGTTTTGCGTGTAATTTTTCGCGCTGGGTTTGTAAAATTTCTGGCAAGCGTGCGCGGACGGCAACAACTTGTGCGGAGACAGCATCGAGTCGCTGTAAAATTAATTGTTCCAGCTCATTGCCTTCGCGCGTGCGGTGTTCAATTAAGCCTTCAAGTGCAGAATTAAATAACTCCAATACAACGGCTTGCATGGCTTCGCGGTCGAGCTCTTGTTTTTGGATAACGCCTGGCCATTTGAGAATGTCCAGTGCATTGACGGGTGAGGCTGCATCGCCTAATAAATTATTAATCTGTTGTGCGGCTTTGGTGAGTTGCGCAATACGGTTAAGATTGATGCCTAATTCCGTTTCGGCTTCTTGCTCCCATAGAATCATTAGGCTGGCTTCTACTTTGCCGCGTTGTAGTGCTTTGCGCATAGCGTCGCGCAGGTGCGGCTCTATTTCACGAAAGTCTTCTGGTAGGCGAAAGCTGGGTTCTAAATAGCGATGGTTAACGCTGCGAATTTCCCAAACGGCGGTGCCCCAGGGGAGTTTTGCTTCACGGCGAGAAAATCCGGTCATGCTGCGTGGCATAGTGTTGTTCCCATAGTAAAAAGTTTTAAATCAATGGTTACTTGTCGCTAAGAGCTGGTAGAGTTCCAGCCCGGATTACATTTATTAACATAGAAGCGATGGTATCACACCTCCACTCGTGTTCATTTTCAGCACTCGTATTCATTTTCATCAGTAGGATCCTAATATGCAACGCCCAAGCAATAGAACCCCAAACCAATTACGCGACATTCGCATTACCCGCCACTACACCAAACATGCCGAAGGGTCGGTATTGGTGGAATTTGGCGATACCAAAGTTATTTGTACGGCCAGTGTGGTGTTAGGCGTGCCGAGCTTTTTACGCGGCCAAGGCCAGGGCTGGGTAACTGCTGAATACGGAATGTTGCCGCGCTCTACCGGTTCGCGGATGGATCGCGAAGCCGCGCGCGGTAAACAAACGGGTCGCACAGTAGAGATTCAGCGCTTAATTGGTCGCTCATTGCGCGCTGCAATTGATATGACGGCGCTGGGTGAAAACACTATCAATATCGATTGCGATGTAATTCAGGCAGACGGCGGTACGCGCACAGCTTCTATCACCGGTGCGTGGGTTGCTTTGGCCGATGCCATTGCACACCTTAAGGCGCATGGTAAAGTTGTGGGCGAACCTCTTAAGCGTGCTATTGCATCAGTGTCCGTTGGGATTTACCAAGGCGTGCCGGTGTTGGATTTGGATTACCCCGAAGACTCAGCGGCAGATACGGATATGAATGTGGTGATGGCAAATGACGGCGGCATTATTGAAATTCAAGGCACTGCGGAAGCTGAACCTTTTAGCGAAGCAGAGTTTGCGGCTATGTTGAGTTTGGCAAAAAAAGGCATTGCAGAATTGCATGCGTTGCAGCAAAAAGCATTGAGTGAAAATTAATTTTTTTAACAAAATTTAAAAATAAAAAACTCGCCTGTTTTTGCAGCAGGCGAGTTTTTTATATAGGCGAGTTTTTATGCTGCTAATTAAAAAATTAGTTAATACATTTTTCCGCGATTTTGGCGATCATCATCTTGAATCGTTAAGCTATCCGCAGCATTGTTTAAATAGGCTGCATCTGTCTCAGAACCGAGTTTAATCATCAAACGCAAATCGTTAGGCTGATCCGCATGCAGCAACGCATCTTCGTAAGTAATATTGCCATCGTCGTATAAATCGTAGAGCGCCTGGTCAAAGGTTTGCATGCCTAACTCTCTGGATTTTTTCATCAGTTCTTTTACTTCACTCACTTCGCCTTTGCGAATTAAGTCTTGTGTAAGCGGCGTATTAATTAAAATTTCCATACAGGCACGACGGCTTTGACCGTCGGGTGTGGGAATTAATTGCTGTGCAACAATCGCTTTTAAGTTGAGTGACAAGTCCATCCATAATTGACGATGACGGTCAGCGGGGAAGAAGTGAATAATACGATCGAGTGCCTGGTTGGCGTTGTTGGCGTGCAATGTACATAAGCACAAGTGGCCGGTTTCTGCGAACGCAATGGCATGATCCATGGTTTCGCGCGAGCGCACTTCGCCAATCAAAATAACATCGGGCGCTTGGCGCAAGGTATTTTTTAGCGCGACTTCAAACGATTCGGTATCTATTCCTACTTCGCGTTGCGTAATAATGCAACCTTCGTGTTGATGAATAAATTCAATCGGATCTTCAATCGAAATAATGTGGCCTTTACTGTTGCGATTGCGGTGGCCAATCATGGCTGCGAGCGATGTGGATTTACCGGTACCCGTTGCGCCCACAAAAATAATTAAACCGCGTTTGGTCATCGCCAATTCTTTAATGCTATCTGGCAGGCCTAGGTCTTCAATTTTAGGAATATTGGTTTCAATGCGACGCAACACCATGCCGGCCAAATTGCGTTGATAAAATGCGCTGGCGCGGAAGCGGCCAATGCCGCGCGCACTTACTGCGAAATTTAATTCTTTTTTCTCTGTAAATTCGGCGCGCTGTTTTTCATTCATTACGCTGAGCACCAGCTCACGTGCTTTTTCCGGAGCAAGTGGTGTAGAGCTCACTGGCACAACTTTTCCGTGCAATTTCATCGATGGCGGAACGCCAGCGGTGATGAATAAATCCGAAGCGCCTTTTTCTACCATCAGCGTTAATAAACGATCAAAATCCATAATGGGTGCCTGCTATTGTGCGAATAAATTTACTCATGTTTATATTTTTCTAAATATCTTTTAAAATTATTTAGAAGTTTTCCGGCATTCTTGCTTTTCCGCGCGCTGCTTCGCGGCTAATAATACGCCGCGCCACCATGTCAGCTAAACATTGATCCATTGTCTGCATGCCGAGCGATGCACCGGTTTGAATAGCTGAATACATTTGTGCCACTTTATCTTCGCGAATGAGGTTACGAATCGCAGAAGTACCGCGCATAATTTCATGAGCTGCAACGCGACCGCCACCATTTTTCTTCATCAATGTTTGCGATATTACCGCTTGCAAAGATTCAGACAACATTGAACGCACCATGGATTTTTCGTTGGCCGGAAATACGTCGACAATCCGGTCAATTGTTTTTGCTGCAGAAGTGGTGTGCAGTGTGCCGAAAACCAAGTGGCCCGTTTCTGCTGCGGTTAATGCCAAACGAATTGTTTCCAGGTCGCGCATCTCACCTACCAGAATAATATCCGGGTCTTCCCGCAATGCGGAGCGTAATGCTTCGCTAAAGCCGTGGGTATCGCGGTGTACTTCACGCTGGTTGATAAGACATTTTTTTGATTCATGAACGAATTCGATGGGATCTTCGATCGTTAAAATATGTTCGTATTTGTTGTCGTTAATGTAGTCAATCATCGCGGCCAGGGTGGTGGACTTTCCCGAACCAGTCGGCCCGGTTACTAACACTAAGCCTCTTGGTACTGCGCAGATATCGCGAAACACATTGCCCATGCCCAATTCTTCCATGGTCAGCACTTTAGACGGAATGGTACGAAATACGGCGCCTGCACCCCGGTTTTGGTTGAAGGCGTTAACGCGAAAGCGTGCTACCCCGGGTACTTCAAACGAAAAGTCGGTTTCCAGAAACTCTTCGTAGTCCTTCCGCTGGCGGTCATTCATAATGTCGTAAATTAAACCATGAACTTGTTTGTGTTCCATGGGTGGTAAATTGATGCGGCGTACATCACCATCAACCCGGATCATGGGCGGCAAACCCGCCGAAAGGTGTAAATCTGACGCGCCTTGTTTGGCGCTGAAGGCCAAGAGTTCTGTAATATCCATTAAGCTTACCTTTTTATTCTGCTCGCCAAACGAATGGGCCAGCTTTTAATGTTTAGGGGACATTTTCTAATTACTATGCACACGATAGACGACAAGCTCGCGAAAGTCACCGAACGAATTCAACAAGCTGCACATGCGGCAGGGCGAATTTCTGGAACTGTGCGCTTGATTGCAGTTAGCAAAACCCAATCTGCTGCAGTTGTTGCGCAAGCTTACGCCTGCGGTCAGCGCCTTTTTGGTGAAAATTATCTGCAAGAAGCGCTGGAAAAACAAACGGCACTTAATTTGCTGACGGATATCGAATGGCATTTTATCGGCCCCATTCAATCCAATAAAACCCGGGCTATCGCCGAAAATTTTGCCTGGATTCATAGTATAGACCGAGAAAAAACTGCCCAGCGCCTGAATGATCAACGCCCTGAAAATTTGTTGCCGTTACAGGTCTGCTTGCAGGTGAATATCGATGATGAGACGACAAAGTCGGGAGTTAGCCTAACGGAATTGCCGAGGCTTGCGCAGGCCGTTAACCAGTTGCCGCGGTTACAGTTGCGCGGACTGATGTGCATTCCAGCTTCTGCCAATAGTCCTGAGCAACAGCGCGCTGCTTTTGCTAAGTTACGCCAGGCACTGGCAGACTTACAGGCGAAAGGTTTGCCTGGGTTGGATACCCTTTCCATGGGCATGTCAGGGGATATGGAAGCTGCCATCGCGGAGGGCGCAACTTTTGTGCGGGTCGGTACCGATATTTTTGGTGCGCGAGTGTAGATGCCATGTCGGTACATGTGGAGAGGGGTGGATAGGTGTGGATACCTGCGGATATGTGGACAGATAGAAGTACAATAACGAACTTTTCGTAACCAATTGCCGTTACTATAAAAACAATCATTTATTTAAGGATTCAAGATGCCCAAGATCGCTTTCATCGGCGCTGGTAATATGGCCAAAGCCATTATCGGCGGTTTGCTTGCAGAAAACGTTGCTGTTCGCGATATCAGTGCCAGCGGACCCCGTTTGGAAACGCTGAATAAAGTGGCGGAACAGTTCGGTATTGCAGTGAGTTCCAATAACGCCCAAACCGCTGCTGCCGCTGATGTGGTAGTGCTTGCCGTTAAACCGCAAATGCTAAAAGAAGTTGCTTTAGGTTTAGCCGGTTCACTTGCTCATAAGCCATTGATTATCTCGCTAGCGGCAGGTATTACTACGACAAGTATTGCGAGTTGGCTAGGTGCGGAGCAAGCGATTGTGCGCTGTATGCCTAACACGCCTTCGCAATTGCGCGAAGGTGCCAGCGGTTTATTTGCGAATGAAAATGTAACTGCTGAACAAAAAAAACTGGCTGATTCGATATTGCGCGCGGTGGGGGTGGTGCAGTGGTTAACTGAGGAAAGTTTGATTAATGCAGTGACTGCTGTTTCCGGTTCAGGCCCCGCCTATTTCTTTTTGGTCATGGAAGCTATGATCGAGGCTGGTGTTGCACAGGGTTTAACGCAAGAGTGCGCGCGAGAGTTGACCTTGCAAACTGCATTGGGTGCCGCCATCTTAGCCAAACAAAGCGATCTGAATGTGGCGGAATTGCGCAAGCAGGTAACGTCACCCAAAGGTACTACCGAGCAAGCAATTAAATCTTTTGAGAATGATGAGATTCGCGCTTTGTTCAGCCGCGCTATGCAGGCTTGTGCAAACCGTGCTGTGGAGTTATCAGAAGTGCTTGGAAAATAAATAATTTAAATAAGTAAGTTAAATAAATAAGTTCAGCGGTAGCTTAGTAAATAATTTTTTCGATCAATATTTTTAGCTTTTAGTGGAGTTTTTTGATGTTAGCCAATATTTTGCATTTGATTATTTTTACCTTGATGTCGTTATTTTTAGTAATTGTGATAATGCGTTTTTTGTTGCAAGTCGTGCGCGCCGATTTTTATAATCCGTTATCGCAATCCATCGTTAAAATCACTATGCCGTTGTTAAAACCATTGCGCAAAATTATCCCAGGTTTTTTGGGTATCGACATGGCGTCAGTCGTACTTATTTTACTGGTGCAAATGGTCACCACCATGGTTCTGTCAGTAATACACGGTGTAGAGGGGGTATTTACCAATCCCTTGTTAGTTTTGGTGTGGGGTTTTGTCGGGGCGTTATCTATTGTTTCTAACATTTTTTTCTGGTGCATGGTGATTAGTATTATTGGCAGTTTTCTCGCGCAGTTTAGTCATCATCCACTCATCATGTTGGCTAACCAAATCATTGAGCCGCTAGCCGCGCCGATTCGTAAAATTATTCCACCACTGGGTGGTGTTATTGATATATCGCCGATCATTATTTTGTTGGGTTTAAAGATTGTGGATATGTTGATTGTTCGCCTGGCGATGTTGGTTCAGCTGAACCCGCAAATCGTATTGGGTTATTGGTCCTGATACATTGCATCGGCGATAGTTGTTGATGCCCGCACATTATTCATGGCAGGAGGAGGATTTAATCCTTCACTGCCACTTACAACCGAAAGCCGCGAACGATGAAATAGTTGGCGTCCATGGCGACCGTTTAAAAATTCGCATCACCGCTCCACCCATCGATGGCAAAGCCAACGAACACATCATCAAATGGTTTAGCAAGCTCTTCAAAGTCCCCAGAAGCGATATAGAAATTCTGCAAGGTGAATTGGGGCGACAAAAAACGCTAAGGATAAAATCACCAAAAATATTGCCTGAACATATTGCGCGCCCTTAAGTCTCTGCGGGATCACTTTCACAATATTTAGTTTTACCCAGACATATTTGAATCCAATTTGTTGTTTGCTCCGTATCTGTTCTGAATTTGGAAAAAACATTACGGCAACAATAAAAGAGATATTTATGGATACGAACCTACAAGCTCTAAGGCTCCTGAGTGCAACCGCACAAGGTGACCGGCTCGCGTTTGAACAGCTCTACCAACACACGGCGGGAAAACTCTACGCGATAAGTTTGCAAATGCTGCGCCGGCGCGATTGGGCAGAAGATGCCGTGCAAGAAGCCTTTGTGCGCATTTGGCACAACGCGGGCGAATATCAACAAGAGAAAGGCAATGTGCTGACTTGGATGACGAGCATAGTGCGCTATCGTGCGTTGGATATGCTGCGTGCCGCCAAAAGCCGTCGGGAAAGCGATGAAGAAGTAGAAGATATTGCGGATGAAAATACTCCCGAAAAGGAGTTCTATGCCGAGCGCGATAGGGTGCTGATTGATCGCTGTATGGACTTGTTGGAGAGCCAACAACGCGATGTAATTCAATTGGCGTATTTTCGTGGCTTTACCCATGCTGAGGTTTGCGAGCACACGGGTTCGCCGCTCGGCAGTGTTAAAACCTGGATTCGTCGCGGTTTGGAACGTTTAAAAAGGTGCATTGAATCATGAATTATCTCACTGAAGAACGTAAAAATGCCCTAGCTTCCGAGTATGTTTTGGGCACCTTGCATGGTCGTGCGCGGGTTCGCTTTCAGCAGTTGTTGATGCAGCACCGCAGCCTTCGCCATGTGCTTTGGCAATGGGAAAGCCGCTTGAATACCATTGGTGGGGGCTTAGCCGCTGTACAGCCACCGACACATCTCTGGGAAAATATTCAAAAACAACTTGGCTTTTTTGACGCTGTGCTACCCGATAAAATTGTTCGTTTGCCACAAACAAAAATTCGCACTTGGCAATGGCTTACCGGTGTTGCATCAGCAGCGGCCATACTGCTGGCGGTATTACTGATTATTCCGCCATCCACGCAAGAGCGCATGCAAACCCAAATAGCAGTAGTGCAAGGCGAAAAAGCGCAGGCCTTGTGGTCGATAGAGTTGGGTGAAAAGAATTTGGTTGTTTCTGCAACCGAAAACTTCAAGCCATTACCAGATCAGGATTACGAATTATGGATGGTCGCAGCAGATGGTCGCCCGCCAGTATCCCTTGGTCTTCTGCCTAAACAAGGTAAGTTGACCTTGCCGCGTAACGTTTTATTAGATCAAGTGAAGGTTGCAGCGCTCGCCGTGAGTTTGGAGCCTCTGGGTGGATCGCCAACCGGACAACCTACTAAAGTGCTTTATACGACTGAGATTGTAACGATTTAATGCCATTGATTTTCACGCCAAGCCCGCACTCTGCGGGCTTTTTTTGTCTTGCAAACGTAATTGGTTGGTTTATTTTTTGAAACCTAAAAACCCCAAGTGGAGACGGGCAATTGTTAGAGCACAGAACAGACCATAGTTTGCCAAGCGCTACCCAAGATTTACAGCCATGAGCTACTCCCTGTTATTTTTGAGCAACCCTATTGCCGCATCCGCTTACTTAAAACAACTCTGTGATATTGGTGTGCTCCATGAATTCCAGGCTAGAAGAAGTTCTTTGTGTACCCCAAACTGATTCTTTGATGGCGCAAGATAGCAATCAATTTGAAGAATGCTAACACTCCCCCTTCATGAAGGGGGACGACAGCAAACAATTACTACAAAATCAATGAGAGAGTTTTGCTGCCAGGACTTCAACTTTTTCAATCAACGGTGGCTCGGCAAGCAACTCAGCCGCATTAGCCATTAAGGCCGCAGCTATTGGGCCGGCCAAATGTGCCTCGCGACTTGCTTCATCCGCAAAGGCATCAAAAATACCGAACCTGGAGGGACTTAGTTGTATCGCAAACCACACGGTGGTACCTGCTTCTTCATTGGCCAGTGCCAATGCGTTTGTTAAAAATGCTTTTACCGTACTTTCTTTACCGGCTTTAGCGATTACTTGTGCAAGAATTCCGACTTTGACCATGATATTTTTTTCCTCTAATTGGTTAATAGTTCTAGGCTGAAAATTAATGTTTCGTTGTTACAGGAGCCATTCTAGAGACGAAGTGTCTTTCGTTACAGTGGCAGAAGCGTCAACTATGGTATCATTCCAGCCATGTTAATTTATATCCTTATCCTCGATGGTGTATTCGATATTGGCCTGTCTTCACTCACTGATGTGATCAGCACGGCCAAGGAGCTCGCCGCACTCAAAGAAACTTCTATACATCTCGATATGTGCCTTGTCGCTGTGCGCAAAAAAGTTCACACCGCACAAGGCTTAGCGGTGCCAACGCTCTTAGCGACAAACTTACCTACGCCAGATGTTGTCTTGATCCCCGCCCTCGGCGCAAAAATGCCCAACTCGCTTCAAGATGCGCTGGCTAAAAAAGAAGTGAAAGATGTTGGTGTGGTATTGCAAAAATGGGCCGCCGCAGGAGCATCAATAGGCGCTGCATGCACAGGCACTTTCGTGCTCGCTGAAACGGGGTTGCTGGATGGGCTGAGTGCAACAACATCTTGGTGGTTGTCTGCTTTTTTTCGGCAGCGCTACCCAAAAGTCTTTCTCGATGAATCTCGAATGTTAGTAAATTCATCCTGTTTCACAACGGCAGGAGCTGCATTGGCGCATTTAGATTTGGCACTTGGCGTAGTGCGTAGCAGCAGTCCCTCGTTAGCCGCATTATGCGCACGCTATTTGTTAATCGAGCCGCGCGCATCGCAAGCCGTATTCGTCATTCCCGATCACATTGCGCATACCGATGGGACTGTCGAACGATTTGAACACTGGGCGCGCGCGCGGCTTGCAGAAGGGTTTTCAATGAGCGATGCCGCTCGGGCAGTAGGTGCCAGTGAGAGGACCTTGGGGCGCCGAATTCAATCCGTGCTGGGTAAATCCCCACTGGAATATTTTCAAGATTTACGTGTCGAGCGTGCTGTGTATTTATTGCAATCCAGCACTGAAAGTATCGATCAAATTGCCACGTTAGTTGGTTATTCCGACGGAACAACATTGCGTAGCTTGCTGCGCCGTAAGTTAGGAAAAGGGGTGCGAGAACTGCGCGAGGTGCGATGAAATAACGGGGTAAAAAAGTTCAGCAGAAACCTTTTGTGAATAGCTTCTGCCAACATAATTTAAATAATATGAAAATAATTCAAAATATCTGAATCCAAATCCTAAGTTGATCCGTTTGTGTTGTGCAAGGCAATAAACATACCCAACAACTTAAGGATCTTCCTATGAAACTAACACATTTATCTCTCATTATCGGTGTTGCATGCACCGGTCTCGTTGCTGGCAATAGCATGGCTTCCAGCCATCGCGAAGCACCAAACATTACGCGCATGCCCGCACTCGATTCCACGGATTTTTACGCGTTTAATAGTTATGAAACTGGTCGTGGTAACTATGTAACATTGATCGCCAACTATATTCCTCTACAAGATGCTTACGGCGGCCCGAACTATTTTGCGATGGATCCTAATGCGCTCTACAGCATTCACATTGATAATACCGGTGATGCAGTTGAAGACTTAACCTTTAATTTCCATTTTAGCCAAGCGCTGCCAAATAGCGGTGAAGGTGTGAAG
>JAYTSJ010000100.1:0-2576 GCA_043745725.1 Gammaproteobacteria bacterium | reverse complement strand
ATCAAAAGTCGGCAAATCCATTAAAATGGTATATTCACGTAGCAAGCGCCCTGCTGTCCAGCGCGCTTCAATAAGAAAGTTCAAATAGGGTTCACGCACAGGATTGCGTGTCGTTATTTTGACAATGGGACCACCGGGATTATTCAAAACAACTTCAAACTTCAACTCTGTGTAAAAATACAGCCGATCGACGCCATTACGCTCAAAATCAGCAGGAGATGCCAAGGCAACCAGAATTTGATCTGAAGACAAATCGCGGATATCGACTAATTTCACTTCAGCATTTAAAGGTTCATTAAGCGTCGAATTTAACTTAACCTCGCCTAGCCCAAGTGCGCTAGCAATATTCGACAGCGCAAATGAAGCGAAGCCACAAGCCAAAACTAATTTACGAAGCTGCATAGGTTGATCCTTTATTATCTCCAAGGTTCAGGCTCGGCATAATGCTAACGAAGGTTAAGCACATATTATGTAGCCAAAACGTAAACCGGATGTTGTATCGAGATTTTGAATGCTATTCACAAGGAAAAGCTAACCTCGAAATTATCTTCACTATCTTTCGTAAGTATTCATTATAAATAGCTTTTTATCAACACTTAGGCCTTCTAACAACCGCCAAATGGTGCATTTTTTACACATTATTTGATGTTGTTTAACAAAAAAGCGTAAATTTGACATACAAAGTTTAGCGACAAAACAAATAAGTACCATTTTAAAACAAAAAACCCTCAAGAATCTGGCGATTATTGAGGGTACTTAAAGCAGTTTCTTAAGTAAGCGCGACGTCAAATTCGACTTTTAGGCTGCTTCTTTAAGAATACGCAACATGCGCCGCAATGGCTCAGCAGCACCCCACAACAATTGATCACCTACCGTGAAAGCAGATAAATATTGTGGCCCCATATTCATTTTACGCAAACGGCCAACAGGTACATTTAAAGTTCCTGTGACTGCTGTTGGAGTCAGATCACGCATACTGCTTTCACGATCATTCAGTACTACTTTAGACCATGGGTTAGCGTTAGCAAGCAAGGCTTCAATATCAGCCATAGGTACGTCCTTGTTTAACTTGATAGTTAAAGCCTGACTATGGCAACGCATTGCCCCAATTCGCACACATAAACCATCTACCGGGATAGGGTTACCGCTGCGACCTAGAATCTTGTTAGTCTCCGCTTGACCCTTCCACTCCTCTTTACTTTGGCCGCTTTCCCATTGTTTATCGATATAGGGCAATAAGCTTCCAGCTAAAGGATGGCCGAAGTTATCTTTAGGAAAAGCATCCTCACGCATAGTTTCAGCAATGACACGATCAATCTCAAGAATTGCAGACTTTGGATCAGCTAATTTAGCTGCAACTGAAGCATGCAGCGCACCCATTTGCGATATAAGCTCTCGCATATTTTGTGCACCAGCACCTGATGCAGCTTGATATGTCATAGAACTAATCCATTCCACCAGGCCCGCATGGAACAAACCACCCAAGCCCATCAACATTAAACTAACGGTACAGTTGCCACCGATGTAATTTTTTACACCATTAACGATACCGTTTTTAATCACATCATTATTCACTGGATCAAGAATGATGATGGCGTCACTATTCATCCGTAGACTTGATGCGGCATCAATCCAATAACCTTTCCAGCCCGACGAACGCAGTTTTGGGAAAACCTCATTGGTGTAATCGCCCCCCTGACAAGTAACAATAACATCGAGCTGCTTTAAATCTTCAATCGAGAAAGCATCTTTCAAAGCAGGGATACCGCTAGCGACAGCTGGTGCTGCACCACCAATATTGGATGTAGTGAAAAATACTGGCTCAATTTCCGCAAAATCATTTTCTGCTTGCATACGTTCCATGAGAACGGAGCCCACCATACCGCGCCAACCTACAAAACCTACTTTCATTTCACTTCTCTCTTTTTAAAAAATAATTTTTTGCCGTTCAATTTTAAACGTGCGCCATTGCCGTAAAACCGGGATGAAACTAGAGTGTTAAATTAAGGCCGCTACAACTGCATCGCCCATTTGTGAAGTACTGACTTTCGTCGTACCCTCAGTATAAATATCTGCCGTGCGATAACCTTGATCTAACACTTTACCCACCGCCACTTCAATCGCATCTGCAACATCCGGCAACGCCAGTGAATAACGTAACATCATCGACACCGACAATATAGTAGCAAGTGGATTGGCAATACCCAAACCTGCAATATCCGGTGCTGAACCGTGACAAGGTTCGTACATACCACGACCATTTTTGTCGAGGGATGCCGATGGTAACATACCGATTGAACCCGTGAGCATAGCCGCCGCATCCGATAAAATATCACCAAACATATTGCCCGTCACTAACACATCGAATTGTTTTGGCGCGCGCACCAATTGCATAGCCGCGTTATCTACATACATATGCGAAAGCTCAACATCTGGATATTCTTTGTGCAGCGTATCCATCACCTCGCGCCACAACATAGTTGCTTCAAGTACATTCGCTTTATCGACAGAACAAACTTTACGATTACGTTTGCGCGCCATTTCAAATGCCGTACAGCCAATGCGAATAATCTCGC
>JAYTSJ010000099.1:0-10561 GCA_043745725.1 Gammaproteobacteria bacterium | reverse complement strand
GTCAGCAGTGGTACCAATAGTTTCTTTAGCACTAGTTGGGGTGTTGTCGGTGAAAATACCGTAAGTACCAGTTTCTTTGGGTACTTGGTTGCCGAGCTTCACTTCACCTTTGCCGTCCAGTTGATATACGCGAACATAATCGATATACATTTTGCCAGGTAAAGGAGCCGTTACCTGCGCAGGCGTTGCGGCGTCAGTGAAGTTACCACCTACAGCGAGGTTAAACAGGAAGTAGAAAGGTGCATTAAATTCCGTCATCTCTGCGGTGATAGAGATGGGGGCCCGATACAGATCATGTTCAACACCTCTGTCGACTATAGTGAAACGGATTTGTGTGTCAGTCCAATACATGCGATAGATAACAAAGCGGTTGGCTAATGAAAGATTGGCAAGATAAGAACTTGGCGTCTTCCACGCCGTCATTGCTGCACAACTCTCGTTGCCAACAACACAAGCTGCTGTGGCGTAATAAATAGCGTTAGAGCCCATATAGGCATTTACATCGCCACCACCATAACCAGCATCAGCCATAGTTGCAGCCTTGTGACCCATTTCCACAATGTCGAGCTCGCCTTTTGACGGCCAGTTTGCAAGACTGGTGCCAAGCATCCAGCCTGCGGGCCATAAGCCGAGACCCACTTGTGGAGCGCTCATGCGGAATTCGACCAACCCATATTTAACTTGGATTTTATTGGCAGAATCAATTTTCCCAGATGTAAATGAACTTCCACCAAGGGTTTCGCGTTTTGCTTGCAGAACCAATGCTGTAGTGCCTGGCTCAAAGGGTGGATTTTCAATGGTCAAGTTAGCAGCGTGATAGTTTTCCAGCTCTGCGTTACCCCAACCGCACAAACCAATACCACAGCCGTCGCCTTCGACAGTATTCCATTTGGTTGCGTCCAAGGCGTTAAAGTTCTCTTCAAAAAGTAAAGGGCCAATAACCGGATTTAACACATCGGCCATAGCCGCAGAACCGGTAATTAGCATCGCACTGGCAAGTAACGCAAGCCTGGCTTTAAAACCAGACTTATTTTTAGAATTGATAGTCATACAAAACCCTCATTAGCTTTTTTATAAATAGGGATAGGAAAAGACACGTACAGAACCTGACAAATACTGTGACTTATTCTTATTGCACTTTGCGCCTAAAAATCCAATGCAACGACTCCACATGGCAAAGTGCGATTGTCGCCAATATATATTCAATCAAAGACAAGAAAGTTTCATCCCAACTTCGTGGTTTGTAACAAAAGTGGGGTATGTCACCTTTGTATGTGGAATCTGAGAAGCAGAAAGGTAAAGTGGGAAATGTGATTAAGGTTTGAACGGGTAAATTTATTCATACCACAAAGTAGCGAAAACGGGGGTATGCTCACAAAAGAGGAAGATTTAAAATGCTCTATTTCATCAAAGAATATTGTCCCTATTGGAAGAGGTAATTGATATGTGGTCGCAAAAGGAACTAAGGTTAAAAGCAAAGTCTCGTGGATTTCACTTGATAACTAACGAACTGCTTCAACAATGCCCTGAGCTTTCCAGAATAAAAATTGGCATGATGAATGTGTTCATCAAACATACTTCGGCATCACTGACCATTAACGAAAATGCTGACCCAAGTGTACGAACAGATTTTGAAAGCTTCTTTAATCATGCTGTTCCTGAAGATGAACTCTATTACACGCACCTTGACGAGGGGAGCGACGATATTCCAGCGCACCTGAAAAGCAGCCTGTTCGGATGCAGCCTGAACATTCCAATTACTAACGGCCAATTAAACATTGGCATGTGGCAAGGAATTTATCTGTGTGAGCATAGGAACCATGGTGGGCAACGTAATGTGTTGATAACACTACAAGGAGAATGTGATTAGTCGGGATATTTTTCTGATGTCATAGATGCAATTAAATAAAACTTATTCATACCGCAAAGCATCAGCCGGCTGTACGCGGCTCGCGCGCCAGGCAGGGTAAAGAGATGCAAAAAAACTAATAATTAATGCGGTTAATAAAACTTGCAGAACATCTGGCCATTGTAAATCTGAGGGCAAGTAACTAATGGGGTATACATCCGAATGCAAAAATTGCACTCCGCTTATTTTTTCGATTCCACTCACAAGATCAGTCACAACTAAAGACAGCAAGACTCCCACTACTCCACCAATAGCCGTTCCTATAAAACCTATCAAGCCGCCCTGCACCATAAAAATACCGATAATTTCCAAGCTGGATGCGCCGAGTGTGCGCAGTATTGCAATATCACCTTGCTTATCCACCACCACCATAATTAAGGTTGATACCAAATTAAATGCGGCAATGGCGATAATTAAAAACAACAACATAGTGACCAGTTGTTTGGACATATGAATAGCGTGATAAACATTCCCGTAGGTTCGCGTCCAATCTGACCCGTAATATCCACTCGGCAACTTATTCACTGCATCAAATACGACAGTAGGTGCTTCGAATAAATCTGTAACTTGTAAACGCACACCACTTACTTTGCCCGGGAATGCAGAAACTTGCGAAGCGGCTTCTAAATTCATCAGCGCCAAGGATTGATCAACTTCTGTATTACTTTTTAAAATAGCTAATATCTCTAGCATCAATACGCTAGGTGTGGAATCAGCTTCAGCGTTATTACTTGCGCCGCTGTTACTGTGCGGAATAATTAACGTAATTTTCTCGCCTACACTTATGTGCAATTTATCCGCAATACCTTGACCAACAATAACGGCTTGAGAGTTAGCCTGCAGTGCAGCAAAAGTACCTACGGGTAAATATTGTTCGAGCACACTCAGTTTTGATTCTGCAACAGAATCAATACCAAATAAATTAATCGGCGCGACACGTTTTTGATAAGTGAGTAAACCCTGAATTTGCACAAACGGAGCTGCTGCGATAATGCGTTTATCACTTTTTAATTGCGTAATTAAATCCTGATAATTTGCTATACCTTCGCGATGATAAACCATAGCTTGCGGCATGATGCCCAGAATACGCTCGCGCAATTCGCGATCAAAGCCATTCATAATTGACATTACAACAATCAACAAGGCAACACCAATAACTAAACCCGCCGTTGAAAGCCGTGAAATAAAAGAGACCAATTGACTGTGACGTCGCGAAATTCCGTAACGCGCGCCGATCATAAAAGTGAATTTATTAAATATTTTATTTAATACCATTACTTCAACTCACCCGCGACTAATTCTCCGTCAGACAATTCACCATCCGACAACTCACCATCAGACAGGGTTAAAATTCTGTCCATTTTTTCTGCGAGCCGTAAATCGTGAGTTACCACAATAAAACTTGTGCCGATGGATTGATTTAATTCCAACATCAATGCTTGAATACTCTCGGCTGAATGCGTATCCAAATTACCGGTGGGCTCGTCCATTAATACGCAAGCTGGAGAAGTGACTAATGCCCGCGCAATGGCGACACGTTGCCGTTCGCCGCCAGAAAGCTCTGAGGGTTTGTGCTCTAACCGGTGGCCAAGACCAACTCTCTGCAACATCGCTATAGCTTTTTCTTTGGCTTCTTGTACAGGCATTTTTCCAATCAATAACGGCATACTTACATTTTCTTGTGCAGTAAACTCTGGTAACAAATGATGAAACTGATACACAAAACCTAAAGTGCGATTGCGTAATCTGCCGCGCTCGTCAGCACTCATAGTTGATAGTACTTGGCCAACAACAGCAACTTCACCAACATCCGGAATATCCAACCCACCTAAAATATTAAGCAGCGTTGATTTACCTGAACCCGATGCACCCACAATTGCAACACGTTCACCCGCCTGTATCGCCATATTAATACCGCGCAATACACTGACCGACAAATCACCTGCGCCATAATGTTTATTGACATTGCGACAGGATAAAACTACAGCCTGATTTTTCGTATTTTTCGTAACAGCTTGATCATTCATAACGGAGGGCCTCAGCCGGCTCGATTTTTGCGGCGCGATAAGCCGGATATAAAGTCGCTAAAAAACTTAAGAAAAGTGCAGTAAAGCAAATCACCACAATATCTTGCCACAACAATACCGATGGTAAACCGCTGATAAAATACACTTCAGGATCAAAAAAATGCATGCCAAAAATTGTTTCGATAAGCTGCATAATCGGATTAATCGTCAATGCAATAATGCACCCTGCAACAGTGCCAATAAGCGTACCGATAAAACCCACTGCACTACCCTGCACAATAAAAATGGCCATCACTTCTCGCGCCGTTAAACCCAGTGTGCGCAATACAGCAATATCAGATCGCTTATCTGCAACCATTAATACCAAACTGGAAACAATATTAAATACAGCAATAAAAATAAGAATATTCAATAAAACACCCGTCACAATTTTTTCCATTTTTACCGACTGAAATAAATTTCCCTGTGTTTTGCTCCAGTCACTAACTGAATATTCGCTACCAAATTCTTGTGCCAATTCACTCATTACTGCGCCGGCCTGATACAGATCCGTTACTTTAATATGCAAACCTTGCGGCCCTTGCAGGCGAAAAAATTTCTGCGCATCATTGAGATGGATAATGGCTAGCTGTTGATCTACTTGCGCGCCTACTTCAAACACACCCACTAACGTAAAACTCTTTGTCCGTGGATAAATTCCCGCAGGGGTGATAGTAATTTCCGGCGAAGTAATGACAACTTTATCACCGAGAGTCAAACCCAGAGTATTGGCTGCCATTCTGCCCATCACAATATTAAATTCGCCCGCACGCAGCTCTGCCAGCGAACCCACCAGCATATGCTCGTCAATCACCGAAATTTTTATTTCCTCCTCCGGCAAAATACCCTGCAGTTGTATACCTTCAACACCACCGGCATAACTAATTAATGCATCGCCCGCAATATAGGGTGCAGCGCCGATCACTTTAGGATGTCGCTTAACCTGGGCTGCAGTTTGCTGCCAATTTTGGAGAGAAGGTGAATAATCAATGTAACCGTGGGGAACAACACTGAGTAACCGCTGCTTCATTTCGCGATCAAAGCCATTCATGACCGACATAACGATAATTAACGCCATAACCCCGAGCGCCATACCCACCAGGGAAAAGGTGCTGATAAACGAAATGAATTGGTTGCGGCGCTTGGCTCGGGTGTAACGCAAGCCAATATAGAGTGGGATATTTTTAATCATTGTGGCCTTTACTTCTTAATAATGAACGCATTAAACCTAAGTCATCGCCAGAGCACAAGGAGCGAAGCGGAAAGAGCACGAAAACCTAGAGGAATGCTGACTATGTGCTATGTTTACACTTATGAAAGCTTCACGATGAGTGCAGAACATGTCCGAACGCCGTAGTTATTTCCGTATTGATGAGAGCATCGCGCTAGAGTTCAAAGTAATTGATGCTACTGCTGCGAACTCGGGGTTACCTGAAACTTTATTCGGTAATGCCAGCTCACTCAAGCTGTACAGTGAACTCAGAAAAATTGATAACGACAACGCGCAACTTTTACACCAAATTAAGGAATTAAGCCGCCCGCTTGCCGAATATTTGCACAATCTCAACCACAAAATTGAATTACTTGGTCAGGAGCTAATGGCCGAGCAAAAGCCAAAACCGCCCTCGGACACTATTCGCCAGGTTAACCTAAGCGAAGATGGCATAGCATTTGGCAGTACGCAGGAGTTATCCGCGGCGCAATTAATCGCATTGCATTTGGTATTCTTACCCAGCAATGCAGGTCTGGTATTAGTTGCCAAAGTGATTCGTTGTGACGAAAATAACAGCGGCGAATATCAAATAGCAGCAAAATTTTATAATATCAACGAGAGCCAGCAACAATTAATTGGGCAGCAAATAATGCGCGCGCAAATGGCAGAAAAACGTCGCCTTCAACAATCGCAGGAGTAAATTATATGAAAAAAATATCACAATATAGTGCTGCCCTAATCGTTTTATCGCTCATCGTTTTATCATACAGCCACGCACTCTTTGCTGAAGACATAAAAATCCCTGTAGGGTCACAAATGCCCGAGCTTAATGATGTTGCTCGTCCAAAAACAGGGATGACCAGAACAGCTGTAAAAGCTCAGTTTGGTGAACCCGTAAAGGAAAATCCTGCTAAAGGCAAACCGCCGATTTCAAGTTGGGAATATGCAGACTTTATTGTTTATTTTGAATCTGATTACGTAATCCACAGCGTGCTAAAACCCAAGCAACATGCAACTACTGAAACAGTTATTGAAGAAACGGTGGAAATGAAAGAGGATGAGCTGAAATTAAAAGATAAAGAATGACCCGACAGGATCATACTCCTCCGCTTGGTATTACTATTTTTTCTCGCCAAAATTGGCGAGAAAATGCAAATTGCAACGGTAATTCTCACCCTAAATACTCAGCGACTTAGTGGATAATTGCAAGTAACATTCTCGGCAGGTAACATTCTCGGCATGCTACTGGCTGAATAATATTGCGTAAATACAAAGTAAATGGAGAACAAAATAGACACCGCAAGCAATACCGCTCTCGCACCGGGCATGCATTTATTGATTGATTATTGGGGCGCACAACATCTTCAGGATATCACTGCCATTGAAACTGCTTTTAAGCATGCCATTGCAGCCTGCGGAGCGACGTTGTTACATATTCAGCTACACTCATTTGGCGAAGGATCTGGCGTTACCGGTGTAGCAATATTGGCAGAATCACATATGAGTATTCATACTTGGCCAGAAATAGATTATCTTGCAATGGATATTTTTATGTGTGGTGCTTGCAACCCTTATTTAGCATTAGAATCGCTGAATGATTTTTTCAAACCAACACAGATAAAAATCACTGAGCATAAACGCGGAACACTTTAGCTGCACCAATCACTTTTTTAGCGATATCAATCACCATTACAGCAGGAGCAACACATGGGACTTTTCGGTTTTATTAAAAAGCAGTTTATCGATGTTATTCACTGGACTGATGCTGCTGATGGCATGCTGGTGTATCGCTATCCCATGGAAGATTTCGAAATTCAAAACGGCGCACAGCTTACTGTGCGCGATACTCAGCTCGCGCTGTTTGTGAATGAAGGCCAGATAGCTGACCATTTTGCCGCCGGGCGTTACACACTCAACACGCAAACCTTACCCGTGATGACCAGCCTTAAAAATTGGGACAAGCTATTTGATTCACCTTTCAAATCTGACGTTTACTTTTTTAACACCACACAACAACTTAATCGGAAATGGGGCACCAGCAATCCCATCACCCTGCGCGATCCTGAATTTGGTGTCGTGCGTTTGCGCGCTTTTGGTATTTATAGTTATCGCATTCAAGACCCGACAATTTTTTACCGTGAAATATCTGGCACTCGTGCGAGCTATAGTGTTGATGAATTGGACGGCCAGTTACTGAGCATTGTAGTCGCAACATTGAGCGATCATATTGCTAATAGCGGCATTGCCTTTCTGGATTTAGCAGCACATCAAGATAAGCTAGCGAATGCATTACAAGAAAGATTACAACAAGCCTTTCAAAAAATTGGTTTGTTGCTGGAAGAATTTGTACTGCAAAATTTATCACTGCCAGAAGAACTACAAAAAGTATTGGATCAACGCATCGGCATCAATATCGCCGGCAATTTACAGCAACTCACTCAGTACCAAGTTGCGCAAAGTATTCCTATAGCAGCGGCAAATGAAGGCGGCATTGCCGGAGCGGGCGCAGGTTTAGGTGCAGGTTTAGCAATGGCGCAAGGTGTGATGGCAGCTGTCAATAATGCCCCCAATACCAACAATAACAACGCGCAGATTATTGCTGAAGACCCGTTGCAACTGCTTGAAAAGCTGCACGGCTTGATGACCAAAGGTATTATTAGCGAAGCCGAATTTGCAGCAAAAAAAGCTGATATTCTGAGCAAAATGTGAGATAGATCATTATCAAAAAAAACCAACAATAAATAGCTCACACTTATCTCGGCGTAATTATGGTATCTGATAAAAAAACAGCAGTGCGCAACACTGCTTGCTCATCCTGCGGCGCGCTGGTACCCATTTACAGCCGCGCCAGTGTGCAAGTCGTTTGTCCTTTTTGCCGTAGCACTTTAGTGCGCACTGATATGCAGTGGGAAACTGTCGGTAAAATGGCAACCTTGGCAGATGATCTCACGCCGCTGTTTATTGGCTTGCGCGGTAAATACGGCCAAACCAGTTTTACCATTATCGGCCGCTTGCAACAACAATATGCGGAAGGTATTTGGAACGAATGGCTGTTGCAATTAGATAATCGCAGAACGGCTTGGCTAGGTGAAGGCTCAGGATTGTTTTATCTCACGGTTCCGAGCACAACAACAGAAACCTTACCAGCGTTTGCAAGTTTAAGTCTTGGCCAATCCCTAACGCTCGATGGTAAACATTACAGCGTGAGCAATATTGAAAATGCTCGCTGCATTGCCACTGAAGGCGAAATTCCTTTTTCCGCAGATCCAGGGCACTACGCAAATTTAGTAGATCTTGCAGGTGAAAATGATAGCTTTGCCAGCCTTGATTACAGCAATGAACAAACAAAACTTTATACCGGCAAAACACTGAACCTTAACGAGTTACAACTCGAAGCAATTGATAATCGCGAATTAAAACAACAGCCCAGTAAAGAATTGCGCTGCGCTGGCTGTGGTGATGCTGTTGTCGTGCACAATCCCGCATCGCTAGTGGTTGCTTGCGCGTCATGTCGCATGGTGAACAACGTATCGGCTGGTGGAAAACTGATTGTTGCCTATTCTCAAGCCAATCAAAAAATACGTCCTCAAATTGCACTCGGCAGCCACGGCATTTTGGAAGGGCATAGTTTTGAAATTATTGGATTTATGCGCCGCATCGGTGGCCTCGATATTTGGGATGAGTATTTGTTGTACAACCCATCTCAAGGCGTTCGCTGGTTAGTTTGTGCCAATGGGCATTGGACATTCATGCAACCAAGCAAAGCCCACACCTACTCACCCAGCGTTATATTGCATAAAAATATGACCTTCAAACATTTTGCTGATTACGATGCAACTGTTGTAGGTGTGTTAGGTGAGTTTTATTGGCAAGTTAAAAATGGTGAACGCAACCGTTGTACTGATTATATTTGTGTCCCCTATATTTTATCGAGTGAAAAATCTAACAATGAAATTGTGTGGAGTGATGGTTTTTATATTAGCGGTTCTGAAATAGCCAAGGCTTTTTCCATTGAGGAAATATCCACAAGTGGTGTTGGCATTAATCAACCCTCCCCCGCAATTCTAGGTTACCTGGCCACCTATTTTATTACGATGGCACTCGCAGTTTTCGTTAGCATCATTTTTGCAAGTAAACAAACACAAACAATTAACATTGGACGCCTGGATCTAACGCCGAACGCAAAAACTGCCAAATTAGTTAGCGAACCATTTAACCTGGAATCTGCCCATGGTTTATTTCAAGTTCAAACTGATACCAGCGTCAATAATAACTGGGCAGATTTCGAATACTCGCTCGTTAACCAAGCTACTGGTGAAACTCGCGTAATGAATCGTGAAGTTGCTTATTACTCTGGCTACGATAGCGATGGCAGCTGGTCTGAAGGCTCAAGTAGCGATCAAGCCACTTTGTCGAATGTAGTTGCAGGTACTTATGTATTAGAAGTTGATGCCGAAACCGAAAACACCTATGGCTCCAATCCAGCTGTGAGTGCACATATAACGGCAACTCACGCAAATAATAGCGGCAATAATTTTTGGTTACTTTTCTGGGGGCTTGGCATCGGCCCTTTATTAGCCGGGCTCAATAAATATTTTTTTGAGAAAAAACGCTGGGATCAAAGTGATCATCCCTGGGAGCATTTTGAATAATGAACTTACTTAAACAATTCACGCTGTTTCGTTTGTATCTTGCCATTTGTGTACTCGCGCTTTCAGCGTTTAGTTATGCAGAGTACTACGGCTATGTGCTTACCGGTTCTGATGAAGGCCCACGCAATACTACTGGCGGCCACTTTTATGGATCTGGCTCTGGCTCCGGCGTTCACCATAAATAATTGCTCACAATCCCCTAAACACACATTAGGAATTTTATATGCACGACATCATTAATTTACACAGCCTCGCAGGTTCACTTATTTATTCATTAATGGGTGTTACCATTTTTTGGATTAGTTTTATTGTTATCGATAAGCTCACGCCTTACGAACTTTGGAAAAATATCGTCGAGGATAAAAATCAGGCGCTGGCAACGATAGTTGCCGCCATGTGCATTGGTATTGCGATCATTGTTGCGGCATCAATTGCGAGTTAGTCCAATAACTTCATCGCCGAATATTTTCGATGTGTTTATCTTTTAGGGCCACCCATGCAATTTGCATTATTAGCGTCTGTTTTTGTTATTGCATCCTGCGGCTTAATTTATGAATTAGTGGCGGGCGCGCTCTCCAGTTATTTACTGGGAGATTCTGTCACACAATTTTCCACTGTAATCGGCACCTATTTATTTGCCATGGGTGTTGGTTCATGGCTCTCGCGTCATATTCATAACCGCATCCCCGAACGCTTTATCATGATTGAAATTATGGTTGGG
>JAYTSJ010000098.1:0-4687 GCA_043745725.1 Gammaproteobacteria bacterium | reverse complement strand
CAGCACGTACAAAGTATATGTATTAGACAACATTCCAATTGATACTCCACTACTCGATGAAGAAGGTGCGCGCTTTAAATTATGCAGTAATGCCTGGCGCTATCAATTTGGTTTTGGGAGTTACATTCCTGATGCCGAATCTACCTTTGGTATACCCACGGAAGGCATCGTTGTGCAAGTGGAGCGCTTTAAAGAAGCCGCCAATGATTTACGTATCGAATTCCCCGCAAACACAACGCCCGCAACACCGCGGATGATGCGCATGGAATTCAAATTAATTGCTAACGAGCCAAACCCACATGGGCTAATTCGCGTGACCCTCCATTGAAATCTGCACTAATCCCTCTATTAGCACCCTCCATTCAACCCGCATACACTTTCCATTAAACGCTGCTTTAACCATTTTTTAACTACCACTAATGCAGGCTAAGCCTCTTGAAGTTTATGTTTGCGCTAGCTTATTAAGTAAATTGCGATAAATATAATTGCCAATTTGCTGTTGCAACTGCGTAAATTTCTGCATAAATATATCACTTTATCTGCGGAATTTTTTATGTGAAAAATTTTTACAAATAGATAAATAATTTAACAATAAAAAATGTTTTTATTTTTTTAAGAAAATAATTTACATATCATTTTAACTAAAAGCGGCTATTTTGTAAGTCGCTGTATTTTTTTGCATTTTTTTTGTCGCCAAAAATAACTTTGTCGTATAAAACAGCGTTTAGATGCGACTGCTTTTTTTGAATACGTATGCACGCTATTGTAGGAATTAAGCATCACGCTTTACTATCATTTTGCGGACAGAAGCCATCTGTTTCAGGAGCTGCAAATTCCGTTAATGAGTTTGCAGAATTTGTTAGCCATAAATAAAAAGGTAAATCTCCTTCGGAGAAAATAAATCATGAAAAAACAAAAATTTAATCACATGCTAGCGATAATTTCTACCATGACGTTGGTAGCGGGCTCACAAACTGTGTACGCACAACAAGCCGAATCATCAACATCACAACCAGTAGAAGAAGTTGTTATTACTGGCTTTAAAGCAAGTTTAGAAAAATCACAAGAATTGAAAAAAGCGAGCAGCTCAATTGTTGAAGCTATTGTGGCAGAAGATATCGGCAAATTACCGGACACCAGTATTGCTGAATCTTTAGCGCGCTTGCCAGGCTTGGCAGGCGAACGTCGCGATGGCCGCACTAGCGGGCTTTCAGTTCGCGGCTTTAACGAAAACTATGTTTCCACCACAATGAATGGCAGAGAAATTTTAGGCATTGGCGATAACCGTGGTGTTGAATATGATTTATACCCATCAGAAATTATTGCGGGCGCAATGGTTTATAAAACGCCGGATGCCACCATGGTTAACCAAGGCTTAGGCGGCATTGTAAATTTAACCACTATTCGTCCACTTGATCACGCCTCCGTAATCTCGCTTAACGGTAATTTAGAAAAAAATGGATTGAAATCTGGCAACTCTGACTTTGATGAAAATGGCCATCGTTTAGCGTTTACCTATTCTGATAAATTTGCAGATGACGCATTAGGTGTTGCCTTATCAGTTGCCACCATGAAATCGCCCAGCCAAGAGGAACAATTTCGCGCTTGGGGTTATGCAAAAGTTAACGTAGCTGGCACGCCGACAAAAATAATTGGTGGTGAAGATTCCAATGTGCGCTCGTCGCTGATGAAACGCGACACCTACTCTGGTGTATTCCAATACCGACCAAACGATAAACTCGATATCACTATCGATGCATTGCATATTAAATTTAAAGACAACAAAGTGTTTCGCGGCCTTGAAGAAGGTGGCCCAGGTTTTAGTAACGCAAACTGGACTGCAACTACCGTCGAAAACGGTTTAGTAACAGCCGGCACATGGGATGGCTTTCGCAGCGTTATCCGCAATGATGGCGACACTAAAGATGCATCACTGGATACCTTCGGTCTGAATACAAAATATCATGTCTCTGATAACTGGGCGTTAGTTGTCGATGCAGCTTATGGAAAATCAAAAAAAGATGTGTTGGATATCGAAAGTTATTCCGGTGTTGGCCGTGCTGGTGGAGCACAGGGTGACGCGAATGCGCACTCTTTTGTAATGACATCAAAAGGCGCGATATTTTCTGACCACCCCACCCTAATTACTCCTGATTATTCTGACCCTGCGATTATCAAACTGGCCGGCCCGCAAGCTTGGGGCGGTGGTGCATCGCCAGCATTTAATGGTAGAAATGACGAGCAAGATGGATTTATTAACAATCCTTCATTTGCAGAAGAATTAAAAACATTACGCTTACAAGCAGAGGGCGAGGTTGAATTTTCAATCTTTACCGGCCTTGAATTTGGCGTTAATTTTTCTGATCGCACGAAATCCAAAACAAATTACGGTGCCTTCCTAACATCGCCTGAATATTATGCGGCAGATGGCGTCACTATCGACGGTGGCGATGCGCCTATACCGGCCAAATATGTTACAGGTACAGCAGATTTGGGCTTCCTCGGATTGGGCAAAATAATCGCCTATGATGGCGCTGGCATGTACAAAGACGGCTTCTACAAAGTCACCAATGCTGGCCTCTTTCAAAATGATCGTTTGGGCGATACCTATGAAGTCTCCGAAAAAATAAACACGCTGTTTGGTATGGGAAAATTTGCAACAGGCATTTTGACCGGCAATATTGGTTTACAAGTTGTGCAAACCGAACAATCCGCAACGGGTTACAACACGCAGACTGCAGTTGGCGGCTATACCGTTGCAACGCCCGTAAGCGATCAAGCCAAATACATCAAACTTTTACCTAGCCTGAACATGAATTTTCAAGCGACTGAGAATCAGGTCGTACGTTTTGCTGCCGCTAAAACTCAATCGCGCGCGCGTATGGATGATATGAAACCGAATAACACCATCGGCTTCGATTTTGATATGGCGCACCGCATCAGCACTGACCCTACCTTCAGTGCATGGAGCGCGTCGGCCGGCAACACACATTTGAAACCCGCAGAAACAATTCAGTTTGATTTGTCTTACGAATACTACTTCGCAGAAGATGGTTTTTTATCTGCCGGTTATTTTTATAAAAACATACAGAATTGGGTGCTCAATAATCGCGTAGTCAGCGACTTCTCCAGTTACGTTATTCCAGGTTATCACGACAATGGCCTTCCCGCTGACGCAACACTTATAACTCATGGTGTTACCACATCGAAAGCAGAAGCAGGCGCGGGTTACGCAGCAGGCACTGAATATCAAGCCAACTTTCCGTTCCGCATACTCAGTAATTCGCTTGACGGTTTAGGCCTTACCGCGAGCGCTGCTTTTATGGACGGAGAAGTAAATAACAATGGTGTGAAAATAGGCGTCCCAGGACTCTCAAGAGAAACTTATCAATTAACAGTTTATTTTGAGAAGAGTGGTTTTGAAGCGCGAGTATCGGGACGCAAACGCAGCAAGTATCTCTCAGAAACTTATGGCGGAAGTCTTTCATTAGTACCCACAACAGATTTGGGCGGCACCTTGGTTGATGCACAAATTGGCTACAAATTTAGCGAGAGTGGTATCAATGTGCTCAAAGGCCTAACCGTTACTTTACAAGCACAAAACTTAACGGATGAACCAACCGTTGGCACTGAAACAGGCGACTCACGACAAATTGATAAGTACCAACATTTCGGTACGAATTACTTATTGGGTTTCAATTATAAATTCTAAATAAGTTGTCAGTAGATAACCCTGTTAGCAATCTCGCTAACAGGGTGTTTTTCGCTAATACGTTTTTTAGAGCCAAGTTGCTATGCATAAGCCAATAAAAAAAGTTGTTATTGTCGGTGGAGGAACTGCGGGTTGGATGACAGCAGCATTATTAAAAAAAGTATTAGCATCCGTCGTTGAAATCGAATTGGTAGAATCAGAAGACGTTGGCAGGATCGGTGTTGGTGAAGCAACCATTCCACCCATCCGCGATTTTAATGATGTGCTCGGCGTTAGCAACGCAGAATTTTTACGCGAAACCAAGGCCACTATAAAGCTGGCCATCAAATTTGAACATTGGCAGAAGCTCGGTAGCGAATATTTTCATACGTTTGGTGCTGCAGGAAAAACCATTGCATTTTGTCCATTCCATCATTTTTGGCTCAGAGCTAATCAGAACGGATATCAAACTAATTTATGGGATTACGATCTCAATTATCTTTGCGCTACTGCGAATAAATATTCGCCACTACAAACACAAAACCCTTTGTTAGCCATACCCCACGCCTATCATTTTGATGCATCTTTGTATGCAATTTTTTTGCGTAAGTACAGTGAAAAACGTGGCGTAAAACGCACCGAGGGCTTCATCGACCACGTTAGCTTAAATGTAGAAACTGGCTTTGTAGAAAAACTTCAATTAAAAAACGGTGCGATAGTTGAGGGTGATTTTTTTATCGATTGCTCAGGTCAGCGCGCCCTGTTAATTCACCAGGCTTTAGGTGTAGGTTATGAGGACTGGAGTCATTGGCTGCCCTGTGATCGAGCCATTGCCGTGCCCTCAGAACGTTTGGCCAATACCTTACCTTATACTCGCAGCATTGCGCATAGTGCCGGTTGGCAGTGGCGCATTCCATTACAACACCGAAATGGCAACGGATTTGTTTACAGCAGTCATTATTATTCGGATGACGAAGCCACCGCCATTTTGCTCGC
>JAYTSJ010000097.1:0-9148 GCA_043745725.1 Gammaproteobacteria bacterium | reverse complement strand
GGAACATTACTCCGGCATCACCTTAATAGGCCATAGCGGCGGCGGTACACTCGCCATGTTGATAGCCGCACGCATGCCCGAAGTCACTCAGCTAGTCACTATTGCTGCCAATTTGGATACTGCTGCCTGGGTTAATAGCCATTATTTTTCACCGCTGACAGAATCACTCAATCCAGCCCAAATTATCCAAAAAGCGACGCCGGCCCAACAACTGCACTTTGGTGGCGGACATGACTTAATAGTACCCAATCAACCTGTACGCGATTTTTTGGCAAAGATTGGTCAATCACTCGAGGAGTTTCCGCAACAAGATCACAACAACTGGGGCAGTGTGTGGCCACAGATACTACTGGCTATAGACGAACAAGCCGATAGACATTGAGCCTAAGCTATTGCGCACTTTATGCCATTTATCCCATGTATGTCTCTGGCTGTTAGTGGGATAGAAAATGCTAATCAGTGTGTAATGATAGTTTTAAGCCCTTCGTCATTTGAGGGGCTGCTGTAATACAACCACATCTAACAATAACGATTGATCATTCTCGACGATATTTTCGCTCCGATAGTGATTTGACGAAACTCAACTAATCGATGCCCTAAGCACTTAACCTCATCTCTATGACAGCTTCTCCAAAAATCGGGGTAGCACAATAATTACCACGAGTGTTTTGCTGTGCAGGATCATAGGAGAAAGTCATGTTTAGAAATAATGTAATGCGCTTTTTTTATCTGCTGTGCTGGCTGTTATGTTTGGGCAATAGTCAGGTTTTTGCTCAAACCGATCTCGCTTTAAATAAAGTTGCTTCTGCCAGTACATCTTTACAACCTGCTGCCAACGCAGTGGATGGGAATGCTGGCACCCGTTGGGAATCCAACCACGGCGTTGACCCTTCCTGGCTTAGCGTTGATCTGACAAACCAAACAACACTCACTAGTGTGGTCATTGATTGGGAAGCAGCCAATGCCGCTGATTACCAAATCCAGGGCTCCAATGACAATACCAACTGGACTTCCCTCGCCACAAAAACCGGCCTGACCTTTGGAGCCCGAACGGATACTGTGACAGTACAGGGTAGCTATCGTCATGTGCGCATGTATGGCACAAAACGCAGCACAGGCAATGCATGGGGTTACTCCATTTACTCGCTCAAGATCTACGGGGCTGCCACGACAAGCTCTTCCGCAACAGCTAGCAGTAAAAGCTCATCATCCGTTGCAATAGCAAGTAGCAAACAGGCCGCTTCATCGCTACCAAGTAGTATTGCCATCAGCGCAGCTAGTAGTATTGCCAGCGCGGCAAGCAGTAATGCAACCTCATCGCAAAACCAATCCTACACACCACTATACGGGGCGAATACTCCGGTAGTAGAGAGGATTCAATATACCGAGCCAGATGGCACTTTAGTTACCAGAGCAGGTTATCGCCCCACCTTACGTCATGCGCGCGAGCGTGGGGAATATTGGTACAACGGTGGCGACTTTAATGTGGCCGGTGGTCCAAACAACGTCGATGTAGGGCCGGGTAAATATTTTGAATGGCCTGAGTTGTACTTCCAAAATCGAACTATGGGCTTACTGATTCGCGATGGCACACCCGCTGGCCGCTCAACGCTGGATATTTATCAAGTCGTCAACAGTGGCGCCTGGATTAGAACCGGTTTGAACGTTTTCCGTAGCACAGACGTGGGGACTTATGGCTGGAAATATGGCGCCGGAGTTAAAAATATTAATCCAGACCACAAAAATGATGTCGTTGATAATGACCCGGGTGCAACAGGCCGTATTTGCTACTTCACATCCGGCCCTTTGGATTGCTACATGGATTTTCCGTTAACCAATAATTGGGCAACCGATAAACCCTTTCAGTTGGGTGATGCTTTTGAGGTAACCACCTCCAGCTTCCTCGACTATAACCATGTAAAAGATGCTAACGGTAACGATACCCCGGTCATTTACGCCAAAATTGATGGATTAGCACCACGCTTCTACTCCTTCGAGCAAATGTATGTGGTTGGTAAAGGTTTTGTGCCTTGGTACGGCACCGTGCCTGCGTTAAATACCACGCCATTACCGGATAGCACCTTGTTAGGCGGCATAGGCAGCGTAAGTTATAACTACTCTGAAGAGCCTATGCGTGTATTCCAACAATCCGTAAACAATATTGGCATTACCAATTTGCAGCGTTTTGTGGAAGGCAGAAGGTTATTTCATACCTCCTTTGTGGACGGCACGCATTCTGAGCATCCAGAGCTTAATCCTCCTTTACCAGCGCACGCGAATCAAGTTGGGCCACGCTTTAACGCAGAGCGTTGCCTCGGCTGCCATGCACTGAATGGTCGAAGCCAAGTGGCGGATATAGGCAAGCCGACCAATACCTTCGCCATTCTCACCGCAGCCGACCCAACCTATGGCCTGAGCATTCAGCAGTTAACCTCTAGCGCCGGCTTGCCTGACTATTCTGTGAAAGTGCAGTCCTTCCAAACCATCACCCGCACTTTGGCGGGCGGCGAAACTGTCACCCTGCAAAAGCCGGTGTATGTGTTTAATGGCCCAGTGCCAGCACAATACTCCGTGCGCCAGGCACCACAGGTAATTGGTATGGGATTATTAGAGGCAGTAGACGAAGCTACCATCCTGAATTTGGCTGACCCTACCGACAAAAATGGTGATGGCATTCGTGGCGCACCTAACTTGATAACCGATCCGGAAGGTGGTGCCACGCGACTAGGGCGTTTTGGCTGGAAAGCCTCTAAAGGCAGCGTGCGCCAACAAATTGCAGGCGCACTGATGCTTGATATGGGCGTAGTCTCTCCCGTGTTCCCCTCACGTGAATGTCAACGCAACATGACATCCGCACAATGTAAGTCACCCGCACAAGCAACAGCAGGTGTCACTGAAACAGATCTGCAAAAAATGACACAGTACATAGAGCTGATTGGCGTGCCGGCACAACGCAGCTTACGCAGCGGTTTTGCAGCAGGTTTGCGCGTTTCTTCAGAGCATGATGTAAACCCTGTTGCGATTGATAACGGCGCAAAACTGTTTACACAAATTAACTGCACGGGCTGTCATGTATCGCAAATGAAAACAGGCAATAACCACCCCTTTGCAGAATTGCGCAATCAAACCATTCGCCCCTACTCTGATTTATTGCTACACGATATGGGCGCAGGCTTGGCAGACAACCTCACTGAAGGTGCTGCTCAACCTAATCTGTGGCGTACACAACCACTATGGGGCTTAGGCTCTTTACCTTATGTGCAAGAAACTCCTGAAGAAGTTAATGGCCCTGATTTGCCCCATGGAGCTGTTTCAAATGCGCGCTACTTGCATGATGGCCGTGCGCGCACACTGACAGAAGCGATTGCATGGCATGATGGTGAAGCACTCAATAGTCGTTTGGCGTTCGAGAAATTAAGCGCTAGCAACCGCAACGATATTTTAGCGTTTTTAAACTCCCTGTAACCTTACTGGGACTCATAAACTAAAGAGGATAAGCGCCTAAAATTTTGAGCAGTTTAGGCGCTTATCTCTATCTCATAAAGTTAATTTATACCTCACAAAGTTAACCTGCATCTCATAAAGTTAACCTGACCAGTCACTATTCTCTTTAAAACCATCCAATCGCCAATCGTAAAAACGGATCCATAATTTCAAGCCCTAATGGCAAGTTTATTCCTTGTATTTTGCCTCCCCCTTACTACAAAAAATTAAAAAATCTCTCAAGAAACTGACCTTGAACACTCGCTGTGGCACACTGCAACACCAATGCCATGCAGAAGCTTGTTATGCCCAACTCCGTTGACCTCATTAAGCTCGCCGCCGATATAAAATGTTGGGGACGAGAGCTGGGTTTTCAGCAGGTAGGCATTACTGACATTGACCTTGGTACTGCCGAAATTCGGCTGAAAGAATGGCTTGCAAAAGATTATCACGGCAGCATGGAGTGGCTCACCGCACACGGCAACAAACGCTCACGCCCTGCAGAATTATTGCCCGGCACAGTGCGAGTAATTTCTGTACGCATGGATTATTTACCGGGTGACACACAACAAATCCAAATACTCAAAGACCCTACAAAAGCTTATGTATCCCGCTATGCACTGGGGCGGGATTATCACAAGCTGATTCGCAAACGTCTAAGTCAACTCGCCAAACAAATAGACGATGCGTTACCCGACGATTATCCCCATAAAGGTGAGCTACAAAACCGCGCGTTTGTTGATAGCGCACCAGTAATGGAGCGCCCGCTCGCTGAAAAAGCGGGGCTGGGCTGGGCCGGAAAACATACGCTTATTATCAATAGCACCGCAGGCAGTTGGTTTTTTCTAGGCGAGATTTTTACTTTTGTACCATTACCTATCGATGAGCCCAGCGAAAAAAATCAATGCGGCGAATGCACCGCTTGCCTCAAAGTTTGCCCCACCGATGCCTTCCCTGCACCCTACGAGCTGGATGCGCGGCGCTGTATTTCCTACCTGACAATCGAAAATAAAGGGGCCATTCCGCTAGAATTTCGCGAACCTATGGGTAACCGCGTATTTGGCTGCGATGACTGCCAAGCCATTTGCCCCTGGAATAAATATGCCCAATTCACGCAGGAAACCGACTTTTTACCGCGCCACGGTTTAGCCGATGGCGATTTAGTCACCCTGTTTAATTGGACGGAAGCGGAGTATTTAGCTAACACTGAAGGTTCTGCCATTCGCAGGGTTGGCTATGAGGGCTGGCTACGCAATTTGGCCGTAGGTTTGGGTAATGCACCGAGTGATGCCAACATCGTCGCCGCACTGTTCGACAAGCGCCCACAAGTAAGCGCGCTGGTACAGGAACATATCGACTGGGCGCTCGCGCAGCAGGCCAAACCAAATTATCGACGCAAGCGAAAGATCCAAAACACTCACCACTAACAGCCACTTAACGCTATGAATCTCAGCCATAAACGGGAATAATAGCCACCCTCAAAATAGGGTATTAACCGCAGGTAACAGGCTACTGATTATGAAACAACTTTCGGATATAGGCTTGGTCGGCCTCGCCGTAATGGGCGAAAACCTCATCCTCAACATGGCCAGCAAAGGCTATACAGTTACTGCGTACAATCGAACTACCGACAAAGTAGATAATTTTTTAGCTGGGCGAGCGCAAGGTAAAACCATTCGCGGCGCGCACTCGATTGAAGAGCTGGTGGCATCCCTCGCCAAACCTCGCAAAATTATGCTGATGGTAAAAGCAGGCCAACCGGTTGACGATTTTATTGAACAACTCATCCCACATTTGGAAGCTGGCGACATCATTATCGACGGCGGCAATACCCACTTTCCCGATACCGACCGCCGCACCGCTTACCTCGAAAGCAAAGGTTTGTTCTTCATCGGCACCGGCGTTTCCGGCGGCGAAGAAGGTGCATTGATAGGCCCATCCATCATGCCCGGTGGCTCACCTGCAGCATGGCCATTTGTAAAAGAAATTTTCCAGGGTATTTCTGCGAAAGTAGACGATGGCAGCCCCTGCTGTGATTGGGTTGGCGAAGGCGGTGCAGGCCATTTTGTAAAAATGGTACACAACGGCATTGAATACGGCGATATGCAATTAATTTGCGAAGCCTACCAAATCATGAAAGATTTACTCGGCATGAGTGCCGATGAAATGCATCAGGTATTTGCCGATTGGAACGAAGGCGAACTCAATAGCTACCTCGTCGAAATTACCCGCGACATTCTCGGCTACAAAGAAAATGGCGAACCACTGGTCGATAAAATTCTCGACACCGCCGGTCAAAAAGGCACAGGAAAATGGACGGGTGTTATCGCACTGGATTTAGGCATTCCACTCACATTAATTTCTGAAGCGGTATTTGCACGTTGTTTGTCGGCACAAAAAGAAGAGCGTGTTGAAGCATCCAAAGTTATCAGTGGCCCAACCGTTAAATTTGAAGGCGATAAAAAAGCGTTTATCAACGATATCCGCAATGCACTCTTCGCCTCAAAAATTATTTCTTACGCTCAAGGCTACTTGTTGATGCGCGAAGCGGGCAAAGAATACGGCTGGCATTTAAATTATGGCGGCATCGCCTTAATGTGGCGCGGCGGCTGCATTATTCGCTCATCTTTCCTAGGTAAAATTAAAGAAGCCTTTGATAAAAATCCTGCGCTTAATAATTTATTGCTCGATGATTATTTTGCTAAAACAGTTGAAGCAGCACAAGCAGGCTGGCGTCGCGTAACCGCAGCAGCAATTATAAATGGCATTCCTGCACCATCAATCACCTCTGGCCTGAATTATTTTGACGGTTATCGCACTGCGCGTTTACCAGCAAACTTATTACAAGCACAACGCGATTATTTTGGCGCACACACTTACGAACGCACCGACAAACCACGCGGTGAATTTTTTCACACCAACTGGACCGGACGCGGCGGCAACACTTCGTCGTCTACTTATAACGTGTGATTTTTATTCGCTGTACTTTTACTAACAACACCTTCATTAGCAATACTTTTATTCGTAACATTTTTATTCATAGCAAAAGCTAAAAGAGCGGGGCAACTTACACAACCTCGCTCTTTTAGCTTTTTTGTGAGTTATGAATCCTGAATTCATCAAGATCGGCTAAATAACTTACCTTTTATAATCACCAGCTTCCATAATTACTTGTATCTCCCCATCACCCAACTACAATGAAAGCGGCGCAGAATTTTTCACTTTAAAATTTTGGTTATCGAATATTTATTAAAGAATAAAAAATGATGAAAATTAAATATGCTCTATTGGTTTTATATTGGTTTTTTGCGAGCGCGTTGGCAAGCCACACTCAGGCAAAAACACCCGTTAATGACACCGATAAGATCAATAATCTAATTGCCAAAATGACAATTGAAGAAAAAGTGGGGCAAATGACTAATTTGACCCTGGCAGCAGTGTCAGAAAAAACCGATGAACCTGTAACCCTGGATATGGAAAAACTGCGCGACGCAATCGTGAAGCACAATGTTGGTTCTATACAAAATACCATTAACCATGCATATACACTGGAAGAATGGCATCACATTACCAATAAAATTCAAAATATTGCACTAAAAGAAACGCGTTTAAAAATTCCTAATTTATACGAAATAGATGCCGTGCACGGCGCCAACAATACTCTTGGCTCTACCCTTTTTCCTCACAACCTTGCGTTAGCAGCAACGCGTAACCCTGAACTGGTTAGATTAGGTGCTGAAATTACTGCCAAAGAAGTTAGGGCTTCCGGTATTCGTTTAGATTTTTCACCGGTATTGGATCTTGGTAGACAACCTCTTTGGTCACGCTTTCCAGAAACATTTGGAGAAGATGTGCTGCTTGTCCAAACAATGGGAGCCGCCGCCATTAAGGGTTATGAAGGAAAAAGCTTGAAAAATGTTACAAGTGTTGCAGCATCCATGAAGCACTTTATAGGCTACTCAGCTCCCGCTGATGGTAAAGATAGAACGCCAGCATACATCCCGGAAATTATGCTCAGAGAATATTATTTGCCGTCTTTTAAGGCTGCGATTGCCGCAGGTGCGCATACTTTGATGGTGAATTCTGGCGAAGTAAATGGCACACCCTTGCATGCGAGCAAATATTTTTTAACCGATGTACTGAGAACGGAATTAGGTTTTAATGGAGTAATTACCAGCGACTGGGAAGACATTAAAAAATTGCACGACTGGCATAAGGTGGCTGCCTCCAATAAAGAGGCAGCCTTACTGGCCGTTAATGCAGGTATTGATCTGGTAATTGTACCTTTAGATTTTAGTTTTTATGACGATGTCATTGCGCTGGTAAAAGAACATAAGATTAGTGAAAAAAGAGTGAATGAATCAGTGCGCAGAATTTTGCAACTAAAATATGATCTGGGTTATTTTGCTAATCCTTATCTGGAACCTGACGCAGTTAAAAATTTTGCTCGACCAGAATATAAAGAGGCCGCGCTGGAAGCCGCAAGAGAATCTGTTATTTTATTAAAAAATACTGACAACACTTTACCCTTGACAAAAAATAAAAAATATTTAGTGGTTGGCCCTGGCGCTGACTCCCTCACTGCGCTTCATGGGTGCTGGTCTTATACCTGGCAAGGTACAGCGGATAAATATTTTGCAAAAGATACGCTAACAATTGCTAAAGCAATCAAAGCCAAAGTTGGTAATGACAAGGTTATTCAATTACAGGGAACAGATTTCGACGCCAAAGATATTAATATCGCCGAGGCCGTAACAGCGGCAAAAGATGTCGATTACATTATTGTAGCTCTCGGTGAAAATGCCTATGCAGAAACGCCCGGCAATATAAAAGAATTAGCGCTGCCAGAAATACAGCAACTACTGGTAAAAGAATTAGCGAAAACGGGTAAACCTATTGTGATGGTAATGTCCGAAGGCCGCCCAAGAATTATTAGAGAAATTGAACCAGACGCCAGGGGCATTCTGTTAACCAACTGGGCAGGCTCGCAAGCGGCAACAGCAATAGCCGATGTACTTTTTGGAGATTACAATCCCAATGGAATTTTGCCTTACACCTACCCCAGATTCAGCGGGGAAATTTTAACCTATGATCACAAATGGGCAGATGAAGGAGAAGAAAGTTTGCTTGCCGACAAAAAAACATTTAACCCGCAGTATCCGTTTGGGCATGGGCTTAGCTACACCACATTTGACTATAGCGACTTAACAATCAGCACCAACAAACTGACAGGCAATGACAACATCATCATTACTGTTACGGTTAAAAATACGGGGAAAATTGCCGGCAAACATACTGTGGAATTGTATAGCCGTGATCACTATGCTTCGATTACACCCTCGGTAAAAAGATTGAGGAATTTCCAAAAGATATTTTTAACGCCAGAAAGTGCACAAACCCTGACATTTGAATTAAATAAAAGTGATCTTGCCTTTGTCAATGCCGAGCTAAAAACGATTACAGAGGACGGAGATTTCACGGTGATGGTTGGTAATTTAAATAAAACGTTCTCCTATTTAAATGAGTAATGCATCACAATTACTTCATAATAGGGCACCTCCGAAAGTATCAAATTTAAAAAAAACAAATTTTAAGAATTTGCCATTTTTCGAAAATTTCATGGTTTTTCTTCAAAGTCTTGAAAATAACGCGTAAACGCAGCAAT
>JAYTSJ010000096.1:0-6980 GCA_043745725.1 Gammaproteobacteria bacterium | reverse complement strand
ATTAGGGCTCGGACATTTGCAAATAGTGCCACACGAGCTGAAGTGTACACAACATCCTGCACGAGCACCTAGGTGCTGAGGGAATGCCCTTTTTAGCGTCGATGAAGATTAAGCAAAGTTCCTAAGCAAAGTTCCGCAGACAATCGCGGGTTCGGCTAAGAGCGGACATTCAGTGCAGTCAAAAATTAAGACCCTGGCGTCCTAATAGAAATCAATGGAGCCTGCCCCCCATTTGATTGACCCCCATTGATTCCGTAGCTTACCTATCAATTAACTTGTAGGTCTCTGACAGTTCGACGATCTGTCGCGGCGGGGGCTGATAACACATTGTTTCGACGTTCAATAAAATTCCTGTTTTTTATTGTCAGCGTGAATGTAGTGGATCCATTGGCAGAATAAACGTTAATTGTTCCGTTATGAGAACGTGCAATTTCAGAAACAATAAAAAGCCCAAGTCCGAGTCCTTCAGTCGATAAGCTGTTAGATGCTCGCCAGAATGCTTTGAATAAATTATTAATAGTGTCTTGCGATAATGTTGGGCCACCGTTAGTAACGCTGAGATGAAATAAACCGTCGGAAGTTTTAGTAACAACGTTTATGGGTGTTGATGTGTCGCCATGAATTAACGCATTTTTTACAAGGTTCGATAATAATTGTCCTAGCCTGCCACGATCGCAGTAAAGATCCACATTTGCTTCTACATCAGCCACAATCGCGCGGCTTGGATAATCGATAAGAAGTTCCGAAATAACGTGATTGAATGTTTCGGAAAGATCATTTTCATAACTAAGTTGTACCGCTATACCACCGCCCATTTTTCCGCGCGTCAAATCTACAACGTCATTTACGATACCTGAAATTCTATCAGCGCTGTTATGAATAAGTTGAATCATTGACGCAACTTTTGGTTCTATTTCTTTTTTTGTCTTCAGCATCTGCGTTGCAGTGAGTATTGCATTTAACGGATTACGAATGTCATGGCCAAGAACGGCAATAAATTGTTCCCGGAACTCAGCTGTTTCACGCTCATGCTTTAATGCCCGCTGTGTTTCAGCTAATGATTTTTCGCTGGCAAGTTGATGCGAAATAAGCTCTGCGAACATTTCCATACTGGAAACTGTTGCGGTATTGTTCAGATCTAAAGGCGCCAAATCCAGGCCGCATAAGGTTCCAAAAAATTCTCCATTTTTTTGCACGATAGGAATTGATATATAACTTTCAAAGCCATACATTTTGGGAATAGGATGATCGCGAAAAACAGGGTCTTCACTCACGTTATTAATAATAATGGCATTTCCAGTGCCGCAGACTTTTTCGCAAAATGTCGTACTTATATCCAACTCAGCTCCTGGCGCCAGGCCAAAATTAAGTTGATCTAATACAGCACAGGTTACCCATTTATCGCTGGTAACACGTGACACACATACGAATCGTAATCCGGTAATAGACGCAACAGCATCTAGTATCGTAGGAATTGTTTTCATGGACTGGATCATGGCAACATCTGCCATTAAATTACTTTCCATTTTCTCTCCGAAAAAAGTATCGCGAACTGGTGAAATAATGGATGACTATAATAGAGCATTATTGCAGGCGCTATGTCGTAATAGTGTGCATAAAAGAGATTTGCAGATTAATAAAATGCGAGAAGCACAGATTGGACGATGGAGCACACGTAAAGCTAACAGCCGTCAATCTAATAATCTCCAGCTAATTGTAACGGCTACAACAATAATGCTCGGAGACACGAGCAGAGGATAACGGAGATGAATTTCACATGCAAGATATGTATTGTTAAGAATCTTCTCGGTTTTATTCATCTATTTTTGGAGATTACTCGTACATTGTTATTTGAATGCGGGGGGTCTGAGCACTATATTGCTGAGGGAATGCTGTTTTAAGCGCCGATGAAAATTAAGTATTAGCGTCGATGAAGATTAAATAAAGCTCCGCTGGCAATCGCGGGTTAGTAGTTAATGATTTCATGCAGAAGAGTTGCTGCGAAAGCATTCTATTTTTCATAAAAAAGTCCGTACTTTTATACTGGCGGTTTAGCGATTAAAAAATATTTAATATCAATTACTCGATATTAAATACTTCTATCCAACGTTTATTCTGAGCAAATCCAATGGCTAACTACTCACATTCCGATGATCCCCAAGTGAATTCAAACTCTTGGTTGCTGTCCTGAAATTTTGTAAAAGTAATTTTCGATAAAGGTTGTGCGCCTATGACAGATTTAACAATTGTGACTAATTTCACATTTTATGATTATGCTTTTGGCTTCTTATCTATCAACACATCTTGCTGCCATTTGCTGGGCTTTTTATCAGTGCGATGAATACAACCCACCCAACAACATGGGCGTTTTTGACCTTCGAGAAGCTCCTCTATCGTTCGACTGATCCGCTTTACACGAGTCTTTTCTTGTTTTGCATCTTCAACCCAACAAATAAATTCGTTCCGCCCTATCGGCGTCAGATTTTCCCAGAGATCAGTAATTTCTTTTGTTTCAGTCAGTGCATTAATTAAATCTGCGGGCAGTTCATGTACAAGACCACCTGAAATTTTATTTTTCATATTTTCAACCCATCAAATATGTTCTGCTTATCAGCAGTCCACTTTGTGTCGATCGCTGTGGTTGCTCAAACAATAAAAGGGGTCCAGCTCTTTATTGCAGGATTAAGGCTCAGACGTTTACAAATAGCGCCACACGAGCTGAAGTGTACACAACATTTGGGGTGAGCACCTAGGTGCTGCGGGAAAGCCCTTTTTTAGCGTCGATGAAGATTCAGCAAAGTTCCGCTGACAATCGCGGGTTAGTGGTTAATGATTCCAATACTTTACGTCAGCTAGTTAGCGTAAGACTAAACCGGTTGGAAACTTTTGTTTTGCGTCTATCGTGCATATTCAAAAATCAACAATCAAAAATTCTACTGCAAAATTGATGTTTCGAAAAAATCGGCGAAGAGCGGCCATCAGCTAACTCCTAACGGATAAAGCAGTGTCGGCAAATGCAGCACCCAGCATACTTAATTGTTAGATTTCTCTTTCGCGAGCAGTTTTTCTAAATGATCATGCATTTCTTGAAGTCGGTGCTCTTTCTGAAGCCATTCTTCACGTGATTTAGGTTTACGACCAAATTCATCTTGTGTTGCGACAAGCCTACCATCCTTGCCACCTATAAATATCTGTACATTCCTTCCAAATAATTTAGTGCTACCTGAAACAAACAGTCTGTCAAAGGATGCCCAATCCTTCTTGTTGAGCACTTTTTCAGGGTATAGCCACTCCTCATTCGCTGCTGCAATAAATCTTTTGGCCCGGCATTTTAGTATGTAGTTTATAGCGCTTACCTGCTTCTCATCAAACGTACGCTCGCGAATTATATCGTCGTATTTAATTATGGTATCGTCAAAAAATCTAGGGTTAGTTCGAGGAGTTTTCGCTTTATAGCTACCAGGGCTTCTCGCATACTCTTTGTGGGTCAGTACGGCGCAATGGTTCATGTCGAGGGGGAATATAGTTCTAGTTCCCTTTAATTCAACTCCTGGATCAAAAGGAAATTTGCAAGTTTTATTGCCAGGATAAAACGCATGATTGTAAAACGTAATTGGATTGTCACTTACAATAAACTTTATGTCGGAATCATGGGCTGTGATTATTTCCATGGATGCTTCCGCCCACATAGTGCAATGCATCCTTCTAATCCTTTGCATGTTGTATAACAGCTCATTGTAATTTTTCGGTTTGAGAACTTTAATTAACCAAGTTAATCCTTTTGGAGTTCTTAAGCGTTGAGCATCCATATATTCATAAAAATTTACAACATTAGAATGAAGCTCGCTCATCCAGTCTTTCGACACCATTGCGGCAACTGCTTTTGTTCCGATTGTATCGATTTTCCCAAATAGGTATTTTTCTATATCGTCACTTTGTCGACCAAAATGAACCGTACTATAAAGATCGATCTCATAAAATAATTTCCCCGGCCCTTTGCTTAAAATTTCTCTTATTTTAATTTTCTCTCCATCGGGTCTTGTATATGTTTTTGCTTGAAGATCGAGCTGAAAATATGATTTTTGCTGTGCAAACATAAAACGCCGTTGGTACCACTCAGGCACATAATGATGTCGATGCGATTGCTGCACAATCTCTCCCAAAATCTATCAGTGTATTAAAAAGATACGCATAAAAAATAAAATTTAATAACAATAGATGGTTATCTATAAATTGCTATTTTCCTACTGTGTAATCTATTTCCAATATTTAACTTTCTGACAATTACCGCGTTAATAAAACACTTTAGCACACCATAATTCTTTCAGAATTTAAAGAAATCGACCTATTTATAAATATAATCTGTTTTCTACCGCCATTCAAAAAATGTCCGCCTTGAGCACAAAGCGGACATTAGTTTCACTCCGGCGCCTTACTCTACACCAATGTAAAACAAATAATTTATCTATAATTAAAAGCCACCAAGAAGAACGGAAAAGTTTCTGGTTTTCTAATCAACACCATACTTACATGCAACAAGCGAGGCGGCGCTGCCGCGCGCATCCAGCAATGCCAATTTTAATTTGGCAAGCGTTGCAGCGGGTATCATTTGTTTTGCGAGCCAGGTGCCAATTTTTCTATTTTGGGTTAAGAAGGTAATCCAGAAGTCCATCGCCTTTTCAATATTTCTGGTGTAATCTTCTGCCACCAAGCGCTGATCAACGGGTAAGTTTTCATTACCCAAATGAATCATGACTGCAAAGGTTTGACAAAAATGTGCGGTTCCGTCTTTTTGGTATTTTAGGGTGTAAGAATCACGGTTCTTGCCATTTTTACGCGAATACCAGTGCGCACCGCTAAAATATAATCCATCGGTTTTTGCGGCGCTAATTCCCGCCCTTGTACACTGGGAAACAGGAACATCAGCATCGCTATCACTCGCCGCAATTGCCATTAGCTCCATCGTTCCTAGCGCATCCACTAACGCTTGTATTGTTTCGCACGTAGCCATATCTGTTCCTTAAAATAAATTTTACGTTGATTGTCATTTATTAAATTTCGATCTCGTTTTTTCAAAGAACCTATTAAACGTCATCGCATACTTTTTTGTATTCCACCTCACAGCCCATTTTAGTGAAATAGACGCCAATAATATTCCTGAGCTTTTGCAGCCAAAACTACACGTTGTACTTAACCAGAATTTCTACCTCAGTTTTACTATCCAAAGCTGACGCATCTACCTTATGTTGAGCTATGAGTCTAAACTATGGGTTAGTTTTTGACGAATACACGTAATTACACCTTCAGGCTAAACCCTTTATCCCAATCACACACAATCTCATTTAGATACCCGCAAAACATATCTGCTAATACTTTTGGAGCCGGCACAGTTCAATCAAAAAATATGCACTTTTTCTCAATAGAAAGTATTTACCTGAAGCTTTAGGAAAGTGGATTTTTATTAAAATATTGAATGCAAAAATCTCTGAAGGATCTTACTAAGGGTGACAAATATCGGCTTGGAAAAATCGCTGAAACTTTTGTTGCAGAAAATGCCCAATTTGGCAAAACTTCTACAAGGCAACCGTCAGTTAAACCTGGCTGACAAATAAAACTGGGCACCTCTGAAATACCAAATCCATCTAAAATGCCTTTCACTACACCAGCATAATCATTGATGACTAACCGTGGTTCAGGTTGAATGCTCACTGATTCGTGATTGCATAATAACGTCCATTGCACTGGTTTGCCCCAGCGAGAAAACGCTACCATCACATGAGCCAATACGTCATTGGGATGAATAATGTTAACGATAGAATTTAAATAGTGTGGCGTGGAAATTAAACGCGGGCGATGTGTTGATACTGTGGTAGCGATAAGACTACTGTCTTTGGGCTCGCCGACACGCAGCGATAAATCTACACCATCCGCAATGTGATCAACGTATCTTTCGGTGACCAGGCAACTCACCGCAACATTAGGATACAACTCTTGAAATGCCGTTATTAGCGGCAATATAACGATGTCTGACATGCTTGGCGGGATAGAAATGCGCAAGCGCCCCGAAATTTCTTTATATCGATCGGTAACTAACGCTGCTGCCGCTTCAAATTCCATAACGCCACGCTGGCAACTTTCAAAATAATCTTGTCCTATTTGGGTCAAACGTAATTGTCGCGTAGAACGTTCAAGCAACCGCACCCCCAAGTCTCGCTCTAGCGCTGCAACCTTACGGCTTACTGTTGAAACTGGCACGCCTTCCCGCGTTGCCGCTTTTGAAAAACTACCGCTTTCTACAACTTTAACAAACAAGACAACAGCATTTTTATCTACAGCCATCTGGATTATCCCAAATTTGAGAAATTGATTTGAATAATCGCAGTCTATTCGAAGCATTTGGAAATAGATAGATTTCACAACGCGGGTCGGCCGCTAAATCACACTGAGGAAATACTACAATGAAAAATTTTATTAAGTTTCATATTGCTTTAAGTTTTGTTTGTTTGTTCGCGCAAAGTGTCACTGCTGGTTCTTTCCAGCAACACCCATCCTACTGCAGCCAAAGCTGCAGCCGTTTCGATGCGCCACAGTGTGGCGAAATTGAAAAAGTTTTAAAGCAATATGAGCGATCATTAAACACCAGCAATGTTGAAGGTGTTATTGATTTATATACGGCGGACGGAGTTCTTCTAGCACCCAACGCACCATCAGCAGTGGGCACTGAATCATTAAGAGAATCTTATACAGGTACATTTCAGGCCATTAGTCTTAATATTTTATTTGATATCGAAGAGTTAAAAGTCATTTCTCCCGAGTGGGCATATTTGCGCACCAACTCTACCGGAGTTATCAATATTTTAGGGAATGGCGCGCAAATTCCTGAAGGCAATCAAGAATTATTTTTGCTTCGCAAAAGCCGTGGTGTGTGGAAAATTGCGCGCTACAGCTTTTCAACTTTTTTAGCGCCTTCAAACTAATTA
>JAYTSJ010000095.1:0-17077 GCA_043745725.1 Gammaproteobacteria bacterium | reverse complement strand
ATCGGCAACACGCCATCGGTATTAACGGCTTGTAGTTGATCAACTAACGCCAGCACCGTAGAAATACGGTTTGCCACTTCATCGGCATCATCATCAGAGATGGCGATGCGCGCCAGAACAGCGAGTTTTGCAATATCAGAACGATCTACAGCCATGAACGGCACTCCAAATAAAGCTGAATCTATGACAGCGGTCCACAGCAACCAAAGTCTTTGGTTTGACTGAAATTCATATTAAAAATAGGGTGCTGTCAAGCGGGCGCTCAAGTTACCATATTTGCCCGATAACCTACAGTCCAGAAAGACCAAATCCAGAAAGAGCCAATGCTAATAAAACATGCGAGGTCAAGAGAGTAGGGGGAGAGGTATGTTGCTGTTCAATTTGGTCATGAGGGTAGTAAAAGTTATAAAATTCATTTTTAGTGGCTAAATATTGGCACCAAAAATAGACATACTGGTTTGCAATAGAATTTATTTTTTTACGACCACGATAATATTACTAACGAGCTGTTGAACGGCACTGTTCAACAACCTATAGGCTACTTCAGGATTTTCTTTCACTGATGCTAAGTTTGCGGAATCTATGTGATCAAAATTTTCAGGGTAACGAATATTAATCTTCTGTCCATCTATGATTAAGTTTACCTCCAGCCATGCAGATGCTGCATCTTCGCCACTAGAAAATGTTTTGAAGCCGTAATGTTCTATTGCGATCTGTACATTGGGTAAGTGTTTTAAATGATTTTTTGTTATTGCAGTTTTTAGTTGTTGATCAATATTATCAACGATATTAAATAATGGTTTATGGTTGCTTAAATTCTTTGCGATATCTTTCGCTATGCCTTTGTCAATTGCAATCCCTATTGCGATTCCAGCGCCACCCATTACAGAATCCAGCATGATTCCAGCTGCAGCTCCCTTGCCCGTAAAATCAAGTATTTGGTTATCGCTAAGGGATACAACAATTTTGGGGCTGGGTTGGGTAACGCAAGCAACCAGGAATAACGTTAAAAAAAGTATTAAGCTATTTCTGGATTGCATGTTTCACCTGGGTATTTTTTATGGTGCAAAATAATTTATCGATTAGAATTCCGTTGACCTAATTAGCTACCTAGTTTTTTAATCGCCAGTAGTAATAAAAGGCGTTGGGAACAGCTCCTTGTGCCGAGATTATAGTGCAGTTGGTCTCAATGGGATCATTAATTAACACTTCAATTTTTTTGCCGCTTGCTTGAGCTGTTAGTGCGAGCGATAACTTGGCTTGAAACTGAGCATCTGTCTTAGGTAAAAAAATAGATTTTTTTCCAGCATCAGTGGCACAGCTTACGCCCGCGTTGTTGAAATCCCCTACAAGCATTAATCCCTCTGGAACAATGTGAACTTCTGTTGGTACTGCGGAAGTCCAAATATATGCATTAGCGTTAAAAGAAAGTGAAAGCAATGTAACGCCAAGTAAAAAAATATTTTTCATGACTACTATCCTTTGTTGTTGGTAATTAATCTGTTCTTGAACTAGCCAGATAAAAATCAAAGATTAAAATTTAAATTCTCTCTGGCTTGCTATAAGTCAGTTCATAATATTTAAAGCGCCATCAGTCATGGTGTTGTAAGTTACAGAGTCGATTGAATACCAACCCATAGGTGAACAACTACGTGAATATAATTGAATTTTTTTTCCAGCACTGAATGCCGCTAATGCCGCTGCATATATTTGATTGTATTGCGCGTGATCGGCAGGTATAAAAACTTTATCGGCAACACTGCAGTTAGAGGCATTACCAAAAGTTCCGTAAATCATTAATCCAGAATTTCGCACAATATCAATTCTTGTGGGTGCCGCAGGATCAGTCCACCCTCCAGCGAAAGCGGTTGATGATAAAAACAAAATTAATATAGAAATGTATTTCATAAAATTCCTTAGTAGTAAATTAAATGTAAATTAAATGTAAATTAAATTTTTTAAAATTGATAAAAAGTAAATTGCATCGGCCTCCTTGGCATAAAAGCCAACTGAATTTATAAAAGTATCAAGTTAATGACAGGGATTAACCAAGAGAGATTGCTTGCGCCACCATTGACTTTAGGCGTTAGCCAGTCCTGTTGATCGAAGGTTCTTCCCACTGTGTCACCTGTCATTTTTACTTTTATGGGGGCGTAACTACTATTCAAAACATGAGTCAATTCAACAGGAGAATTAACATCTTTTGCCGTAGCTGATTCATTTGCTGAGCCATCACCCCAATCTACGCTGTAAATTGCTGGCGCCAATGCGAATGGATAACAGCTACGTTTTGCTAGTGTTACTTTGGCTGTGTTGTTATCTCTTGTGAGTGTTGTTTTAGGATCAAAAATCGAATTCACTCTGCTTCCCATATCGTTAAAGTAAATACTTTTTGAATATACGACGGCAGATACCGACTTGCCGTGAAATTTTTTCTCTAAAGCGATTTCGCGAGTTTTATCAAACGGTAAATTTAAAACTATACTTTTGTCGCTATGTATTATCCCCATATAACTATAAGCACCCCACACCTCTAAACTAAAATCAATTAGAGAAGCCCCCACAGTTTCATTTTTTAAATCGCCATCTGCATCGTCACAAGTGTTACCCTTATAAGTATAATAGCGCATTGGGAACTCAAAAATGACACCAACCGCTACTTCTTCTACATCAATCAAATCGTAATATAAACTAAAATATCCGTGAGCGCCTATTTCTACTTTAGGAATGATTCTTACGTCGGCGGATACAGAGTAACCACTCTCATTTTTTGAGGTTAATTTGCTTAAATTGTTTTCTGTCGTGGTGACGCATTTGCCTTTTTCATCACATTCAAAACGTAAATGGAGATTGCCTGCACGCTCATAGGAAAAACTAAACATCGCTGCAGCTTCTGCGCTTAAATCTATGCTGGCGTTTAGGTCCACTTTGAATTCTAATCTGATTTCAACCCACCAAATCCACCCATCATATTTATAATCATAAAGCTCTTTTGGTTCCATTTTCCATAATGTTTTTGTATCTTTATAATTAACATTTCCTGTTAAGCTGTAAGAACCACCGTCGACTATATTTACATCAAGAAATGACTTTCCAGCCCTAATTCGATAGGGTTGATTTCCAGTACATTTATTTCTTCGAATTTGATAGTGAATTTCACCTGATGTTGTATCGGATCCAGCTGGAATATTCGCAGTTAAGCTATATGTTGTAGAGCCTTGAGTATCGCTTACTATAGGTTCTGAATACCCCAGCTTATCGTGCCGAGGCTTACCAATGGTTTTAGTCTTATCTGTCCAATAACCACCACAACCATCTGCTTGCCTACTTGCATTAATATTGGCAAGTAAATTGGCATCCAAGTAAATTCCTTCAGTATTGCCAAGCAATATATTTGGATCAAAGTACCCACGTTTTAAATCATTCAATGTTTGGGGTTTTGTGCTTAGATTATCTGGATTGTTATCAGCAATAACTTCTTCTTTTAACCAATCAGGAAGGTCAGCTTCTAACAAGCCGCCATAAGTGTTGATGGTGTAAGCCTCAACCGATGTAGGGAAAGCATCTGCTGTTTTATAAGTGGCGGTGAAATATTCATTGAAATCACTCAAAACGTCTGGTCTAGTGATGCGTAATTTTTTAGCTCCATTTAGAACTTGGGTGACTTTAACACCTGAATCTCCGGACGTAACTTGAGCCATTGACGTAGCTGATATAAAAGCAAAAGCAACAAACAATAGATATTTTTTAAACATATAAAATCCTTTAAGCATTAGTAAGGGTTCACATTAAAATTAAATTTATAACAGGTACAAGCCATGATAAGGCCCACGGATTGTTAGGTAGAGTGGGTAGGTATTTTTGGCATAGATTTTCACCGCCGCAAGTTACTACCAAAGAATAAGCAGCATCCTCTGCGCCGGAGGGTTGGTTGGTTGGATAAGCATCAATAACGATTTTTTTAGCAATGACCCTGACTTTCCAATCACCTTTTTCTGCATTTTGTATAAATACATTTTCTACTGTATCTACGGTATCAGAACTCCCTCCTGGCACAGACCAATTTCCAGTTAACAATCCCATATTGCCCCAGTAAACTAATCCGCTTGGACTGGTTACTTGCAAATCCAAATCATTGACTGTCGATATAAGCGCAGTTGGGCTACCCGGTGGATCCATATAAACCATAGTAGCTTTCAGCCACGTAGTTTCAGATCCGGTCATTTTAATTATGTACTGCGCAGAAGCTTGATCTTGCAACGGACTGTCGGCATCAACAACAAGTGGAAAACTCCAATTATTTAGTTTTGCAACATCATATAAATTTTTAACGTTCGGCAATCCCCAACCTTGATGTGTGCGAGTCAGATCATGAGTTTCGCCGCTAAAGTTATATTGCTGAGCAGTATTGATCATTATTGCTTTTGCAGTTGAAGCGTTGGGCTTAACATCAAATATGTTGTTATATTTACTCATTCCGGGGTATCCCTTTCCGGTAAAAATTCCGTCTGCCCACATTTGAAACATCAATCCAAAATGTCCCGCGACTATAGGAGTTGCGGCACTTGTTTCGCCAAAGTTATCGTAAGCGCTTGAGATGTGATTACTATCTGAGGAATATTCAGATGCTGTCGTATGAATACTGTCACCAAATGCGATAAGGTCCGGTTTAATCCTTCCATCAGCAGCTGGACCTATACTTGCGTATAAAGTGCCTTGTGCATCTGATGGAATATGTCCCCAGTGATCGTCACTAAGATCTGTAGTATTTTGGTGCTTTACTGCACCAACAGAAACAACATTTTTTGCCCAGGACTGCGCACGTGAAAGTTTACTTCCAAAATTGCCTTGAGAATGTAAAATTAAAATATTATTTTTAAAAATAATATCATCTAAAGCTGCAGTGGTAATGTTATACGTAGTAGTTCCATCTGCATCCCCCCAACTATTTGTTTGGAAAAGCGCCCTATAATTACCGGTGGGATTCACAAGCTCAGCTGTATGAGCTGCACGATCAGCAACCATATTGTTCGCAAAATATCCTACTCCATCAGGTAATAGACCTCGGGCTGTTGAATCGTTTTTGCCCGTGCCAAAGACAATTCCATAAACGCTAGTTGCATGATATTGTGGGCAAGCTTTAGCATCAGCACATATTGGTCCGTGCCACAATAAATGCAAAAAATCTTGATGTTTTTGAATCCCCCCAATATCCATTATCTCGCCCGCAACACCCATTCCAGTATAGTAAGGAGTGTTTTGTTGTAGATAATCTGCACCGCCGACTTGTCGAACAATATCCATATCCGCTTCTGGAGGAAGCCATTCTTCGATGGATTCGATATTGTGTTCATTAAGCAGCTGCTGCAATTGTTCATCTGTTAACATTAATTGTAAAAATTTCGTAGATACTTTCGTGTCAGATACAGCGACAATATTAAGAGATGTAATTAAGGCTTTTGTTTTTCGTATATCCTCATTGTCATCTGAAAACAAAACGACGTTATATCGACGAGTCACATTAGTTGTTGAATTTTTAATTTGTAATTTTTGATTGCGCGAATTGTTGGCTCTATCTTTGAGCAGCGTAGAAACTTTATATTCTGGTTTAAACTCTCCAACCCAACGAACAAATTCGAAATTTTTTATTGCGTTAATGGTGTTGGCATTCCCATGGACAACGATAGTTTGCTCTGGAATATATGCAACAATCTTGGCGCCCACCTCTTTTATCTTTTCTTTATACGCGGCCATTGGCCGTGTGTAAAACTGCACCAAGTAACTCTGTACGTCGGACAAGTTGTTTGCTGATGACATTGAACCGGAAGACTGCAACTGGCTTTTTTGCCATTTAATGGAAGCTTCATCAACTCCAGCAGGATCAAATTGTGTATTTCTAAATTTAATTTTTGGATCACTTTTTTGCGGTGATGTGTATATTTTTCCGCCATCTACACTTATTTCATAAAATTGCTGCTTTTTATTGGAAGTTGTTACGTCAACTTCTTCATGTAACCTGTATTGAACTTGTAAGGTGCTAGACTCAACTTTTGTCTCGATATATGAACTTCCACTAGGGCTATTAATTTCAGATGCATGTAGAGAATTTACTGATAAAAATATAATTAATAATCCTATTCGCAATGCAACACAAAACATATCGACTCCAAAAATTAAAAGAACCACATTTTTAAAACGTGGTTTGTGTGTCTCCTATAATGGAGGGCTATAAAATGGTTGTGCAAAGTTTTAGTTTTTCTTGGGGCGATATTTCCTTCTAAGTCTGCCAACAATTAACCGTTGTCACATAGACAAAAAGGTTAAACAAGCGTGGTGTAACCTAATATTTCCAAGCTTGAGTAGGTTTGATAAAGTTATGAGGTTTGACAATGAAAGAAAATGGGGGAGGTAAAAAATTGTCATAATTTTAGTATTGTTAACAATGCTTACTCCGCATATCCATAAATTCCTTCAGTTCAAAAATGACCAATACAACTTTTCTAAGTTGGTGAATAGTAGCGATTATTATTGTTCAAATCAATAACGCATTTCCTGCATTTCACGCTGTACATATTTCAAGCGCTCTTCCAGAATCGATGTGCGTTGGAAGTTACCTTTTGCGAGTTTTAGTGCATTTCGAATATGAATTTGTGCCTTATCGTAAATACCGTTGGCGATAAAATATTCCGCGCGTGCTTCGTGTACACCGAGAATATTGCCATTCAAACCATTCACTTCGGCGAGCAAATACCATACGTAATCATCGTTGTTGCGTTTGCGTGAGTAGTGGTCGAGCAAGTCAGCAGATTTGGCGTAAAGGCCAGATTTCATCAGGGCTTCGGCGTAACGAATTGTTAAGGGGTAGTTATCAGGGTTGAGTGTTAGTTGGGCTTCCAGCAGATCTAATGCTGGTTTGTAGTGTTCGGCGGCGATATCTATGTCCGCACTCATAATCAGGTAAGTAATACGTTTGGGATCTTTGTTTAATAAGGGTTGTAAGGTGGCACGGGCCGCATCGTATTGACCAGTTTGGGAATAGGCCAGTGCTAAACCGTAACTGCTTGCATCGGGTGAATCACTCTCGCCATCCACTTCGCTTTTAAAGCGTTTTACGGCGATTTGAGGTGTTTGTTCCAGCTCAAAGCGAGTTCTTGAACGCATAAGTTGGAATTCAATATTGTCCGGGTAAGGTTTTTTACTATATTGCATGGCACGGTTGCGTGCATCAGCGACACGTCGTTCCGTTACCGGGTGAGTGAGTAAATATTCTGGTGGATGACGCGAATTGCTCGCATGAAGCATTTCCTCAAACATGTCTGCGGCCGCATAGGGGTCACGTTTGGCTTCAATCATGGTTTGCATGCCGATACGATCTGCTTCTTGCTCATTTTCTCGGCTAAAACTCAGTGCGGCCGCTTGAACTGCTCCCTGGGTTCCCATCATTACAGCCATACCTGAATCGCTATGACTATTGGCGAGTAATGCTAAGCCTGCAATCATTCCCGCCAACATGGGAACCATGGAGTTTTTACGTTGCTCGAGCATACGTGCATAGTGGCGTTGGCTCAGATGACCCATTTCATGGCTCAATATGGCAGCCAGTTGATTCTCTGTTTTAGCGTAGTTGAATACCCCGGTATGAACCCCAATAACACCACCGGGTATAGCAAAGGCATTGAGCGTATCATTTTTAACCAAGACTAGATCGATATGCTTGTCATCGAGTTGGCTATAGGGCGTGAGTTCACTAATGAGCTGTTCAAGATAGTTAATTACTAGCGGGTCTGAGGACGTAGGCACCTGACTGCGGTACAATTTCAAATAACGTTGACCCAGTATTTTTTCTTGAATTGGCGATACCATAGCAGAGCTAGTGTCACCTAATACGGGAAGTTCTACTTCGGCTAAGGCTACGCTAGCACATAGTGCAAGACTGGCTGCAATCATTAGCTGACGGATTAGAAGGCAAATCACGATAAATAAAAACTCCTGAATAACGGTTTGTGTGCCAGGTTTTAGATGACAATCTCAATGCTGGCTGTGTTAGTCTCTTGCGGCGCACTTTAGCGGTTTTGGTGCCCAATGGCTATGCCAGTAAAGGCTTGGATTAGCTTTTTAGTGTTTAGTTCGACAGTTACCAATCGGAGTATGGGTAGCGAATTGATACTCCTTGGAATTGGAACACAATAATGCCTTAATTTGAAACAATTGCCTTGAAAATAGAACTCAGCATGTCAGAAATTCCGCAAGCTTTAATTGCTTTAGCCAACGCAAGCGTCTTAACACAGCGAGTAACTGCAGAAATGGATGCGCGCGGATTGCGGTGTCCTTTGCCTTTGCTGAAAGCCAAGCAAGCCCTACGTGAATTAGCTATAGGAGAGTTGCTACGAGTATTAGCGACGGATGTGGGTTCGCTGAAAGATTTTGTTTCTTTTGCGCAGATTACCGGACAAGTTATTCAAGGGTTTTATGTGCAGGACGGGGTGTATTACTACCTGATTTGCAAACAATAGTTTCATCATTTCTCCTCAGTTCCATTATTTTCGTCTCATGGTCGGATGCGATTATTGTGGTGTGAAACAAACGAGATAATTCTATGTTGAAAGTTTTTCGCTCTTGGGTTGATAAATATTTTTCCAATGAAGAAGCGTTGCTGTTAGTCGTTATATTGTTGTCTGTTTGGGTGATTCTGATTTCATTGGGCCCAATTATTGCCCCAATGATTGCCGCTATTATCATTGCTTTTTTATTGCAGGGATTAGTAGATCGCATGAAAAAATGGGGTGTACCTCACCTTCCTGCAATCTCAATTGCTTTTGCATTTTTAATCGCTATTCTTGCTGTTTTAATACTCATATTACTGCCGATTTTATGGCAGCAGCTCATTAAACTCCTGGCTGAATTACCGAATATGTTTCATCGGATACAACATGATTTATTTTTGTTGCCAGAAAAATATCCGCATATTCTTACTACCCAGCAACTCCATGATCTTATCGACATGTCTAACGGTCAAGCTAGCCATCTTGGGGAAAAACTATTGAGTGCTTCACGAGCTGGGCTATTTGTACTTGTCGCGATCCTCGGCTATCTTATTTTGGTGCCTATTCTGGTGTTTTTATTTTTAAAAGATAGTCATTTAATCCTCACTTGGCTAGGTCGTTTTTTGCCTAAACACCGCCCTATGATGCGTAGAGTTTGGCGCGAAATGATTCAACAAGCAGCCAATTACGTGCGCGGAAAAGTGATACAAATTTTTATTGTGATTGCGGTGTCGTATGTGCTGTTCTCTGTGCTTGATTTGCACTATGCAATATTACTTGCAATTCTTGTGGGGTTATCAGTGTTGATTCCCTATGTTGGTACAGCGGCTGCGAGTATTCCCGTTGTTATGGTTGGCTTTTATCAATGGGGTTGGAGCCCGGAATTTATTTCCCTGAGTGTTTCCTTTGCCATAATGCACGCAGTAGATGGTTATATCCTGGTGCCTTTAATTTTTTCTGAAGCAGTAAACTTACATCCGGTTGCTATTATTTTAGCGGTGCTGGTGTTTGGTGGAATATGGGGTTTTTGGGGCGTTTTTTTTGCGATACCCCTAGCGACTCTGGTAAAAGCAATTATTCATGCCTGGCCTAAATCTGCGCAAGTTGATCTGCAATAATGATGGCCTTCAACGCAATGCCGAATATTATGTTTCGTTGGCAGAACTTGGTTATTCTGTTGCTGCTTGTGGTTGTTAATCCTACACAGGCTCAGCAGCCTTCAGCACTTAAAATATCAAAAGTAATTAAGAGCGAAAATGATACTCGCAGTTATCGTTACATCACACTGAACAATACGGTAAAAGCATTACTCATTTCCGATACTAAAGCCGAGAAGTCGGCTGCGGCGTTAAACATACGAATTGGCAGTAACCAAAATCCAAAGCAGCGCCCAGGGTTGGCACATTTCCTGGAACATATGTTATTTTTGGGTACTGAAAAATATCTCATTGCCGGTGAATATCAAAAATTTATCAGTCAGCATGGTGGCAATGTTAACGCTTATACCGCTGAAGAAAACACGAGTTATTTTTTTGATATTGAAAATGCACATCTAGAGCCTGCGCTGGATCGTTTTGCACAATTTTTTATCGCCCCATTATTTGATGCAACTTACATTGAACATGAAAAAAATGCTGTCAACGCTGAATATCTCGGCACAATCAATGATGATGATCGACGTGAATGGGATGCCTATCGTAGCTTGTTTAATTCGGAACATCCTGCAGCCAGCTTTTCGGTTGGTAGTTTAGCGACGCTGGCGGATAGTGAAGGCCATAGTTTGCGGAATGATTTGCTGGCTTTTTACCAAAATTATTATTCAGCAAATTTGATGACACTAGTTGTTATTGGTAGGCAACCTTTAGACGAACTGCAAAAAATGGTTGAAGCACGCTTCACCCTGATCGTGAATCGTAACAAAGTAATAGTCGATAATTATCCTAATTTGTTTCCTGCCGACGCATTGCCAATTAGCCTTAGTATTAAGCCAGTTAAAGAGTTGCGTAAGTTAACTTTTTCTTTTCCAATTCCCCATTATGCTGCTTATTATCAAACTAAACCTTGGGGCTATTTGGGGCATTTGCTCGGCAGTGAAGCTTCCGGGAGTTTGTTATCATTATTAAAAAGTTTGGGTTGGGCTGAAACCTTGACTGCAGGTGAGTTATTAACAAGCCATGAGGACGGATTATTTCAAATTTCTATTACCCTCACAAAAGAAGGTGTAAAAGCAAAAAATCAAATTGTCACGGCATTGTTTGAAAATTTAAAAATGGTAAGCGCGCGTGGTATTGTGGATTGGCGCTTTGATGAACTGAAGCAAATGGCAGACCTGGAGTTTCGTTTCCATGAAAAGTTATCGGCTTTAGATAGTGTTATCGGGCTATCACAAGCTATGCAAGATTACCCTGCTCAGGATGTATTAAGGGGGGCATACACTTATGCCAATTTTGATGAAAATCTAATTAGACAAGCGTTAGGTTATTTACGTAAAGATAACGCAATGATTGCTTTGGTTGCACCAGAAGTCGTTGCCCCGGAAGGGGGGAGACTGGAAGTTACCACTTATTATCAAACGCCCTATATTTATACGGCTGGCATTCCTGAAGTATTAGAATTAAAGCCTGCTTATCGTCAGAAATTATTTTTACCAGAACGCAATATTTTTATTCCAAAAAATACTGCAGTTAAAACACCTTCAGTGTTGCTAACGTCAGATGGTTTGGCGCAAAAAAATATCCCTACGTTATTGATGAGTCATGACCAATTTAAATTGTGGTTTCTGCAAGATCAATACTATCATTCGCCTAAAGCAGAGCTCAGTTTTCGTTTTAAATTACCTATATTGAATAGCTCATTGGAGAATACCGCTCGCGCACAATTATTTGTCGCTTTGGTGATGGATCAGCTTAATGAATATACCTATCCTGCGCGCTGGGCCGGATTAACTTTTTCCGTTGAGGCTAACTCGCGTGGGTTTGATCTATATGTAGCTGGCTATAGCGATAAACAAAACTTATTATTCAATAAAATAATTGATGTTATTAAACAAGCTAGCTTTACGCAAAATCGATTTGACAAAATTAAAGATGACTTAATACGTGAGTGGCGCAATGACGATAAAGATCTACCCTACGATGTGTTGATTAAAAAAATTCCGCGCTTGCAATACCTTCCCTATTGGGGTTCTCGTGAATATGCAGAAGCCTTGTTGCCAATATCATTTGAATCATTTAAATATTTTGGTTCTAAAATGTTGACCGGCGCAAAAATAGAAGCCTTTGCATATGGCAATTTATATTCACAGGATGCTATTAAGTTGGCGGCGTTAATAGAGCATCAGTTACTGCAAAAGCAATCCGATCGTTTGCCACAATTAGCAAAAGTGTTGCGTTCAGAAAATAAACAAAATAAGTCCTGGTTGTATGCTTATCCTCTGGCGCATAAAGATCATGCCGTTGTTTTGTATGTGCAGGCGCAATCACCTGCCGTAGAGGATGCAGCACATATGATGTTGCTCGGTCTGATTCTACAGCCTGATTTTTACAATCAGTTACGCACTGAAAAACAGCTGGGTTATATTGTGGAGCTTCTGCCATTGTCTCTAAAAAATGTAGAGTCCAGTGTGTTTGTGGTGCAGTCCCCTACTGTTAGTGGTGAAGAAATTGTTGCACAAATAAATACTTTTTTGGCTAATGCTTCACTAAATTTAACAGCGAATTTTACAAATAATAAAAGTGCCTTGTTATCGCGGTTGCACGAGGTGCCAGTATCTTTGACAGAACAGGCAGAAAAATATTGGCAAAGTATTTTATTGAATGATAAAGAATTTTCGCGTCAGCAAGAATTACTCACTGCAGTTTATAGGATTACTCCAGATTCACTGCGCGCTTATTATGAAGCGAATTTTTTACAGAAAAATCGACGCTTGTGGTTGTCAACCGATAAATTTGAAAACCTAAAAGATTTTGAGTCCATTCAAAATGTGGCGGATTATCAACAAAAGCAACAAGGGTATTTATATCCATAATGCTGTTTTTTGGTGCGTTTTTGTCTACATTAATCAGCTTTTTTCTTCTTAATTGCTTGGGAATCGTAAAAAATTGGGTAATAATGCGAACCCTAATTTGTGTGACAGACTAGCTTAAGAAACTGTCGATACGTTTATATATGCGCTTAGAGCGCAGGCTGAGGAGAATTGAATGCTGCAAGATATCGATGCCATTGAAACCAAAGAATGGTTGGATGCTTTAGAGTCCGTAGTTCGCCACGGCGGTAGAGATCGTGCGATTTATTTACTGAAAGCACTTTCTGAGTCTGCTGTTAATAAAGGTATTGATCAGCCTTCATCCATCCAAACTCCTTATCGCAACACTATTTCAGTTGATCAGGAAATAGTTGCTCCGGGCGATGTCGCGCTTGAACGCAAAATTCGTTCTATCGTGCGTTGGAATGCCATGGCAATGGTCATGCGCGCCAATGATAACGACGAAGGCTTGGGTGGTCATATTGCCTCCTTCGCATCATCCGCCACCTTATATGATGTGGGTTTCAACCATTTTTTCCGTGGTAACGACGGGGATAAACCAGGTGATTTGGTTTACTTCCAAGGCCACGTATCGCCTGGTATGTATGCTCGCTCGTTTGTAGAGGGGCGTTTGGATGAATCACACCTCGATAACTTCCGTCGTGAAGTTGATGGCGGTGGCTTGTCTTCTTACCCGCACCCTTGGTTGATGCCGGATTATTGGCAATTTCCTACCGTTTCCATGGGCCTCGGCCCCATCAAAGCGATTTATCAAGCACACGTAATGCGTTACATGAACGCCCGTAGCTTGATTGAAGTAGGCGATCGTAAAGTCTGGGCCTTTTTGGGCGATGGCGAATGCGATGAGCCAGAAAGCCTGGGTGCAATTGCTCTTGCTGGCCGTGAAAAGCTGGATAATCTTATTTTCGTGATCAACTGTAACTTGCAACGCCTTGATGGCCCTGTGCGCGGTAACAGCAAAATCGTACAAGAATTAGAAGGCGTGTTCCGCGGTGCTGGCTGGAACGTAGTCAAAGTACTTTGGGGTCGCGGTTGGGATGACTTGTTGGCAAAAGACAAAACCGGCTTGCTGCAACAACGGATGAATGAAGTTGTTGATGGCGAGATGCAAAACTACAAAGCTAACGGTGGTGCTTACACCCGTGAACACTTTTTCGGCAAATATCCTGAATTGCTAGAGCTGGTAAAAGACCTGTCCGATCAAGACATTCTGTTTTTGGCCCGTGGCGGCCATGATGCGCACAAGGTTTACAACGCTTATTACAACGCAGTAAATACTAAAGGTCAGCCCACGGTGATTCTTGCCCAAACTGTAAAAGGTTATGGCATGGGCAGTTCGGGTGAAGCAATCAATAAAACTCACTCCGTTAAATCACTTGATGTTGAAAGCTTGCGTATCTTCCGCGATCGTTTTGGTATTCCAGTGAGCGATGCCGATTTACCCAAGCTTCCTTACTATCGTCCGGCAGAAGACGCGCCAGAAATGATTTATATGCGTGCTCGTCGGGCAGCGTTGAATGGTTATTTGCCATCGCGTAAAGCTGACTTTACCGCGTTACAAACCCCGGAGTTAGAAGCTTTTGCTGCGCAATTAAAAGGTACAGGTGAGCGTGAAAACTCTACTACTATGGCCTTCGTGCGCATTTTGTCGTCATTGGTGAAAGACAAAAATATCGGCAAACAAATTGTACCTATAGTGCCAGATGAAGCGCGTACTTTCGGTATGGAAGGTATGTTTAAGCAAATCGGCATCTATTCTGCTGAAGAGCCAAAATACAAGCCTCATGATGATGGCCAAATGATGTCCTACAAGGAATCAACCACCGGTCAGATTCTAGAAGAAGGTATTAACGAAGCGGGCTCTATGTCTTCGTGGATTGCGGCAGCAACGTCTTACAGCAATCACAATATGCCGCTGATTCCATTCTATATTTACTATTCGATGTTTGGTTTCCAACGTATTGGTGACCTGGCGTGGGCAGCGGGCGATTCACAAGCGCGCGGCTTTATGCTTGGCGCTACTGCAGGCCGTACCAGCTTAAATGGTGAAGGTCTGCAGCATCAAGATGGCCATAGCCATGTATTAGCCAATACTATTCCTAACTGTCGTACCTATGATCCTACTTACTCTTATGAGCTAGCTGTGATCATTCAAGACGGCATTAAGCGCATGTACCACGACAAAGAAAACTGCTTCTATTACATCACTTTGATGAATGAAAACTATGCTCATCCGGATATGCAAGAAGGTACGGCAGATGGCATCATTAAAGGTATTTACTTGTTAGAACAGGGTACTGGCAAAGCCAAAAACCGTGTTCAGTTGATGGGTGCGGGTACTATTCTGCGCGAAGTGCGTTTTGCTGCTGAAATCCTGCGTAAAGATTTTGATGTGGAAGCAGATGTATGGAGCGTAACCAGTGTTAACGAATTAACTCGCGATGGTCAACGTGCTACTCGTTGGAACATGCTTAATCCAACAGCAAAACCACGTAAACCATACATTACGCAGCAGCTGGAAGGTCGCGATGGCCCGTTCATTATTTCTACGGATCACCTGAAAACCTATTCAGAGCAATTGCGCGGTTATATTCCAGGTGATTACATGGTGCTAGGTACTGAAGGCTTTGGTCGCAGTGATACCCGTACTAAGCTGCGTCATTTCTTTGAAGTTAATCGTTATTTCGTGGTGATTGCGGCGCTGAAATCCTTGGCTGATCAAGGTAAGATTAAAGCGGACGTGGTTGCTAAAGCCATTAAGAAATTTGGCATTGATCCCGAAAAAGCGGATCCAATGAGCGTGTAAATCAAACGCCCTGTCACAAAGAGGGCGCGTTTTTATTCAGCGCGGTGCATTTGCATTGAACAAATTTTAAAGCTTTTGATAAAAGCAAAGACGAGTGAGGAACTACAGTGGCAATTCAAGCAATTAAAGTCCCGGATATTGGCGGCGCCGAAGGTGTTGAAGTTATTGAAATTACCGTAAAAGTCGGTGACGTCATCTCCCTTGAAGATTCAATTGTGGTGTTAGAAACCGACAAGGCTTCCATGGAAATTCCTGCGAGTGCAGCAGGTAAAGTTGTTGCTGTTAAGGTAAAGCTGGGCGATAAAGTTTCGCAAGGCGATTTACTGATTGAGGTTGAAGCAGAAGGTATTGCGGCGACTCCAGCTCCAGTTGCTTCTCCTGTCACTGCGGCTCCAGTTGCTGTGGTATCTGCGCCAACGGCTGCAGCCGAAATAAGCATGCCGGTACCTGATATTGGCGGTGCTGAGGGTGTTGAAGTTATTGAGATTTGCGTAAAAGTGGGCGATACAGTTGCTGAAGGCGACTCGTTAATCGTGCTGGAAACTGACAAGGCGTCGATGGAAATCCCGGCGCCAGCCGCCGGCAAAGTTGTCAGCATTGCGTTGAAGTTAGGCGATAAAGTATCACAAAGCTCGGTTATTGGTGTGTTGGCAACTGTAGGCGGTGCAGCTGTATCTGTTCCCGCTTCGGCAACGCCAGCAACCACCACTCCTGCAAAAGCTGAAGCAGCACCTATAGCTGTAGCTGTCCTACCAAAAGCAGTTGCAGTAGAAGAGGTTGTGCAAACCGGTGATGTGTATGCAGGCCCTGCTGTGCGCAAAATGGCGCGTCAGTTGGGGGTAGATCTAGGTAAGGTGAAAGGTACTGGACCGCGTGATCGTCTGTTGAAAGATGATGTACGTAGTTATGTGAAACCCATTGTCGCAGCGGCACAATCAGGATCACCTGTTGGTGGTGGTTCAGGTATCCCGCGCGTACCAGCGGTTGATTTTGCCAAGTTTGGTGAAATAGAACTCGTCAAAATGAGCAAAGTGAAAAAAATCACTGCCGACAATATGACCCGCAATTGGTTGAATGTGCCCCATGTTACGCAGTGGGACGATGCTGATATCACCGATTTGGAAGCTTTCCGCAATGGTTTGAAAGCTGAATCTGAAAAGCGTGGCAGTAAACTTACTCCATTACCATTCTTGTTAAAAGCTTGTGCTGCTGCACTGGTTGCTGAACCTACATTTAACGTGTCTCTGCATCATGATGGCGAAAACATGGTACAAAAGAAATACGTTCACATAGGTATTGCTGTTGATACCCCTAATGGTTTGATGGTTCCGGTTATCCGCAATGTTGATAAAAAAGGCTTGTGGGAATTGACGGATGAAATTAATGCTATGGCGAAAAAGGCACGCGATGGCAAATTAATGCCTGCTGATATGCAGGGAGGATGCTTCACTATTTCTAGCTTGGGTGCGATGGGCGGCAATGGTTTTACACCGATTGTGAATGCACCGGAAGTGGCGATTTTGGGGGTGTCTAGAGCGCAAATGAAACCGGTATGGAATGGTAAAGAGTTTCTGCCACGCAATATGTTACCGTTATCGCTTTCTTACGATCATCGTGCGGTTAATGGCGCTGATGCTGGTCGCTTTTTCACCTTCCTGGTGGCTGCAGTTGCAGATGTAAGAC
>JAYTSJ010000094.1:0-13781 GCA_043745725.1 Gammaproteobacteria bacterium | reverse complement strand
AACCGGCGGTCTGCTCACCCAAATTGGCGATGCATCGCCCGTGCATATATGGGTTTTATACACTAGTACCCTGGCAGCGAATCTTTTTGTGGATTTACTAAAAATGGTATTGATACCTTTAGTATTTTCTACCATCGTAGTGGGTGTTGCCAATTTACAAGCGCATCAACAAATCAATAAAGTATGGATGACGACCCTCGCATTTTTTGTGAGCTCCATGGGCATTGCGATTGTATTAGCGTTATTGGCGATGAATTTGCTGCGCCCGGGCGAGGGTATGCATCTCGCCATGTTTCAGGGAGCGATGGAAAATTTCGAGCATAAACAGTTGCCACCGTCTGAGTTTTTTCTGCAATTTTTACATAGTATCTTCCAAAACCCATTTTCGGCCCTGGCAAAAGGCGATGTATTTGCAGTTGTTGTGTTTGCTTTATGTTTGGGCGTGGCTTTGGTTATGGGTGGTGAAAAATACCGGAATATTTTAAATTTGTTTCAGGAATTTTTAGATTTAATGATGCGCATGATAGGTTGGGTAATGCGTTTAGCTCCGCTCGGCATATTTGCGTTATTGATAAAGTTAGTTGCCACGCAAAATATGGAGCTACTGACGACCCTGGCAAAATTTGTGGCCATTATTATTGCGTTAACCTTGGTGCATGGCGCAATTATTTTACCGTTTATTTTATATCTCTTTACAAAAAAATCACCGCTGTGGTTTTGGCGCGGTGCGCGCGAAGCTTTAATTACTGCTTTCGCTACCAGCTCCAGCTCCGCTACTTTACCGGTAACGTTGCGTTGCGTAGAAAAAAATTTACAAGTGCAAAAAGATATTGCCGGTTTTGTGGTGCCTCTAGGTGCCACCATTAATATGGACGGCACTGCACTTTACGAAGCTGCTGCGGCATTATTTATCGCCAATCTCGCCGGCATTGAGTTAACCTTGGCGCAGCAACTTATTGTATTTTGTACCGCAATGATCGCCGCTATGGGAGCGCCAGGAATTCCAAGTGCAGGTATGGTGACGATGATAATGGTATTGCAATCAGTAGGGTTGCCCGTAGAGGCGATTGCAATTTTATTGCCGATAGATCGCTTGCTTGATGCCTTCCGCACTGCCGTAAATGTAGAGGGCGATATGGTGGGAAGTTTGGTGGTGCAGAAAATCTTAGGGATTAAAACAGCGGAATAAGACTAAATAGTTCACCATAAATAATGTGATCGTAACAACCTAAGGTGTAACTACTTTTACTCTATAGTATTACAAAAAATGATTCAGTGTATTGCTGGTAATTCCTTTAATTTTGTTAACGAGAGCATTTAGATAGGCATCGCAGATCTCGATGGGAATACTAACAATCCGATTCTTATATAATAAGTTTTTTAATTCCCTCTAGCGTAGCTGCACCATTAAACGGTTTAACAATCCAGCCTTTTACCCCTGCATCTTTACCTCTTTGTTTCATGCTGGGGTTGCTTTCAGTGGTCAGCATAATGATAGAAATGGATTTGCCGGAGGCTTTTACTTTCTCAACCATCGTGAGGCCATCCATGTTGGGCATGTTTACGTCGCAAATAACCAGTTTTAAATTCGGATCCCGCCCAATTTTAGATAAGCCATCTACGCCATCAATTGCGGTATCTACATCAATACCATTGGATATTAGAAAGCTACTGACTTCATTTCTAACAGTGCTAGAATCGTCAACAACTAATACTTTTGCCATTTGATAAATACTCCGCCTTTTCTTGTACGTTAGAAAAACTCAAGCTCACCTGAATTTTCAGTGGCGATGCCAACCTCTGGCACCGTTATTAATAAATTATTTTCAAAGCCCTGGTTTATAAATAAATATAGGCTTGCAAAAATAAGCGGGCCGTCATTGAGAAAACAACCAATATGCGCTTCGCTTCCCGGTGTTATCGCATCCATATGTAGGGTGCTATTGGTAATTTGCAATGTAGCAGGAGTAGACATGCCCGTTGAAAATCCACAAACACCTAAAATTCTATTGGCGGTACCGCATAAACTATTCGTCAGTTCAGAAATATAATCCAGATAATGTTGCTGTGCATCCTTACCAGCATCAACATTAATGAGCGCGATAAAATGACTCGCGGCAAGGTTATCTAATGGAAAGTGCAATAACATATTTAATTTAAAGGACGACGATGCTATTGAACACATAACCGATTTAAATCCAAGTGATTGGATTAATTTCTTCTCAACAGTACTAATAGATAACGTTTGCTGCTTGCCAATTGAGCTTAGCATCTCATTAAAAGATTGACCCAAAATCGTTGCTAAATTTTTGTGATTAGCGGGGTTCATTAAATAACTTTTCTCTGTTGTAAAAAGCTGGGTGTCGTCAGATGTTTTATGCGAATTACATTACCTGCGAATCACATTAAAAGTTTGTTTATGTCAGAGTGAAGATTAGTCACCCCGGTTAGAATCATTCTGCTGGTTGCCTGGATATCCTGAAATGTAGTTACTGTTAATATTTCGTTTTTACAAAGATTATCCTTATTGTTGTTGTTTAGCGCTTCAGATTCATTGGCTAAATTTCTAACTTCTGATGCAACAACAGCAAATCCCTTACCGGCCGCTCCAGCTCTGGCGGCTTCTATGCTTGCGTTAAGTGCCAAAATAATAATTTGTTTAACAATACCCTGGAACGTTTTACTTTGTTTTTGCATGACTGCATTGTTAGTCATTAAATTTTCTAACTGGAGTGCCCAGCGTTCAAATGACAACAGGTCGTTTTGTAACTTGCCAGCATTGTTGCGCAGGGCTTCTATCTTGCCGGTAATGTCGGTTACAAAATATTCGTTTTCGCTGGTGATGCGTTCAATGGCTGCCTGCTTGTTAGCAAGCGTTTGTTCAGTTTGCGCCGTCTGACGTTTAATATCGGCTTCAGAATGCGCTAATAAATTGTTTAATATTGCAAGCTGGTCTTCTAATTGTTTTATGGCCGCTTCTTTGCTTTCCAGCAGAGCGTTGTGTTCGCTCTTATCTATCATACTGGCTAGCATCTTCTTCGCCGCCAGCTGGTTATTGCTAGCCTCTTTTTCCTGGCGATGCCGTACCAACGCCAAGCCCACGAAAAATGTGACACCAAATAAAATTACAATAGCTATCAGAGAGTTAGACAATTTGGATAACGCTCGCTCGGTGTTTTTAGGCTCAATAACAAAGAAAATTACAGGTAGTCCAATTAGAATAGTTTACAGTTTGTTATCCGTCATTATTTTGGCCGTTAATTCTTTCTGCTCGCGCAGTATTCTGATTAGCAATAGGGGCGGGGTGGAGCCGCTTGATGCGGCTTATCCGGGGGAGTTAAGGCGTCTAAAAGTCACTTCCGCAAAAATAATAACAATAAAGTACTTAGCCAACCCGTAATGGCTAAAAATTTCCACACTTTGTCGGGGTGGCGTTCTATTAAGGGTTGTTGGCGTTGGGTAAGCCATTCGGGGTTAGGGCGTTTTAAATCTTGTAGCCATTCGGATAAAGCTTCGTAACGTGCGTTGGGATAAATGCTGAGGGCTTTTTCCAATGCTTTGTCTAACCAATAAGGTACTAGTGGGTTGTGCTGCATTGCCGAATGATATTTCAATTTTTGAAAACTATTTAAATTTGTCGCTTTAGCATAATTTACTCCGTAAGGTAATTTACCCGTGAGCATTTCATACAATAAAACTGCCAATGAAAATTGATCGGAGGCTGGCCCAGGCTTTCCGCCGTAACGGTATTCTGGTGCGGAATAGTCCATGGTGCCTAAAACATTATCGCGCATAAATGGCGCTACAACTTCTTCAACTCCTGCTACCCAACAAGAACCAAAGTCGACGATGATGGGGCCTTTTGCACTAATAACAATATTGTCGGGCTTTAAATCCTGATGCAATGTTTCTTTGCGATGCATTGCGCGAATGCCGCGAATTAAATTTTCAATAAGTTCAACCGCATCTAAAATGGATAGCGTGCCGCGCTCTTTTAATAATTGTGTGAGTGTTGGCCCCGGAATATATTCGGTTAAATAATACAAACATGAACGCGATTCCGGTGCCGGAACTATACGTGCTACTTGTGGGCTTTGAATGCGCACACCAATCCAGGATTCCATCACAAAGCGTTCGATATAAGCTGCATCATCTTGAAAAATGACAGAGGGTGTTTTCATCACGAACTGATTATTTTTTTCATCCTCGACTAAATAAACCTGACTGCGATTGGATTCATGCATAATTTTTTTAATGCGTAAACCATCCAGTATTTGCCCTGGTAATAATAGCGGTGGAAATGGTAAGCGCGATAATACTTGAACGGCTTCACTTTGAGTGGCGCTACCAATTTGTTCAATACTGGTAGCTTGAATGCTAATGTTGTCATTGCTATTGTGCAGCAGTGCGAGTGCGATAGCCTCATTAACAAGTGCATCCAAATTTTGTGAATTGGTTTTAATTAAATGTTTAAATTCTGCGGCAGGAATATATTCATGAATGCCATCGCTACTTAAAACAAATATGTCGCCCACTTCAAGGTCGCAGCTGTACATGTCCACTTCTAAATAAGGATCTGCACCTATAGCACGGCTTAGGTGAGTAGTATCGCGGTCAACCCGTTGGGTATGGTCGCGGGTAAGCAATTCAAGGTCATTGCCGCGCAAACGATAAATGCGTGTATCCCCTACATGAAATAAAAATGCGGTTGAACCTTTTAAAATTAATGCTGAAAAAGTGCTGAGGTAGCCTTCGCCGTAAATTGAATTTTGGCTGCGCCCATACAAGCTGGAATTTAACGCTTGAATAACCCGAATTGCTGATTGTTGTGTGCTCCATGTGTCAGGTGTGGCGTAATAATCGGTGAGAAAGCCGGTAATTGCGGTTTGGCTCGCTTCGCGAGCAGCCATGCTACTACTCACGCCATCTGCAATAGCTATGGCAATGCCTTTGGTAGTAAGCGCATTACCCTCAGGAATGCGTGCGCCTACGGTGTCCTGATTTTCAGGTTTCCGGCCAGCTTCACTTCGCTGTGAAAATTTTATATGTAAGCTGGATTGAAGGTGATCCATAAGAATGATGAATAATCTCAGGTTGCTTGGGAACACCATAATAACCTATTCAATCAGCGCGAGTCTTTTTCGTTAAGATTGTGATGACCTGAGCGTGGAAGCCCGTCAACCTATTGGCTAATGTATTGACCACTAATACGAAAAGTTGTGTGCTGGGAATGATGTGGTGCTACCGTAAATACAAATTAGTCTAAAAGAAAAATATTGATAATGGATTAGGCGCTAAAAGTGCGTTATCCCATTTTCTCCGCACGCATCATTCGTTATTTTTTTTACGCTACCTGTTTGCTTTCGGTTATGGATGTATTTTCTACTGCAAATTGCTCTGCAGGTTTTTCGGTACGTTTTACAGTAATGGGCTCAACTTTTTTTTGTTTTTCATACAGGAAACGTAATACTGCGCTGCGATAACCGTTGTATTCCGGGTCGTCTGCCAAGGCTAAGCGGTTACGTGGGCGCGCTAACTTTACGTCGAGAATTTCGCCGACGGTGGCGGCAGGGCCATTGGTCATCATTACAATTCTGTCGGAAAGTAATACGGCTTCATCAACATCGTGCGTAATCATAATCACGGTATTGCCGAGTGTATTTTGAATTTCCATTAATGAATCTTGTAAGTGTGCGCGAGTTAAAGCATCGAGTGCGCCAAAGGGTTCATCCATTAATAATACTTCGGGTTGCATGGCGAGTGCGCGGGCAATGCCAACACGTTGCTTCATACCGCCAGACAACTCATCAGGGCGTTTGTGTAATGCGTGTGTCATGTGTACTAGCTCTAAATTGTGTTCAATCCATTCACGCATTTCGGCTTTGTTTTTTCTGCCTTTAAATACGGGCTTTACACCTAGCTCGACATTTTGATAGGCGGTGAGCCAAGGTAAAAGGGAATGATTTTGAAATACCACTGCGCGCTCGGGGCCAGGTTCATTCACTTCGCGACCATTTAATATTACGCCGCCCAAAGTGGCTTGGTATAAACCTGCAACAATATTTAACACAGTGGATTTTCCGCAACCTGAGTGACCAATCAGCGATACAAATTCACCTTGCATGATTTTCAAATTAACATCGTGCAATGCACAGAAAGGGCCTTTAGGTGTTGGGAAATCTATGCCGACACTGGAAAGTTCTAAATGTAATTGGCTCATAATGTAGTTCTCTTTTTTAATCTGCTATGCCGAAAATAATCGATAATTTTTGATATGCGTTTACGCGTTTGTTATCTAACTTTTGCTATCTGATTCTTACTATCTGGCTTCTATCTAACTTTTGTTATCGGACTATCGCGCTCTTGTCCCAATTTGCCCAGCTTTGTACTGCAAGCAAGGTGCGGTCTAACATGAACCCAATAATGCCGATGGTTAATACTGCAACACAAATTCTACATAGGGAATCCGATGAACCATTTTGAAATTCATCCCAAACAAATTTTCCGAGGCCCGGGTTTTGTGCAAGCATTTCAGCGGCGATTAACACCATCCAGGCGATACCTAGTGATAAACGTAAACCGGTAAACATCATAGGAATTGAGGAAGGTAAAACAATTTTCCGCACATGCGTGAACCAACTTAAACGCAATACGCGGCTTACATTAATTAAATCTTTGCTCACTCCGGCAACACCAACGGCGGTGTTAATCATTGTTGGCCACAGTGAACAAAGCGTTACGGTGATAACGGAAATAATGAATGATTTTGCAAACAGGGGTGATTCACTTTGGTAGGCGGAGCTTACCACCAGCGTCACCAGGGGCAACCATGCCAATGGTGAAATGGGCTTAAATATTTGAATAATGGGGTTGAATGCGCGATATAGTGATTGGTTAAGGCCAATAAAAATTCCCATGGGAATAGCAATAATCGAAGCTAGGAAAAATCCGCATAATACGGTGATTAAACTGGTTTTAATTTTATCAAAAAATGTGGGGTGCCTAGAAAATTTACGCACCTTGATCTCAGCGGTTGGATCTTGTGCTAGTGCTTCGGCATTACGCGTTGTTTGATGCGTATAAAAATCGGCTTCGCGTTTTCTTTCAGTTTTATGTTCATCAACAAGATTGCCCCACTGCGCGAGAACCTCTTTTGGCCCGGGGAAAGTGCCGAGTGAGGTTTTGATATTTTGTGCACCGACTTGCCAAAAAATTAAAAAAAAGGCCAAGCCAACCATTGGCATAATAACGCCGAGTATTAAGTCGCGTATTTTCTCTGGAGATATTTTCACCAGGGTTAGTGCTGGAAATTTGCTACTTAACACGCTCATTTTGTTCTCCAAATTCTCTCCGGCGTTCGCCTGCCAGAGAGAGTTTTTGATTTAATAATTAGTAACGATTTTTGCTAGCGTTTAAATTTTTTCGTCGCCTTTCAAGCCTACTTTGAATAACTTTAAATAGTCGTTAGGCTTGTGGCCATCGAATTTAATACCATCGATCCATTCAGTCGCATCAGGTGTACGGTAGCCATCCATTTTGCTAAAGTCGGGGAAGTCGGCAGCAGTCATTTTGCCTTCAGCAATTAAGTCTTTTGCTGCTTGCTGATAGACTTCTGGCATAGCAATTTTCTTGGCTAAATCTGCATACCAATTGTCAGATTTGGCTTCCGGAATTTGTCCCCAACGACGCATTTGCGATAAATACCACACGGCATCCGAGTAGAAAGGGTAAGACGCGTTGTAGCGGAAAAACACGTTAAAATCAGGCTCTTTGCGAATATCGCCGCGCTCGTATTCAAAAATACCGGTCATGGAATTTGCGATAACTTTAAAATCAGCACCCACATAATTCGAGTTGGAAATTATTTTTGCGGCAGCAACGCGGTTTGCATTTTCTTTTTCATCCAGCCATTTTCCGGCACGAATTAATGCTTTGATAACGTGAATGTGCGTGTTAGGATTTTTTTCCGCCCATGCTTTTGTTACGCCAAATACTTTGTCAGCCATTTGGTTGTGAACAGTTATAACGGGGACACCAATACCGCGGAAAACAGCTTGTTGATTCCAGGGTTCACCTACGCAATACCCATTGATAGTGCCAGCTTCAAGTGTGGCGGGCATTTGTGGTGGTGGTGTTACTGATAACAAAACTTCTGCATTTAATTGGCCCGACGTGTCGCCTTTTGCCGGCGCATAAAACCCGGGGTTAATACCCGCTGCACCTAACCAATAGCGCAAACCCATGTTGTGAGTTGATACCGGGAATACCATCGCCATATTGAATGGTTTGCCAGCATTTTTGTAACTTTGAATAACGGGTTTTAATACATCAGCACTCATTGGATGCAGTGTTTTTCCATCAGCACCTTTGGGTACAGATTTTTTAATTTGATTCCAAATGTCGTTGCCGACCGTGCAGGCATATCCGTTTTGATTCAGTGTGTAAGCGAATACCAGCTCAGCGGATGTACCAAAGCCTGCTGCCGCGCCAACAGGCTGCCCAGCAAGCATATGTGAGCCATCAAGTTGCCCGGTAATTACGCGATCAAGCACAACTTTCCAGTTTGCTTGAGCTTCTAATTCTACGGTTAAACCTTCATCTTCAAAGAAACCTTTTTCAGCCGCAATAGCGAGTGGTGCCATATCCGTTAATTTAATGAAACCAAATTTTAAATTTTCTTTTTCGGGTTTTCCGGTAGCTGCTTCAACAGACGTTATTAAAGCAAAAGCGGTGGTTAAGCCAATAGCCACTTTAAGAGTGGTTTGAACTAGTTTCCTTAAAGTGTCAGATTTTGGTGAAAAACATTTTATGGTTTTCGAACTTCCGATAGCGCTCATAAACTTACTCCTAAACTATTAAATTAAAAATTTTAAGGTAAAAAAGTTGCCAGATAAATGATGTACAGGAGTCATTTATAGAAGCTCCGTATGCAAAGTACTATTCAAGCTCTATGCCAAACATCATTAAAAGTGCCATTTGTACTTTTTTGGCGCAACAAAAATTGGATTTTTCGGCGCGTGCTATTTTTTGGATCAGCCGATGTTCCCTGAAATGGATTTAAATAACATTTACGATAACAATTTTGTTCAATTTTATTGCATTGGAAAATTGATCTGCGTTTCTTTGATGCACTGCTTGATTTTTTGTGTTTATTCGCGACTGAATAAAATTAACGGCTAAAAATTTTTATGGTGCACTCGTGTAGATTGGCGTGCACACATAATGCTCTTCTCTGGGGCAAATAAAATTATCATAATGTTTAAAAATGGCGCGAATTAAATTTGCTTGTCCCCAACTGTGTGCGTTAATTATTTATGGATCTATTTTATGAATAGCGAGTTATGTTTTATAGAATGTTGATTTAAATGAAGTATTTTTGTTTATTAAAATTAAAAATTTGTTTGGCATAGGCTTTGCTCTAGTGAAAATAAGCAATGCCAACAAAATTTAATTTTTTCATTAAACAAATACATTTTTTGAAAAGTAAATTTTCATGATGATTAAAATAGTTGGTAGTTGCGACCATTACCATTACTAATTGTTGAGAACTCTCTATGAAAGCACACACTGCACCACGGATTTTTAAGGCGCAATTAGTTTGCGCTGCTGCAAGTTTATTGTTACTGACAACCCCTGGTGCATTTGCGTCACCAACATTGACAGAGGCATTGCAACAAGGCAGCACGATCAAAGTAAATTTTCGAACTCGTTATGAAGATGTCAGTTGGGATGGTTATGAGGATTCGGATGCGCTGACATTAAGATCGCGTTTGTCTTATCAGTCAGGTGCATGGAATGGTTTTGCAACAACGATTGAAATGGATAATGTCACTGAAGTTGATCACACTGTGGACTATGCAACCTGGGCAGGAGATCCCATCAATGCCGGCCCAGTAAAGCACGCACTTATTTCTGATCCACAAGGTACTGATTTAAATCAAGCAATAATTTCTTACACTACATTTAATAACGTTGTTAAATATGGTCGTCAACGCATAGTGCTAGATAACGCACGTTTTATTGGGAACGTGGGCTGGCGGCAGAACGAGCAGACTTATGATGGTTTGAGTTTTACCAATAAATCAATTCGCTACACAAATATTTTTGCGGCGCACATTAACAATGTCAATCGTATTTTTGGTGATGGCATAGAGATACAAGGCGATTACCATCAAGATTCGAATTTAATCAACGTGAGTTACACAGGTTTTGAAGCGGGAAAACTAATTGGTTATGCGTATTTAATTAATAATGCGAACGATGCTTTCCTGGTAGGGACGGGTGCGGCTACTAATAAATCTGCTGCACTTTCCAGTAATACTTATGGTGCGCGTTGGGCAAGTACTGCGAACCCAACATTTATGTACACCCTGGAGTATGCAAAACAATCCAGCGCTTACGATAACCCGTTGGATTACAGTGCGTCATATATGTTTGCTGAAGCCAGTACAACCTTAGGTCTTTTTGTTCCTGCACTTGGCTACGAAGTATTAGGTTCGGATAATGGCACAAAAGGTTTTGCGACACCCTTTGCGACATTACACGCATTCAATGGTTGGGCCGACCGTTTCCTAACTACACCGAAGGAAGGTATTAGAGATATGTATGCGAGTTTGACGGTCACAGTAATGGGTGCACAGCTCGTTGCTGCTTATCATGATTATAAAGCAGATGAAAAAAGTCTTGCTGCGGGTGCTACCTTAGGAAAAATTATTGACTACGGGACCGAGTGGAATTTAAGTGCAAGCAAAAAATTTGGTGCAGTAGTTTACACAGCGAAATATGCCACGTTTAAAAATGGTGACTGGGTGCAAAAAATTGGTACTAAAGCTTTAGTGTCTGATACCACCAAATTTTGGATTCAAGCTGATTGGAGTTTTTAAGAGGCGATAAAATAAAAAATGCCCGCAGAGTTGCGGGCATTTTTAAACTTATTTACTGAATAGTTTTTAAATTGCACTTTGTAAAAACATTTTTTCTGAATTGTAAATTTAGCTGCTTTTGTTTTTGCTTTGTGGATACATTGCAATAGCTCCAAACAACGCCAATAGCGTAAGTAAATAAAAATCTATGTTGCCACCACCTCCGCGTTTAGACTTGCCAATAGGTGCAGGCTTGCTTACGTCGAATGACAAACTATTTGTTGCGGAAAGTACAGGGCTGCCATTATCCAAAGCCTCAACGGAAATTGTATAAGTGCCATTACTCAGAGCGCTGGGGTTAAAACTAACGGTGTTGCCATTTTCGGTGACGCCCGCCAAGCCTTTAAGATTCCATTTGTAAGTATGAGTATCGTTGAGATTGCGGTCGCTGGCTTTAGCGGAGATAACAACCGGGCCACCATTAGTCACAATATTCTTTACACTAACACTATTTTGAACCATTTTTAACGTAACTTCGGGCGCTACATTGATTGCGGTTTCATTGGCAGCACAGCCATTCAGATCAACACTTGCGTTTGCAAGCGTTGAAAGGCAAAGGTCATCTTCATTGCGCACACCATCGCCGTCATCATCTTGTTGGGTTGGTGTGCTTTCATTGCACGACGTTGCATTGTTGGAATCGGTAGCAAGGCAATGCGCAACATAATCAATTTCCATTGTTGCTTTATCAAGCTTGGGATCTATCGGGCCGCCAGCGTTGCCGATTTGAATATTAATTAACACGAACATAGGTTCTTTATATTGTGCGCACTCGCTAACATTATTTGTGCTCATCAAATTATTATCCATGTAAAAATTAATCGTTGTTTTTGTCCACTCCATCGCATAGGTGTGCCATTGCTGAATATCAGCAGCGCCATTTGGCAACGCAGGTGCCCGTGTTATCCCGCACTTGGGATTCAAAGCATTATCGCCCTCTATGTTATGAAAAGCATTGAAGTAAGTTGAGGGTTGGGCTGCCATCCATTCCCATATATCTATTTCGCCGGCACCCAGGTTTGGCCAAGGTACATTGTCATCGTCGCCTTTAATTGGCGGTTCGCTAATTCTGCCTTCGAGTGCCCAAAATGCGGGCCATAATCCACTTTCCAAATTGGAAAATTTTAAGCGCGCTTCTATTCGGCCATATAAAAATTCGGCTTTATCTTTTGTGTTCAATCGGCCAGATGTCCAGGTTTTCGCTTTACCATCCAGCCCCGGGCAATTAATATTTCCTTTGCGCGCAGTAATTTTTAATGTTTCATTGGAGACATCCAGGTTGCCTGTTTGCGGGGTCTCATCATCGGTATAGCATTCTTCGGTACCGGTATAATCGGCCTGAATTTCTGCAGTCCAGATATTGTAATTAACCGAAGTGCCGTCGAATTTATCTATCCAATGTGTTTCCCAGCCTGCAAGCACTGGTTGGGTAAGGATGCAAAAAATTAGTGCGAACAACATCTTTTTCATGGCGGAATTTCTCCTATCGAATTTTCACCTAATTAATTTGTGCACTTAGGTGAAGTGCTGGGATAGCTACTTAAAATCAACAAAGCTCGCATTTAATATTTTCTGTTTTATTTTTACATAAGAACAAAAAGAGTCACCTTCGCCACTAAATAGCACTAGATAATCGTCGATTAAAAGTGTGGCCATGGTAAATATAACGCCCGGCATCATACCATTGCATTTCCCGCCTTTTAGGAGGGGGCATGAAGTTATTTTTACCGGAAGTAAAGATTTTTTATCAATAAGCACCGCCCAATGAAAATAGAGGCGGCGATATCGAGCTACCCGTGTAGAAGAATGAATAATGACTAGAAAGTGTTTTTCGTCATAAGAGATTGGATTCGTACTCAGGGCGATATGTTCCCCCTGCAAAATAGGGGGTTTATAAAAGGTGAGATTGGTTTCTTCTCTGACTACTGTTTTGAATCTAAGTGCCGGCCAATCCATCGCCTTCAATAAAATATAAGGCGAGAAAGAATACAATAGATAGAGTTCATCCTTGTGCTCAAAAAATCCCCAATTTTTTTCTTGATTATTTTGATTGAAATCTAAAAGGGGCTGGCCTATAAGCGTCAGAGTTCTATTGTCGGTGTTAAGTGCGGATATTGTATGCAAGCATTTATCGTAGCCGCCTTCTTTTTTTAAGCATAGCAGCGTGTGGTTTGAATAAATTTTATTGTTGAACCTGAACAGACGGAAGTCTTCGATCTGTTTTGAACTTATTCCGGGTAAATTATCGATGACGCTGATTTTATGCGTGCATAACAGATCGAACTTATAGTTCATGCTAAAGAGTAGCGGGTCGCCCTGAGCGAAATCCTCGGGCGGCGCCACGTCCCAATGTACGTGCTGGCCCTTGGCTACAATTAATATGTTGTCATCACCTGCGAGTGCCCCGGGGTTGAAAACTCCTCCTTTAAAGCCTGCACTTCCTGGGCCGGAAAAACGTTGACTTTGATCTGTATCGATCAAGCTTGGTGTGAAAAATAGATTTAATGAAGCATAGATAAATTTCAAATTTGCTTTACGCGCCCCCAACCAGGATTTGACCGTTTGGGCTGCGCTCATGTTGCATTAGTCTCATGTGTTGTAGATATCGGAGCCCGCTTAACGGGTGTTCGTTTAAGCATAGGATAGCCTAACCCAACCGACCCTGCTGTGAGCTTACGCACTGCCTGCAACATTAGCGCGGATTGTTAACATTCATTCTAGTAAGAAATCCAGCGTGATAAAAAAGTGCGACCTTAACCATCGCAGAGTTGAGCATTAATTTTATGTAAAAAAAATCCTTGCCGGATTGCGCAAGGATTTTTAGTAGGTCAAAAAGTTGGTAATTTTAGCTCAGGGACG
>JAYTSJ010000093.1:0-8603 GCA_043745725.1 Gammaproteobacteria bacterium | reverse complement strand
CTGGTTGAAACACCGCGCAATGCCGATGAACAATGGCTGGTAAATACTGTTACCGAACTGGCCCAAAAAGCCGGCATCAAAACTCCTGAAATTGGTATTTTTCCTGCGCAAGAATCCAACGCATTTGCCACTGGCTGGAACCGAGATGCCGCACTGGTAGCGGTAAGCATTGGCCTGCTGCAACGCTTTGAACGCGATGAAGTGCGCGCCGTACTCGCTCACGAAATCGGCCACGTAGCCAACGGCGATATGATTACCCTGAGTTTGATTCAAGGTGTGGTAAACACTTTTGTCATGTTCTTCGCGCGCATCATCGGATTTATTGTCGATAAAGCGTTACAAGGCAATAACGAGCGCAGTGGCCCAGGCTTTGGCTATTACATCGCTACTTTTGTGGCTGAAATGGTATTGGGTGTTTTAGCCTCTATGCTCGTAGCCGCATTTTCGCGCTACCGCGAATTTCGCGCTGACGAAGCAGGAGCAAACCTGGGCGATAGAAACGCCATGATTCGCGCGCTACAGCGTTTGCAAGTTGAGTCCGGCCAAGACGAAAGCGCTATGCCAGCAAGTATGCAAGCATTCGCTATCAGCGGTGGTGTCGGCCGTTTTTTTGCAAGCCATCCACCGTTGGAAGTTCGCATTCAAGCACTGCGCAATGGTGCTAACAGCCCGGAAGCATTGCAAAAAAGCATTTCTTAAATTAAACACCTCGCCGCAAACAGCGAGGTATATTTTTGTTCCAAAAATTTATTTCGTGGCAAGCCACGGGGAATTTAACCCTCGCTTGCGATTAACCCTAATGTAAACAATAAAGAGTAGACAATCATGAAATGGCTATCAAGTTTGTCACTTGCTGCACTGACTGCACTAGGCACAGCAGTTGCTGCAGCAACTCCACCCCCTTCAACAGCGGCAGTAATTGAGTTTGCTACCGATGACGAACGCAACAGTATGCAAATATTTGAACATGCGCGTCCAAGTGTAGTATTCGTTACCAACCAGCAATTCATGCGCGACCCTCGCTCCTATGATTTGATGTCAGTTCCCGCCGGAAGCGGTACGGGCTTCATCTGGGGTGAGCAAGGCTACATAGTCACCAATTACCATGTGGTTGAAAACGCCAACAAAGTAATGATTACCCTGCAAGATCAAACATCCTGGCCTGCTGAGGTGGTTGGCTTAGCACCGGAGCGCGACCTCGCCGTATTAAAAATTACCGCACCTAAAGAAAAATTGACTGCGTTATCCTTAGGTGATTCCAGCCTACTTTCCGTTGGGCGCAAAGTGTTGGCAATTGGCAACCCTTTTGGGCTCGACGCAACACTAACAACTGGTGTAGTCAGTGCTCTTGGTCGTGAAATTGAATCGCCCAATCAACGCAAAATCGGCGGCGTGATTCAGACTGACGCGGCCATTAACCCCGGCAATTCCGGCGGCCCACTCCTTAACTCGCAAGGGCAACTTATTGGCGTAAATACCATGATTTACAGCCCGAGCGGCGCTAGTGCTGGTATTGGCTTTGCCATTCCAGTTAATACTGTTAAAGATGTAGTGCCTCAGCTTATAAAACATGGCCGCATGATCCGCCCCGTTATTGGAGTTGACCTCGCACCCGATCAATGGACGCAGCAAAGCGGAATTATGGGCGTGGCAATTTTGCACGTATTCGGTAACACACCCGCACTCGAAGCAGGCTTAGAAGGTATAACACGCAACAACTGGGGACAATTAGTATTAGGTGATGTTATCGTTGCGATAGATGACAAACCCACGCGCAATAATGATCAATATATGAGTGCGCTCGAAAACCATAAGCCGGGCGACAAGGTAGAAATTCAACTCATGCGCGCGGGGAAAATTATCAAACGACAGCTAACATTGATTGCACCTAGCAGCAAATAGAGATGAGGAATGCCCGTTGAGCGATGTAGGATTGCGTGTTGATGATATCCCCGAAGATGGCAGCAAAGGTTTTAATCACGACAACGAGAAACTCTTTGCTGTCAAAAAAAAAGGCAAAGTTTTTGTTTATAAAAATAGCTGCCCACACGTTGGCATAGCACTGGATTGGGAAGACGATAAATTTCTTGATAGCAGTAAATCCATGATTCAGTGCGCCAATCACGGCGCACTCTTCGTGATTGAAAATGGAAATTGTGTTTCAGGCCCCTGCACCGGGCGCAAGCTTACGGCAGTAGCGTTTGATATTATTGCCGGCGTTATCTGCCCGCGCTAATTCATTGCAAAAATATCCACACACTGAGCAAACATCCGCAAATTAATTCACTCATCTTTATATACGTTTTATATTCTGCGCTCTTAATCGGGTCAGCCATCGACTAAGGATACCTGCACCATGAACAATTTCAGTTTTCATAATCCCACTAAAATCGTTTTCGGCGAAGGCCAAATCAGCGAGCTCACAAAGTTATTGCCCGCTAATGCACGTATTTTATTGACTTACGGCGGCGGGTCCATTAAAAAAAATGGCGTATACGATCAAGTTATTCAAGCGCTGGCCGGCAAAACTTTCTTTGAATTTTCTGGCATAGAGCCTAACCCACATTACGAAACCGTAATGAAAGCGGTAGAAATAGCAAAAGAAGAAAAAATTGATTTCCTCCTTGCCGTTGGTGGCGGCAGCGTTATAGACGCAACAAAACTAATTGCGGCTGCAATAAATTTTTCAGGCGAGCCTTGGGATATTCTCGCCAAAAATTCTCCCATTCAAAGCGCATTACCTATTGGCTGTGTACTCACATTACCCGCTACAGGCACCGAAAGTAATGGCAACTCGGTAATCACTAAATTTTCAACTCACGAAAAACTCGCCTTCGGCAATTCACTGGTTTACCCGCAATTTGCGATACTCGACCCTACCACTACTTACACCCTACCACCGCGCCAAATTGCTAACGGTGTGGTTGATGCATTTGTACACATCATGGAGCAATACCTCACTTATCCTGTGAACGCTAAAGTGCAAGACCGTTTTGCCGAAGGTTTATTATTAACATTAATTGAAGAAGGCCCAAAAGTTTTAACACAGCCAAATGATTACGCAATTCGCGCTAACATTATGTGGGCGGCCACCATGGCGCTGAACGGTTTGATCGGTGTAGGCGTTCCGCAAGATTGGGCAACTCACGCACTCGGTCATGAAATCACTGCTCTGCATGGCTTGGATCACGCACAAACTTTGGCCATTGTATTACCCGCATTAATGAGTCAGCAGCGAACCACTAAACGCGAAAAATTAATTCAATACGGAAAACGTGTGTGGGGCTTAACCAATAGCGATGAAGAAAAATTAATTGATGCCGCGATTGCAGAAACCAAAAACTTTTTTGAAAAAATGGGGGCGCCAACAACATTTGCAGGCTACGGAATAACGGATAGCTTAACGTCCACACTTGTAGAAAAACTAGTTCAACACAATTCATTGCCCATTGGTGAACACAGAGATATAACAGCAGAAGTAGCAACTAAGATTTTGACGGCGGCGGCCTGATCTTTTACCAACCCTTTTCTGTCAAAATGAGCACCATACAAACCAACGCCACATCGACCTTCTCGAAAAGAGCTTTTTATTTCTAAACTTTATTATCAACATAAGCCATAATAATCTACTATGGATATAAATTTTAACACGCATAGTTTCTTGGGATTTCATAATGCAAAAAACATTTTTCTCCAGCTTAATATTTCTATCCGTATTGAGCTGCACTAGCAACGGTGACACATCGATACCTGCCAACACCAGTACATCTAACGAAAACAGCGTACCGAGTAACCAGTGGGAATTAATCTGGAGTGACGAATTTTCGGGATCAAAGATTGATACCACAAAATGGACATTTTTAAAAAATTGTTTTGGTGGCGGCAATGATGAATTGCAGTGTTACACCGATCGCACTAAAAATGCTGTAGTTAAAAATGGGCAATTACACATTATTGCACGCAAAGAATCCATTCATGGCCAAGATAAAGATGATGAGGATCCAAACTATAACGTTAATGATACTTCGGCTACTCGCTCTTACAGTTCCGCCAGATTACGCACCAAAACTAAAGGCGACTGGAAATATGGCCGTATGGAAATCAAGGCAAAAATGCCACAAGGTCAAGGAATTTGGCCCGCAATTTGGATGATGCCTAGCGAATGGAAATATGGCTTTTGGCCACGCTCAGGTGAGATCGATATTTTTGAAGCGGTAAACTCCAACACGGGTATTTTTGGCAACAAGATTCACGGCACTCTGCATTACGGAGATTTTCCCCCTAAAAATAATTTGAGCGGAACTGAGTACACACCAGCAACCAACATATGGGATAACTTCCACCGCTACTCAGTGGAATGGGAAGAAGGTGAAATACGCTGGTATGTGGATAATGTTCACTTTGCAACGCAAACTAAAGATGCCTGGTTTACCTTATATGATGATAATGGCAAAACGATACGCAGCCAAAAAGCGGAGCCCTTTGATCAAAAATTTCATTTAATTTTAAATTTAGCGGTCGGAGGTGGTTGGCCTAAGGGCCCGACAAGCGCAACACATTTTCCACAACAAATGGATGTAGATTATGTGCGAGTCTATCGTTGCAATGTGGATCTCACCACAGGCAAAGGTTGCGCTACTAACATTAATCCCGAAATAAAACCCAATACACCTACAACCGTCAAATCTGAGTGATTTTTTTGTTAACAATTTTCAAATGCTGCGCCCGGGTTAACACGACACTGCGATGAAATAAATCATCGCAGTGTCGATAAACATAAGGTAATCGCTCAACTTACAGCACATTGCACTCTTGATTTTAACTTTCGATTTCCACTCTAAATTTGCACTCTCGAGTTGTACTTTCAAGTTATATACTCAAGTCGTACTCACACTTTGCACTTTAAATTTTCTACGGAAAAATTATGCCCCAAGATGCTAACCGACTTTCCCGCGAAGGACTTTTTTTATTGCTCGGCTTAGGTTTTGGTTGGGGATTCAATTGGCCGATTATGAAATATATTCTTGCTGGTGTTCCTCCGCTTAGTTTTCGCGGCTTTTGTTTATTTTTAGGTGGCCTGGGCATTTTAGCCATAGCGCGTTACACCAACCAGCCGATTAAAATTCCCAAGGGTTACCTTGTAAAAACATTAATTATTTGCTTACTGAATATTGTAGCGTGGAATGTGCTGGCGACTTACGGCCTTGCACTCTTACCCGCAGGTCGCGCGGCGCTTTTAGGTTACACCATGCCGATTTGGACGGTGTTATTGTCAATATGGATGTTGCAAGATCGCTTTCATTGGCGCGTTGCCATAGCCTTGTGTTTAGGTATCGCAGGTATTTTAGTATTGATGGGCGAATCATTTATCAATTGGTTTAGTGCGCCTTTAAGTTCATCACTTTTCGGCGGCGCACTGCTCATGCTTGGTGGCGCTTGGTGCTGGGCGATTAGTACAATATTAATGAAACGCTGGGACATTCCGCTTAACAGCGTAGCGCTTACTGGGTGGTTATTATTCTTAGCCAGCATTCCAATTTTAATCGGCGCTTACTTTATTGATGGCATTCCCCAACACCTTCCTTCAACACTACGCTTATGGGGCGTTGTATATAATGTGTTTATTGCTTTTATGTTTTGTTATTGGGCGTGGGTAAAACTCGTTACTTTAGTGCCAGTTAGCGTTTCATCCTTATCATCTTTAATTACACCAATGATCGGTGTCATTTCAAGTATTTTTTTACTCGGAGAGCGACCAGGCATTATGGAATGGAGTGCAGCAGTATTAATTTTAAGTGCTGTGGCGGTAATCAATTGGAGGGGTGGTAATAAACAATGCGAGTAGGTTTTTCAGATATGAAATTAAGCGAACTTCGATAAATTTTTCTGCCGATTTTTTACGCAAAAAAAAATCAGGCAAACCCTTATGCAGCGCTATTGGTTATAAAATCAAATTTATACGTTCAAGTATTTCTCTATCGCGTTAAAAACTTGCGCACGATATTCTTCACTTTCATTAACCAATTGATGCTTCGCATTCGCAATCATAAATATTTTTGTATTAGGTAACTTACGTTGTATTTGCGGCAGATTGTAATGCCAGGCAACAGTCATATCACCAGTGCCTTGCATTATAGCTATTTCTTTATTTTGCGGTGTAAATGTAGCAAATTGCTGATCCCATGCTTTCATAGCACCTACCCATTTAAGCGTAAGATGTTTTGCTTGCAGCGGATCCTGATGAGCAAGAAATTGAATAAAATACTTGTCATGCGAGTTATGTGAAATACCACGCTTTAATTGCTTCACAAATGGTTTCAATACAAGATAAAGAAATTTTCCAAAACGCCAACTACGCGCCAAAATTAAAGGGGCACAAAGAACAATTTTATTGAAGCCCTGCCGTGAAGGATCTTGAAAGGCATAACGCCAGAGATAATTTAAAACCATCGCACTGCCTGTACTTTGACTCAGTGCATACACAGGCTGCGGCATTAAGGTTTTACTTTTCTCAAGAATTACAGCGAGAACATCAGCATATTGATCAAAAGAATTAATTTCCGTAGGCTCGCCACTACTTAAACCATGGCCAGGCAAATCAAAAATTAACACCGCAAGATTAAGTTTTAATGCAAAACGAATTACGTGATTATAAATACCCGTATGATCGTACAAACCATGATTAATAACTAAGGTTCCCTTCGGATTAACCGGTAACCAGTAATGAGTCGCTATACGAAAACCCGCAGCATCTATACATCCGAATCCGTGCGCAACACCTGCAAATTCATGTAGAAAATTAATCTTATAAAAATTTAAATAGGCTTGTGCTAAATCATTCTTTGCCCAATCGCAATCTTCTGCTAACGAAAATTTTAACGGCGGCAATTGCTGGGTTAGCTGAAGTAATTGTTGATATGTAAGCATTGTCAGCTCCTCATCTTATCTATTGTTATGCGGCTGTAATTGATTTGATGCAGCGACCAACATGTGATTTTCAACCTGAAAATGATCAACTTTTAAACTTAATGGAAAATAATCTATCACATTTGACGTTATTTTTCATGAGCACGCTCGACAAAAGACTACTTTCCCTAAATTTTCCAGCCAAAAAACAATTTTTACGTACCGAATATAACCTACACCAGAAAAGCCCGGGTTTAAATCCAACAAAATATTCATGCTAGTTCTAATATTTCAAGCCAAATCATATACTTCACCAAGCACCCGATACTGCTCTATGCTTTACCTAAAGTTTAAACTAAATTAAAAAACCATCACCCAAGGTTTTTTATAATATACTTTGAAGCGCTTGAGAGCATTTCACTTTAGCCGAGAAAGTATAATTTTTTAGGGAAGGTTTACATATTGTTGTCAGTTATACATTCAAGCGGTTTGCACTCAATATGGAATGCCATGGCTATCCTATATTTAGGCTTAGGCATCAGTTCGCTTATTGTTGTGCACAAAACACGGCTCGCTACTGAAACTCAATTACGGCAGCAAGTACTTTCCTGGTGGCGAATTTTTCCCGTCATGTCCGCTTGCTTATACGTTTATCCGTACACAGCGTTGTTGCTTACGCTGATTATTAGCGGTTTGGTGATGCGCGAATTAGCGTTGCTTTATAATGGAAAAAAGGGAATTTTTTTACTGACTTGTTTAGTTACCCTTGGGTTGATCATTAGTTTGAGTTACTTCTCCCCTTTCAATATATTTTTCTCAATACCAACACTGCTAATTATCTATTGCCTTTTTTTCTGGCTTCGGCAATCCACTAATTCATTATTATTTTTGCTGTTTTTCGTTAGCTGTTATGGAATCAGTTTTCTCATTCGTATCGAATATCTCCCTTTCCCAGAGCAAACCAATCAAGCATGGCTATTCTATTTGCTAACGATAACGGCACTCAACGATGTTGCGCAGTTTGTCATTGGTAAAACTTTTGGTACAAAAAAAATTGCTCAACGCATCAGCCCAAATAAAACCTGGCAAGGTTTAGGTGGCGGTTTAGTTGTCAGCTTACTAGTGTCTGTGTCATTGGGACATTATCTGCATCTGACTAGCATTTTTTATCTTCTTTTACTGGCGCTGTTGCTTTCTCTAGGTGGCTTTGCCGGAGACCTGCTTTTTTCTGCAGCTAAGCGGTTTTTAGGAATCAAAGACTTTTCTCAATTAATTCCCGGACACGGTGGTATTCTAGACCGTGTTGATAGCCTCGTAATTACGGCACCTTTGCTTTATATTACGATTTATTTTTTACATATTGGATTTTAAAAATGACTATAGTGTCGCAAGAAGCTTGGACTAAAACCGAATCAGGATTTTCGAGCGAGGATCAAACTCGTTTGTTTTATCGCTCGTGGCGGCCTAACAACATACGTACAGATGGAGCACCGAGAGCGCTCATTTTTCTACACCGAGGTCATGAACATTCCGGGCGAATACAGCCTTTGGTTGAACAGTTCGGCTGCGTGCAAGATTGGGCTTTTGCCTGGGATGCAAGAGGCCATGGTTATTCTCCGGGTGAGCGCGGCGATGCACCGAGTTTTGAAATTTTAGTTCAGGATTTTAATGCTTTCGTTGAGCATATTCACCGCACT
>JAYTSJ010000092.1:0-7707 GCA_043745725.1 Gammaproteobacteria bacterium | reverse complement strand
TTTTGCAAAATTCACCACACCGACAATCACTACTATTATGAGGGCAATACATTTTTCCCCAAGCATGAGATCCACCCACATCTATACGCCAACCATTGTTTTCTGCATATTGAATAGCTGCTGCAATTTCTTTGTTTGGATGTGGCACGTTTGGTCACTTTCTCAACTTAATTAACATTGTAATAACCTTCCGTAAAGTTGTCAAGTGACAACTAAATCTCACCATTTTCAATCATGGATACCAAAGTTGGAATATACACTCCATAGTTGACGCAAGGCTAGTGGGGCAGAAGGGAAGGGCTAGAGTTGCGCTACCTCTAATCAGCCATACCCCTTTATACACATCATGGTGAAGACGGGCTTAAAAATCCTCGAAGGAAGCATGAAGAGCAAATGTGCTAATCACCTTGACATATCGTGTGTTTTGTGTTAGTATTTTGTTGTGTTTGGATTAAACAAGGGACGATTGTATGGGAACTAAGGTAACTTATGAAGAAGCTAGAGATACTTTGAGGTATTACTTTACCAATATTCTTTATGTGTATGACAGCACGGCAGCAGGAAGGGGGTGGTCAAAAGTAAATGGTTGCAGCTGTTACAGTCCGTTTAACGTTAGCAGAATCATTAAGCAAAGAATTATGCCTGACTGTGAAATATGGGCTGTTATCGAAGAAATCGTTTCAGAACTGAAAAATCGTTTTACTTGTAAAAAACTTAATGATTTAGGTTTGTTAACAGAAGAGTTCTGGGAAAGTATTAAGTTTGTTTACAATAATGTTAATTTTGACCTTAGCCAATATTTTCAATCAACAGCATTTAATAATGTTCATCCTTTGTTAGAGCCCAATTTAACACTTGCACAAATAAGAGATCAATATATCAATATTGTAAACACACTTCTTCGTGCTTATGATCACACTCCTGAAGGTATTAAGAAGGCAAAGAAAACCAACTGTCTTTCACAAAATGATTCCAACGTTAATAGAATAATCCAACAAAAGATTACGCTAGATTCTGAAATTTGGTCAATTTCTCAAACTGTTAAAGACACGATTGAATTGGGCATTAAAGATGAGGAATCTTTAAATAAGATTTATGGAATTATTGCGACAGAAGAAGTTTATTCAAGCTTACAGTTTGTTTACTCTAATTACGGTCGTAGTCTTCCAGCCACAATTGAAAGTTAAATATCCTAACATCTACTGCGCAACCCGGTCAGCCAAGCCTCTCACCAAAGGTCTTGGCAGAAAGGGCTTAGAGGTCCTTGAAGGCGGAGTTGGTATCAACTTGATGGCAAATAGATGTCAATTTATGCAATTTTGCTAGTGGTTAGCTGAGGCGCTCACTAATAAATTCATCGAGATTACCGCGTTTTTCGGCTTCGCAAAACCATAGGTCATCTACCTGTTCTTGCATCGCCAGGTTGGGCGCCTTAGTCGGTTTAGTCAGACTATTTCTAAACATGATGTCCATCAGGCTTTGCGGTGTTCAGCTGCATCTTTAGCTGACACCCATTCCCAAAACAATCAATCAAACTGTTCCAAATCCTTATCCGTAGCCTTTTATTTATTTACGAACAGTATTTAGATATTGTCTGTTCAATAACTTACATTTAACCGCCTTAACACTTAATTTGAATATTATGTGCTAAACACCTTGACATATCATGTGTTATGTGGTAGAGTGTAGGGGTAGTTATCAATACATTAATGACAAAAGGATACATCATGAAATTTAATGCAGGATCGAAAGTTGCGCCCATACCAGGCGATTTTCCGATAATTCAATTGATCACCCCTGGTCATGCAGCACACGCGAGAATGCTTTATTCCGAGTCCTTTAACGAACATTTTTATAAGCCTTATAAGCGAGCCATTGCTTTGTCGGTCATCGCGGTTGGGCTTGTTATTACATTCGTTCCTTCTCTAACAATTTATTCATTTTCAAAGCTTGGTGTCATGTTCGGCGGTGGAGAGGTATCGGTAGATGATTCCATAAATGCTCAGAATAGATACGAAGGCTCAGAACGCATCACTTCTGCGCTAAATGTTGCCTCACGCGGCCAAACGCAAGTTTATGTATTAGACGCACAAGACAAAAAGCTGGACGGATTGAAAGCGGTTGGCATTAGTTCAAGCTATCAAGAAATCAAAAAATTTGCGGATGATACGGTTATTTCGCTAAATTCGGGAAAGTCGGTTACCTGCTTAAAGACCGAAGATTTAACCTCAAAGCCGTGGCATAACCAGTTTGATTTTGAGATGCCGATGTGCTCCATGGTATTTGATTCACCTACACCTCACCAGTATGTGTATTCAGTCTATCACTCAAGATTTAATGAACAGGAGGGAGACTATGACACTAAGCCGTGGCTGGGTTTGTTTTATAAATCCGATGGCAAATGGTCATATACGCCAATAGATTTAAGCGGCCGCAGCTCATTATCTGGACATGGAGATGTAGGTATTTTTGATGTTTACGCCAGCCTCATCGCTGATTTTCCAGCTGATAAAAAATTCACAGGAAAGAATTAATCATGATAAACATGCTATTTAGTAAGATTTTTGCATTAACACACAAGATATGCGGTCCCTTCGCCAAAATTGGCGTAAAAGCAGCCGTATTTTGTCTTATTTTTGTTCGTTGGCTGCCATTCGTCAATTCAAGACTTAGGGTAATGTCAGGCTCAAAAGATAAGAAGATTATAGAAAATACTGACGGATACTTTGGCGGTGAATCAATCTTCAAAGACAGCAATAATGCACTGCTGCGCGGTAACTTGATGTTGGCTGCTGAGCAGCGCTGGCCGAAGAGTCGATTCGCTCAGTATTGGCTAGATGCCCCAGTTGACATGCGTCGCCATGTCATTACAGACGGTTATTTAGCCGACGGTAGCGATCCCTCTACCGAGCTAAGTGCAATGTATGTAACCGACGATTTGATCAAAGATTCAGTCGAGAAAGCGCTTATTCTTTCGCATGAAAATGCGAAAAGGCAACTGGGCATCATGTGTTTTATCGCTGTTGCTATTCCTTTGTTCATATTCATTATTATGAGTTCCGCAGCTTTTGTTTCAGCAAAAACAGTTGACGATAGCGCAGCTGATTTCCTATTGGAAGCAGCTGGTACAGGTTGGTTTACAACGATGATGCATAATGTATTGCCCAAACTTGCAGCGGTCTTTGAATCAGGCTTACGCCTTGGATTCGATGCGGTTTTTGCAGGCTTATCCTTCTTGGTTTTAATGGTGTGTGCTGTTATGTTGAGTCATGCCCGCTTTTGGCGTGATTTCTGGAATTTACATCGTTCATTCATTAAATCTATCGCTGATAGCGTATCCGCAGATTTGCGTAATATGCCTAAAGAGGCGGTGACACGTTACAACTACCGCGCAGAAGATCGTCGTGAAGAAAACCTTGCTTACGTTAAATCTGTAGAAGCGGTTAATTCCTGGGATAGTCGAGATGGTGTGGTTTTAGGTACAGCAACAGGTAAATTCGCGTTTCGAGGACATCTGTCAGCACCTCAGCCCGCACAAGATGTGGTATTAACCAATCAAGCCAGAGCTCAGCATATTTTAGTATTTGGCGCCTCTGGCTTAGGTAAGACCACAAAAATTCTTAAACCATTGTTCAAAAAAGACGTAAAAAGCATCATAGATGGCCACGTTGGTTCTATTTACGTCAGTGATGGTAAAGGAGATCTATACAAAGACCTCGGTCCTATTGCACGTAAAGCCGGTCTTAAAACTGTGGTCATAGGTATCCAAGAAGGATCGGTTGGTCTTGATCTTCTTCAGGGCACCAAGCCTCAATTAGTTGCTGATATCTTAGCTTCTGTATTGAAACAATCCACCGGTGCTAGCGGCGGTGGATCTGATCCATTCTGGAATGCAATGCGTGATCACTTTATACGCTGTGCTGCAACAATTTTAGAAGCCTACGAACGCACGACCGCAGGCGTCGAGTGGTCTCGTGTAAACGGCCGTCGTTGCTATAGCCTTTTGAATATCTATCGTTTAACTCAACAAAAAGTGGAGCCAGGTTCACAAATTTGGGAAATGATTGATGCTATCAAGTCTGAATACGCCAATCCTGTAACCTTTTTTGTCATGCAAGATTTGGCAACCGAAGGGCTGTGGGGCAGTATTGAGTATGTTTTTGGTAAATGGCATACAATGAGCTTGAATTCACCTTCGACATTAGATGGTGTGCAAGCAAATATTACCGCTTCACTTAGTCAGTTTGAAACGCAAGAGGGTATCTTGAAAAACTTTGCCTCTGGTGAAGCTTCTGGATTTTCGATTAGTGAAATGTTCAGTGAGCCCATGGCAGTTTTCACGGACTTAAATTCAGTGGACTCTGGCATCTGCGGCAAGATCGTATTGATCTTCATCAAAACTCTCGTGTATTTGGAGTTAAGAAAACGTCAAATGCGTGACAGCAGTTTGCCCAAGTTGCATTCATTTAAGGTTTACTTCGATGAAGTGCAAGAGATCATTACGGCAGATTTTGTGGGTGTTAGTGATATTAACTTCATCAACATCGCGCGATCTGCGATGGGCCCTGGTGGTGGTTTTGTGGTTGCAACACAAACCGCAAACGCGCTCGAAATGATTGTTGGCAAGGTGCCTGCCTCCAATTACATCGATAACTTTTCAACGATTATTAGCATGCGTCAAAACGATCCTGCAACCAGCGCTTTATTTAAACAGCGTGCAGGCAAGACAATGCGTTATCACTTGAAGTCTTCTAATGAGATCGAATCATTTGAAGGAATACGTCAAATCACGGGGGTTGATGTTCTTAAAAAACAAACGAAGATCTTAGCGGATATTGATGTGATCAGAAAAGCAGCGATACCTTATTGCGCAAAAACGCCCAGCCTTGATTTTTCTAGTTATAAAGCGCCTTTTGAAGCTGACTATCGCTTTTTGCCCAAGCAGTACGTCGGAACGCCTGACGGCAAAGGCTACAGTGATAATACGACGTCTTATCTTGGTGCTTTGGCAGCTGCAGAACATCGCGCGGAAGACAAGTCTAAAGAATACTTCTCTGGCGCAGTGCTTGAAGATGTTCTGACAGACGCTGACTTCTCGCAATTAGGTGATACGAAAGCAGTAGCGGTATGGGTACGTGGTGGCCATGTAAAAATGGATATCATCGATCTACCAGAACCGGTATTTAATTAATATGGGTATCCGTATTTCGGATACCCATTAATATAACTCGTGGAAAAACCCGATACGACTAAAAAAAGTGTTCGGTTTTTATTCAAACGAAATAGTAATTGACAATAACACGAAGTGCGTGTATGCTTTTCACATAAATGTAACAACTTTATTTTATAAAAAATTAGGAATAAAAATGGCCATCATCAATCAACCGCCAAAAGAAAAATACATTCGCTTCAGCGTCGTTATTCCAGAATCTATGCATATAAAGCTAGAGAATTATGTACGTGAATTAGCTTTCACTAAAGGCAGAGGCTATTCAAAAAGCGACTTTGTGCGTGAAGCAATTATTGAATCATTACACATTGTTTACGCTGACAAAACCAAGACCCCCTCTGGCAGTGCTTATAATCCAGTAAAAGCGCTAAAAGTCGAACCCAATATCCGCTTTAGCGTCGTCATTGGTGAAAGCCATCACGAAGACTTAGAGAGCTTCGTGCGCGAATATTCTTTCTTCAATCATGTCGACTTCAAGAAAAGCGACTTCGTGCGCGAATCAGTCCTGGCTAGGATTGCAGAAATTGATGCAGAAAAAGCCAAGGCCACTCAACATGGCTAAGATGAAACCCATCATTATTGCGACGCTAGGGGCCCGTGGCGGCTCTGGAAAGTCCACACTAGCACACTTGCTCGCAATCGGCGCGGCGGCGAACGGCAGGCCGGTTTTTCTGTTCGAAACAGACAAGTCCAGGCCATCGATGGCCGCACTTGATACCAGCCCAAGTCGCCCTTATGCGGTAGTTGATGGCCTTAATCGCGAGAACCCTGACGATCTTGAATATTTTGCTAATCTCTTCAATCGCTACGTGACTGAATATCAAGACGTTGAGGGTGCTACGTTCATCATCGATGGCGCAGCTGCACGTGAAGATTTCGATGGCTGGGTTGCAAATTCAGCGAACGTGGTGCTAGTCAGTGCCAATGCGACAGAACACGACATGTTGGCACTCAACCAATCATGGCCACTGCTATCGCAAAACAAGAACGCTCATATTATTCTAACTAAAACCTGGAAGAGTGAAGGCTGGATCAAAGACCGCTCACAATTCATCAGCAAGTTCCCAGCAAAACCCGTCATCGGAATTCCTCAACATGAGATTTTCGCGCATCTTTCAGACAGCGTTTATCGTCCCATTCCCTCTGCTACATCCGTGGCTAAATATGTTTTTGCAATTGCAGAAAAATTAGCTAAATACGACTAACTAAAGGCAAGTATTGCTTGACAGATGCCATGTACTAGTGTACTATTGTATTTAAGTTACTTATGTACGAAAAAGGAGTTAAAACATCATGTCAGCCAAAGGTTTAAAAACTAAGCTGTTCGCCTTAAGAATCACAGAAGAGATGGCTTCACGCGTCACTAACGCCTCTATCGAATTGGCCAGGGAAAGAAATCTAACGATGACCGAGCTTAATTTTATGCGCGAAGCAGTGCTGGAAAAAGTTGAGAAGATCGAGCAGGAAAAACAGCAGAAGCGTTTTCCAAGTATGTAAAAAATTATGCAAAGGAAATAATCATGGCATTTAAAAAAGTAGATAAAGTGAATGAAATCGTTGAGATGAAAGAAAAAGACAGCATCAAGCCGTTGATCCTTGGTACATTAGCACAAGCGATTTCAGCCACAGCTGAGGCGACCGGTCTTTCTGTTGCTGAAGTAAGCCGATCAATGTTGATGCACAGTGTGAAAACTGGATTTAACGTCAAAGGTTTTGAGATTGATGGTCAGGAGTCGGCCGAGTTATTATTACAGTCTGCGCGCGAACAAATAAAAGAAATCGCAAAAGAAGCGAAAGAACAATTAGAAGTGAAAGCAGAAGAGGTGAGGGCTAAAGAAAGTGCTGTTGAAGTGGTGGTTAAACCGTCCACGGGCTTATCTATGCCACCGCCAGCTCTGAAAAAAATTACGTTTCCAAAAATTAGTAAAGGCAAGACTATGACAGCTCAGAAAACATAAAAGCCGCTTCGCAGGCGGCTTTATGTTTATGCTTAAACCGATGTAGGAGTCGGTCGGCGGTGATATTTAGGACATCGATATGAATAATAATGAAAAGAATGACGAAAGTCAAGCTCAAGTACTTCAGCAATCCAAAACTTCGCAAAAGAAGTCTAAAGAAAATGTTGTTGTGCCCGCAGAAATTCAACAGATTCTCGCTTTAGTTAAATCCCTGGTTGCCAGCGACGCGCAAAAAAGCAAAGAGATCGCGGATTTAAAACACTCAATCACAGAGTTGAAATCAGCACATAAAGATGAGCAATTAAAGCAGTCTAAAGCACAATCGGCTTTGGTTGACACGTTTAAAGCTGACCTAAAATCTACCGTATCTGACATTGCCAAATCACAAGCAGCCTTGATTGACACATTCAAATCTGACTTGAAATCAATCGCTGCAGACTGGGCCAAAGCTTCTGACGAAGCTCAAAGATCTACTGTTAAATTAGTTAACAAGAAAATTGAAGCGCTTACTGAAGAGGG
>JAYTSJ010000091.1:0-17748 GCA_043745725.1 Gammaproteobacteria bacterium | reverse complement strand
TCAATTGAATCAAGCTGGCACCAAAACGAATGCGTTTAACTTCACGACTGACCGTCGTTACAGTTTGACTGTGCGTGCAACCTTCTAACTGATTAATTTTCTAGTAGGAAGTTGTTAAAAAAGGCGTGCAGCAGAAATGTTGTGCGCTTTTTTTACAAGTTTATAAGTGTTTTTAATCTGGGATAACTTATCGTGATGTATGGCTTTTTAGAGCAATCAATATTGCATCGAGCTAGGTTAATTCATCGAACTGGGTTAATGGGCGCAAGGGTGAGTAGATGACAGATTATAAAAACATCCCTGAATATAAAAATCTCTCGGCAAAGCAATTTTTTGAAGAGATAGTTCCCCTGCAGCAACCTATAGTAATTCGCGGTTTTGCCGAGCATTGGCCACTAGTGAATGCAGCGAAAAAAACACCGCAAGATTTTGCTTCGTATTTAATGCGTTTTTACACCGATAAAAAGGCCAGTATATTGGTGGGACATCCCGATATAAAAGGACGTTTTTTTTATAATGATGATATGACCGACCTAAATTATATTAAGGGAGATGAGCGATTAGATTTATTTTTAGGCCGATTATTAGAATTAATGAGTAAAGAAATTTACCCCGCTATATCGATACAAAATCTAGTGCTGAGCGATATATTGCCAGGCTTGGCTGACGACAATAAATCTGATTTCTTCCCGGATGTGGCGCCTCGTTTGTGGGTGGGAAATCAGACGACTGTGTGCGCGCATTATGACGGTTCCGATAATGTTGCTTGTGTGGTCGCAGGGCGCAGAAAATTTATTCTCTTTCCTCCTGCGCAAGTCGCCAATTTATATCCCGGTTCGCTAAATTTTACCCCCGCTGGCGCACCGGTTAGTTTGGTAAATCTTCATAACCCGGATTTTGATCGTTATCCGCGGTTTAAAGCTGCGCTCGATAATGCATATTCTGCAGAGCTTCTTCCCGGCGATGCGATTTTTATTCCCATGCTTTGGTGGCACCATGTGGACTCGCTAGAAAAAGTGAATGGTTTGATGAATTACTGGTGGAATGGGTCTGCCGCTAAGGAAGTAATTCAACCAACACCGCTTGATAGTTTAAATGTGGCGATGCTGGCGATGCGAAAACTAACGCCTATTCAGCGGAATGCCTGGCGAGCTATGTTCGATCATTATCTGTTTAAGCAAGGTATAGATCCGGCTTCTTATATTCCAGAGCATTGCCAATATGCAGTTGGGGAAATAACCCCCCATGCTGAAAGAACAATTAAAGATCACGTTATAGAAAGATTAAAGAAGTAATAAAAAGACCAAAAAAATAATTGAATTTGGAAGCTTTCATGAAGATAAAGCGTATAGCAATTGTGGGTGGCGGTAATGCTGGTTGGCTTAGTGCAAATCATTTAGGGTTGGAGTTGTCGCGCGATCCCGAAATTGAAATCACATTGATAGAATCAAAAGATATCCCTGTTATCGGTGTGGGTGAAGGCACGGTTCCGTTTATCCGCAATAGTTTACAAAGTTTTGGTATCAGTGAAGTTGATTTGTTCTTGCATTGCGATGCGACTTTTAAAACCGCTATTAAATTTGCCAATTGGATGAGCTCTGAAAAATACGGAAAAGATAATTTTTATTACCACACTTTTGATGCACCATTTCCCAGTGGATACGATGTCACCTACTATTGGTTGGGCAATAAAACACAAGCTCATTATTCAAAGTTATCCGCTGCTTATTATGTGGCCGAACGCAACCGCTCCCCTAAGCGAACAGACTCCCCTCCCTATAAAGGTTTGGTGAATTACGCGTATCACTTTGATGCCGCCAAATTTGCTACGCTGCTAGCAGATAACGCCAAAAAAAGATTCGGTATAAAACATATTTACGAAACCGTTAAGCACGTAATGTTACATGACGACGGCACTGTTAAAGGCTTCCAGTATGATTCAGGTGGTCACGAAGAATTTGATTTTTATGTTGATTGCAGCGGCTTTTCATCATTGTTATTTGGTAAAACATTAAACGTTCCCTTCATTGATAAAAGCGACATAATTTTAACCGATACCGCGTTGGCATTACAGGTTCCCACTGATCCAAATGAAGAGCTTTTTCCGTATACCAAAGCCGTGGCACATGGTGCTGGGTGGGTATGGGATATTCCACTGACAACACGACGCGGCACCGGACTTGTGTATTCTTCACAGCATATGAGTGATGATGAGGCTCTAAAAGAGTTTTCTAAATACCACGGAAGAGATCTTGAAAATTCGAATGCTCGGAAAATTTCGATGAAGGCAGGTTTTCGAGAAAAAATATGGGAGAAAAATTGCGTAACACTGGGCTTGGCTCATGGCTTTGTAGAGCCACTTGAGGCTACATCTCTTTTTATAACAGACTTTTGCGCAGGTATGATTGCAAAAAAAATACCCTTACATAAAGAAGAAATTGCGGTATATGCAAAATCATGCAACGAGATTGCGACACTAATTTGGGAGCGTATTTTTGATTTTATTCAACTGCATTACTGTATTTCAGATAGAAGAGATACGCAATTCTGGCGAGATGTTACTGAGCAGGTGCCGTTATCCGATCTTTTAAAAGAGCGATTAGAATTATGGAAATATTCCATTCCACAGCGCACTGATTTTGCAAGCACGTTTGATTTTTTTCATACAGAAAGTTATTTGTCGGTGCTTTATGGTATGGATTACCCCACAAGAGTGCCAGCAGTAAACGACCTTGTAGGGAATTTCGCAAAGCAAAAAATTTCAGAGCATCTCGAACACTCAAGAAAGCAGGCTGATTCATTGATGTCGCAACGGAAATGGCTAACTGAATTAAAAGAGTATGTGGCTAAAAATAGGCCAGCCTAGCTGAGGGCTGATGCATCAAACACCAAAAATGTGAACGTACAAATATGAATAATAATATTGTTAACCTAGTCATTGTCGGCGGAGGAACAGCTGGCTGGATGTCAGCCGCTGCGCTTGGTAAATTTTTGGGGAATAAAAAGTATAACATTACGTTAATTGAGTCAGAGCTCATAGGTACTGTAGGTGTTGGTGAAGCAACCGTACCACACATTCGTTTTTTTAATGAAACCTTAGGCATCAATGAAAATGAATTTATGCAAAAAACCAATGCAACTTATAAGTTAGGTATTGAGTTCTCGAATTGGGCAAAAAAAGGTGATGCTTACATTCACCCCTTTGGTATTTTTGGAAAAACCATTAACGACGTGAGCTTCCACCACTATTGGTTAAAAGCAAAAATGATGGGCAATCAATATCCAATTGGTGATTACTCGTTAGGTGTGGTGGCAGCCGCCGCTGAAAAATTTAATTATCCGAATAATAATGCCAACTCTTTATCCTCAAAATACAGTTATGCATTTCATTTTGATGCCTCTTTGTACGCAACTTTTTTACGCGAGTACAGTGAGGCTCGTGGAGTTAAGCGCACAGAAGGAAAAGTTGTGCAGGTTCAGCAACATGCTGATAGTGGATTCATACAATCAATTACACTCGAATCCGGCGAAGTGATTGTTGGCGATTTATTTGTCGATTGTTCAGGCTTTCGCGGTTTATTGATCGAACAAACACTCAATACGGGTTACGAAGATTGGAGCCACTGGTTGCCCTGTGATAGAGCCATTGCGGTGCCTTCAGAAAAAACTTCCGTGCCATTACCCTACACTAAAGCCATCGCACGCGATGCCGGTTGGCAATGGCGCATTCCGTTGCAAAGTCGTACTGGTAACGGCCAGGTTTATTGCAGCCATTACACAAGTGATGATGCGGTTGCAAAAAATTTACTGGAAAATCTAGATGGTAAGCCGCTGGCTAATTTAAATCATATTCGTTTTCAAACTGGCAGGCGTAAAAAATCCTGGAATAAAAATTGTATTGCTATTGGTTTATCCAGTGGCTTTTTAGAGCCGCTTGAGTCAACCAGTATTTATCTCATACAAATGGCTATTACTAAATTAATCGAATATTTCCCTCGCGCTAATTTTGATACAGTCATTGCCGATGAATTTAATCGCGACATTACCATGGAGTATGAGCGTGTTCGCGATTTTTTAATATTGCACTATTCTGCGACTTCGCGTGATGATACTGAGTTTTGGCGGTATGTAAAAAATATGCCTGTACCAGAAAGCCTGCAATACAAAATAGAATTGTTTCGTCATCAAGGTCATGTTGAACAATATAAGCGAGGTATGTTTCTAGAGCCGAGCTGGGTAGCCGTTTATTTTGGCCAGAATATTTTTCCGCAGCATTGTCATCCCGCAGTAAATAAATTAAGTGATGATGAGTTGCGTCGCCAATTAAATTCCATTCGTGAACAGGTTTCTATGCTGGCTGAAAAAATGCCATCGCATGAGCAGGCCATTAAACAGTATTGTCATCAGGGTGCTAGTTCTCCAACGAGTTGGCCGCCTGCTGCGATGAATTTATATGAGGTTTTTTCGTGATACTTGAACACTCTGACGAAAAGCTCTATCCGCAACGAATTGTAATTGTGGGTGCAGGTGCTGTGGGTTGGACATTTGCCGCCACTTTAGCTAATGGCTTAATTGGCTTAAATGTTAAATTAGTGATGTTGGATTGCGGCGCCAATATTGATCAACTCTTGCCGTGCAATAGTGCTACACCTGCGGCATTAGCCTTTAATAAAATGCTCGGCGTGGATGAAAAAAATTTTATTGCGCAAACAAAATCTGCATATTGTTTGGCGACACACTATAAAAATTTATCAGGTAATGGTGATTACTTTATGCCATTTTCAGAACACGGATTCATGATGAATGGCATAGCATTTTCAAGTTATGCATTATATTTACACACTCAAGGTGATAACACTGCGTATGATTTTTATTCTTTATCCGCGCTTGCTGCTCGCCTCGGTCGGTTTCGGCATCCCTCGGACAATGCAAATTCCTTGTTATCAACACTGGAGTATGGGTTTCAAATAAACACCACTAATGTTGCAGCCTATTGGCGATCCTACGCAATAGGCAAAGGGGTTAGCGAGATTTCTTGCGAAATTAAATCAGTTCAAATTGATGATGTTAGTGGCGAAATCACTTCCGTTATTATTAATTCACTTGCTAAGAACAAACAAAAGAGCGATGAACTTATATCTGCAGATCTGTACATTGATTGCACTGGAGAACAGGCATTGCTTATGGGTAAAACTCTTGGCGTGAAATATGATTCGTTAGAGAATTACTTGCTCGCAAATCGGCAATGTTATACCACAATGTCGATTCAGCATGCCGAGGCACCTTACACCACTATCACGCCAGCTCCTTCAGGTTTTATCAAGGAGACAACAACACAAACTAGTAAGCAGATTGTGTATTCATATCATACGGATTTTATAACCGATAACGATGCAATGCTTTTTTTGCAAAACAACAATAATAACGCATCAGCTGAATATCACTTCATGTCTTTCTCGGTAGGGAAACGTGCGGAATTTTGGTATAAGAATTGTATCGCGGCAGGTCGTGCGGCAGGTTATGTTCAAGATTTTACTATTGATCAATTACATCTTGTTCAAAGTGCAGCCTTGCGTTTAGTAACGCTATTTCCTGCCACTAAAAAATACGAAATAAATAGTAAAGAATACAATCGGCTTACGATGCTTGAATATCAGCATATTATTGATTTTCATCAATTGCATTACAAAAGCATCCGAGACTTGAAGTCGCCCTATTGGGAATATGTCAATAATACCTTGATGACGCATGGCTTGGCGCATCGTTTATCTACTTTTTCCAAAAGAGGCGTATTGCCTTTTTATGAAGGTGAGACTTTGTCCCCTGGTACATGGGCTTCCTTTTTGTTGGGAGCCAATTTCTGGCCTGTAGCATACGACCCAATAGTAGATGCTGGCGATGTTCAGTGGATTACCGAGCAGCTAATAAAAATGCGTAAGATGATGAGCGATGCAGCCCAAACAATACCACTGCATCATGATTATCTGCGTAGCTTTAACTAAATAGCAGTAAGATTCAAAAACATTTTGTGAGTAATACATGCACAAAATGATTCTTCTCGTCGCTTAAAAAATAGTGATTGCGGCAGGTGGTACTCCAGCCTGGATGACAGCCAAGAAGCTCTGTTCAATTTAATGATACGGATCAGCAATGGATTGCTCAATAAATGCAAAGTCTATGACCTGCGTTTGTGATCATTATGCCTCTCAATAACGACACATTTATGCTTTCTCCTTGCATTTGAAGCCTCCAATCCCCCTCTCTATTCTATGTATTTTTTGGCCGCAGAATGACCTCGTCCAGTGCGAGCTTAAAACAATTTATTTCCGCGTTTGACTTTTGGTAGTTGGCGTTCGAGTTTTCGTGGCTCTGTAGAACCCCCTCTATTGTTGGTGATAGATTCAGAGTCGTTCCACATGCATGAGTAATTAGCCGCCAATCTAGTGTTACTAAATTAGTAGGCTTTTTTGCCAATGATATTTGAAGTTCTTGTAACGTTGATCGGTATATGTGCCGCAGGTGAAAAGGAAATAATTTGCGGGTTAGTGGTTCATTACGATTAATAAATAAAATGTGTATAAAATTGAAGGGGTTGAATATGTTTCACAATAATATGAAAGGGGCACAATTTAAACGCTCGCTATTAGCGATGTCTATTATCACTTTGGGTTCGCCTTCACTAGCGCTTGCGCAAGCTGCAGCAACACCTGCAGTTGAAAATGTTGAAGAGATCGTTGTGAGCGGCATTCGGGGGAGCTTGGAGAGTGCCCAGGAGATAAAAAGAAATGCGGATACCGTAAAAGATGTTATTACCGCTTCTGATATTGGTGCCTTACCGGACAAGAGTGTCACCGAAGCCTTACAGCGCGTTCCCGGTGTAACGGTTGGGCGTTTTGCATCTGCATCTGACCCCAACCATTTTGCTGCAGAAGGCCGTGGTGTGTTAATTCGGGGATTAGATCGCGTCCACAGTCAGTTTAATGGTCGTGAATCATTTAGCGCCGGAAATTGGGGGTCAGGGTTAAGTTTTGAAGATATTCCGCCCGAGTTGTTAGGCGAAGTTGAGGTTATTAAAAATCAGACCTCGGATATTATTTCCGGTGGTATTGCGGGTACTGTAAATTTGGTAACGCGCAAACCATTTGATAGTGAGGGCCGCAAAATATTTGTGTCAGCGAAGGATAGTTATGGGGATTTAGCGAATAAGTTTTCCCCTGCCTACTCAGGTTTATTTAGCGACCGTTGGGATACCGCTGCAGGTGAATTTGGTTTCTTAATCAGTGGTTCTGCGTCTAAATTCAATTCCCGTGGCGATGGTATGAATTTAACCAATTTCTACGAGCGTAGTGCCACACAAACAGAGTTTGCTGATGTTGGTTCAACCGCATTAATAGGCCATACAAATGAAAAATTATTTATGCCTGTAGGGCTATGGTTGCGTACCTCAGATGGGGATCGCGATCGCACAGGTCTGGATAGTTCCGTGCAGTGGAAAAATTCAGATGACAGTATAAAAGTTACCGCAGAATTTATTGGCTCAACATCCATAGAAAATACTTGGGAACGTGTCATTTTTCCTACCGATGATTCGCAAGGTTTCCTGCCGGATTTTACCGGCGTACAACTGGATGCCAGTAAACCATCTACTTTTGATAGTCGGGGCTTTTTTACCAGCGGTACAATTACTTCGCCGTGGAATACGGCATTGTTAACCAGTGTTCGTGGTGATCACATAGAAAGCAGGGTGCAGGATTCTAGTCTTAAGCTTGAATTAACGCCGACGGATGCGTTAAAAATTAAACTCGATGGGCAGCATCTTAATACGTCTTACCATCGTCAAAATAATAGTATAAATAATCGCTTATCCCAGTCTGATGTGACTTTGGATCTGCGTGGCAAGATCCCTAAAGTTGAGTTTTTGGGCACTAACTCTAATCCAGCCGGTGGGCCTGCTGCATGGATGAATTGCCCACCAGGTGCAAATCCTGGCACCACTGACTTATCAGATCCACAAGGTGCATGTCAGTATTATCAAGTTTCCATTATGGATACCAACGTGGATGCTGAAGGTACGCTCAATGCATTCACTGCGGATGTTCAATACGAAATTGATGCTACTTGGTTTAAGTCTGTAAGTGGCGGTGCTTATTTTTCTGACATTGATAGAACTACGCAAGATGATAATTATGCAAACTGGGGCAACATTTCCAATACTTGGGGGCAAGTACCCAAGTCTGGTTTAGCGGCGCACCCGGAGCTAGCCGAAGAGTTTACTTTTGGTAAAGATTTTCTTGGTGGAAAAGGTTTGGCTGGTACAAATCGTACCTTCCTGTTTCCTAAAATGAGCGATACCCCTGAATCTAATTTGCTGGCCTATGATCAATATTTACAAGCTAATGGTATTAGTGATGGTGGTTGGAAAAATCGCCATAATCGTTTCACTATCGATGGTAAGCCTACAGACGCAAAAGGTTATTTACCTTTTGAAACAGTAAAAACAGCATTAACCAGGCAAGAAGAATATGTTCGTTTTGATTTCGCTAACGACGAAATAGCATTTCCCATTAAAGCCAATCTTGGTTTGCGCTATGTTAAATACGGCGTAGAGGCAACAGGTACGTCAGTTTATACTGATGCCTCAAAGGGTTTGACACCTGCGCGTTTGGCTCTCTTCCAGGCTACATATCCTGACCATGCCAAGTTCTTTAACGGGGATGGTTCTTCAGTAAATACGACGAAACCTGTTGATTACACCACGACATTACCAACATTTAATTTGAGTGTTAGTCTGACTGATGATGTTATTGCGCGTGTGGCTTTTTCAAAAGCAATTTATTTTCCATCGCTCTACGATATTCGCAATACCAGAAACTATGATTTAACGCCTGTATTTACACCGGGTGATTCAAACTTACCACCTACTGGTGTAACCGTTGTTCCAAGCGCTAATGGTGGCAATCCAAACTTAAAGCCGGAAGAGTCTAATCAGTTGGATTTAACGGCAGAATGGTATTACAACAAATCCACATCTCTTACCTTTAGTGCATTTCACAAAAGCATTGATAATTTATTTCGCGATAGAAATTATTTGCAGCACTCGGTCAACTCTAACGCAAATGTTGGAGTGGATACTGTTGTTCGTCAGCAAGTGAATGAAGGTAGTGGAAAAATTTCGGGTTTTGAAATTGCGTATCAACAGTTCTACGATTTCTTACCAGGTGCCTGGAGTGGTTTAGGTTCACAAATTAATTACACCTACGTTAAGCCAAAAGATTTGGCTGACCAGGATGAGGGGAACAGCATTTCTATAGGTGGCGATAGAAACCAGTTTAGAAATTTCACTGGGCTGACCCTGCCAGGTTTATCTGAAAATACGGTGAACGTGACAGCTATGTACCAGCATTCTGGAATTGAAGCTCGCATCGCTTACAACTGGCGCTCGGAATATTTAGTTACTCGGCATGATGCGGATGCGTTTGCGCCAATTTATGCTGAAGCCTCCGGGTATATGGATGCGTCTGTGTGGTATACCATTAACGACAATTTCAGAGTTGGTTTGGAAGGCAGTAACTTGTTAAATGAAATGACTAAAACAGTCACGCAGTTTAATCAAGCTGGCGATACCACACCAAAAACATTTTCTTTAACGGATAGGCGTTATGCTGTTTCGTTAAGAGCTACTTTCTAACAGTTGTCATGCAATAAAAAAACACGTAATGTGTAAGCGTTACGTGTTTTTTGTTATCTGAGTTTTAAATTTTTAAATAAAAAATAGTTACCCCTTATTGAAATGCTGATTGTAGAATTTTCAGAGTACAAAATATGGCTTCGAACGATGATAGAGATCAAAAAATAAAAAACATTGTTATTGTTGGGGGTGGTACGGCAGGTTGGATGACAGCTGCTGCACTTTCGCACGTGTTAAGTTTAAAAAAATGTCGTATTCAATTGATTGAATCGGATCAAATAGGCACGATTGGTGTTGGTGAGGCGACTATTCCGACCATTCATAAATACAATCAAATTTTAGGAATTGATGAGAACGATTTTATTAAACACACCCAAGGCACCTTTAAACTCGGCATACAATTTGTGAATTGGGGGGGCGTTGGCAGTAGTTATGTTCACCCTTTTGGCGGTTATGGCATGAGCGTTGGGTATCTCGGGTTTCATCATTATTGGCAGAGATACCATACGCAAAACCCTGAAGCTGATCCAGGAGATTATTCTATCGGTGTGCAAGGCGCACTAAAGTACAAATTTATGCCGCCAGCACAAATTCCTAATTCACCCTTGGCGCAAATTTCCTATGCCTATCATTTTGATGCAACACTTTATGCAAAATACTTAAAGGTATTTGCAGAAGAGCGTGGTGTTGAACGCATAGAGGGTGAAGTGGTTAAGGTTTCTTTGCGCGAAAGTGATGGTTACGTTGATTCAATAACATTAAAGAATGGAATCTCTATTCAGGGTGATTTATTTATCGATTGCACCGGTTTTCGCGCGTTATTAATTGAGCAGGCGTTAAATACAGGTTATGAAGATTGGAGTCATTGGTTACCCTGTGATAGTGCGGTCACAGTGCCAAGTAAAAGTATGAATCCACCGCCATCCTTTACCCGATCAGCTGCACATGCTGCCGGTTGGCAATGGCGCATACCATTGCAACACCGCACTGGGAATGGTCACGTTTATTGCAGTAAATATATGACTGATGATACTGCAAAAAAAATACTGTTAGATAATCTTGAAGGTGAAGCATTGTCCGAACCGAAAGTAGTTCGCTTTAAAACCGGTATGCGGCGGAAGTTCTGGAATAAAAATTGTGTCGCCATAGGTTTATCCAGTGGGTTTCTGGAGCCGCTGGAATCTACCAGTATTCATCTTATTCAATCTAGTATTTCAAAACTGTTGGCATTTTTCCCCCATGCGAGTTTCGATCAGGTTGATATTGATAAATACAATGAAATACTGACTGATGAAATTGTGAATATCAGAGATTTTATTATCTTGCATTATAAAATTACGCAACGCACAGATTCTGAATTTTGGAATTATTGCCGACATATGGAGGTGCCTATAAGCTTGCAACGAAAAATAGCGCTTTATAAATCCAGCGGACGTCTATTTCGTGACAATAACGAATTGTTCGATGATGTGAGTTGGTTTGCGGTAATGCATGGTCAGGGTTTGATCTTCGAAAAATACCATCCGTTAGTTGATGAGATTGAAGACGGAAAGTTTTCCCAGCTCATGGAAGAAATCAAAGCTGTTATAGCGCGCTCGGCTGATGCTATGCCAGCGCATGACGAATATATTGCAAAACATTGCGCAGCTGAAGCCAAGGGTTAAATTTACGTTCTGCTTTTAAGTTCTTTCTTTGGTAAGCCAAGTAATACTTTAAGTATCTTGATTGAAAGTCATTATTAGTGGTGCTATTTTTAATTTTTCATCTTCAATGCTTTTAATGCCACGCAATTACATCCAAGTTTCTTGTCGACCCCATGGAAACCCATGTTGCGAATCGCTTTATCGGATTCGCTTTTTTTTGTCCTTTTTTTGTCATTTTTTTATCCTGCTATTCAACGCTATTCATGATTCAACGATGTGGCTCATTAGTCAACGATATGACACATTATTCAGCATTAATGATTTCATGACTCTTGGGGTTCGCTTAACATTTGAGCGATAGAAAGAAAGTGGTGTAGGTTTATTGTTAAGATCAAAAATAGCGGCGCCCGTGTATAATTCAGAGATTCTCATTGGCAGCTTATTGGATTTGATTATGTTTGAAACCCTCCCGTTGTTACCTGCAGACCCTATTTTAGGGTTGAGTATTGCCTACGCTAATGACACTAGCCCCATTAAAGTTGATTTGGGTGTTGGTGTTTATAAAAATGAGCTTGGTGTTACACCGATTATGGCGGCGGTAGTTGAAGCAGAAAAGTTACGCATCCGACAAGAAACTACCAAAGCTTACACGCCACCGGCAGGTTATCCCGGTGCCAATGCTGCTGTAACAACATTGATTTATGGCGCAGGTCATGTGGCCGTTGAGAATAATCGCGTACGCACTATTCAAACGCCTGGTGGTTGTGGTGCATTACGTGTGGCTGCAGAATTAATTCAGCGTGCAAAGCCCGGTGCTAGTTTGTGGGTGAGTACACCAACTTGGGCTAACCATGTACCTTTACTCGGCAGCGCTGGCTTAAAACTGCGTGAATATCCTTACTACGATTACACCACTCACAGTATTAATTTTACCGCTATGATCGACGCGCTGAAACAAATTCCGCGTGGAGATTTAGTGTTGTTGCATGCTTGCTGTCATAACCCGAGCGGTGCAGATTTATCGCGTGAACAATGGCAACAAGTTGCCGATGTTTGTGAAGCTAATGGTTTGATTCCTTTTGTCGATATGGCCTACCAAGGTTTTGGTGAAGGCTTGGAAGCGGATGCTTATGGTTTGCGCCTGCTCGCGAACGGCTTGCCAGAAGTGATTATCGCCACGTCTTTTTCGAAAAATTTCGGGTTGTATCGTGAACGTGCCGGCAGCTTGAGTTTGGTATTTGCCAATGAGGCGCAAGCCACTGCTGGCAATTCACAATTATTGAGTGTTACGCGTGCTTTATATTCCATGCCGCCCGCTCATGGCGCGGCGTTAATTGATATTATTTTACACAGCAGTGAATTAACTAAAGTATGGAGCGATGAATTATCAATCATGCGTCAACGTATTAAAAATTTGCGTGAAGATTTAGTCCAGTCGTTGAATAAATTACAAAGCCAGCGCGACTTTAGTTTTATCGCCAATGAGTTTGGTATGTTTTCATTTTTAGGTTTGAGTGTTGAGCAGGTACGCAAGCTTAAAAATGATTTTAGTATTTATATGACAGATACCAGCCGTATTAGTGTGGCAGGCTTAACCGCAGAAAAAATGGATTACGTTAGCAAGGCCATAGTGTCAGTGTTGTAATCGTGACGGTACTTATTCAAGTCCGTGTTGTAATCATGTCGGTACTGGAAGCATGATGCCCTCGCCAAAAAAATCGCACTACTTCCTGGGTGGTGCAATTTGGTTTGTCGGGTGGCTAGCGATGTTTTTGTTTGACGGACATCTTGATAGCAGTAATTTAGCCATGTTGTTGGTGCTCACTTCAGCGTTGGCGGCAGTGTGTTTGCCATGGCGAGTTTCACTGTGCCTGGTTATTGTTTGTGTTTTGGCATTTGATTGGTATTTTATTTCACCGCGTGGCACCTTCACCGTGGATTTCCATCAGCATGCATTGATGTTGTTAGTGATGCTAGTGGTAAATTTAATTATTATGATTTTAATGGTGGTGCGACGCGGGCAAACCGAGCGTGCTGCACGCCATGCGAATGAGGCTGATATCTTACGGCGATGGAGCGATACCTTGCTCGAATCCTCAGCGCCGCATGAACATCTTGAAGAATTACAAAATTTATTAGCACAAGTCAGCCATAGAGAAGTCGCGTTATTAGTATTAAAAAATGAATTACCTGCGCAAGATGATTTACAGCAAGTGTGGCAATTAGGTGATGCAGGTATAGAACAGCGTTTAGCACTCTGGTATAGCACCCGCAACAATCAGCAATTAGGGCGCGGTACTGGCCGTTATGAAATGTTTTTTGATGTGTATTTGCCCTTGCGTGCGCGTGGCCGTGCGGTGGGCGCGGCCTTGATAAAAAATTTCGAAATACATGAACTTTCCACTCGCATTCATTTACAAGCAATTTGCGATCAATTTGGTAATGCATTGGAACGTTACCGTTTGCATCAACAAGAAATTAATGCGCGTGAACATGCGCAAGCACAATTGGTACGCAACAATTTACTTGCGGCTATTTCACACGATTATCGCACACCCCTGGCAACTATCATGAGTGCGGCTTCATCATTGGATGAGCAAACTGAAAAGTTAGATGGGGCACAACATCACCAACTTGCTCGGCGAATTTTTGATGAGGCCGAGCGCTTAAATATTATGACCAATAATATTTTACAGCTTGCACGTTTAGATGCGAATAACCGTATAACTTGCGATTGGCAGTCTGCAGAAGAAATTATTGGCGATTTAACCCGGCGTTGGCGCGGTCGTAACCTTGAGCATCGGTTACGGATTCAATGTCAACCTGCATTACCTTTGTTGTGGTGCGATGCAGTATTAATAGGGCAATTATTAGAAAATCTAGTGGATAATGCGCTCAAATATAGTCCAGTTGATGCCCCTGTAAAAATACAAATAACGCTTCAATTAAATTACTTTTTATTTGCGGTGAGCGATAGCGGCCAAGGTATAGACTTACGGTGGCGCGATAAAATTTTTGAGCCTTTTCAGCGTGGCCCAGTTACAGATGATGGCACGCCTATCATAGGTGCGGGCGTTGGTTTGGCACTGTGTCGCGCAATTGCACTCGCCCATGGTGGCGAATTATCAGTAGATTGCCCAGCAGAGGGCGGCTCGCGTTTTGAGTTGCACTTACTACTGCGCTCACTTCCGGAAAATACAACTATGCTCACAAAAAATTCTGGAGAGCTTTCGTGAACTTCAATGTGTTATTGGTTGAAGATGATCGTGAATTGCGCGTCACTTTGCGCGATGCTTTGTTATTGGAGGGCTACAAACTTATCACTGCTGCAAGTTTGTCTGAAGGTCTTGCTATTACCGCTCACTCATCTGGTGCAGGCAAGAGTCTGGATCTTATTTTGTTGGATTTGGGTTTGCCCGATGGCGATGGTGAAACCCTGCTCGCACAATTGCGTAAACAAGTTACCACGCCAGTAATAGTTATTTCTGCGCGGGAACAAGAAGGCCAAAAAATTCGTTTATTAGATTTAGGTGCCGATGATTATTTAGTAAAACCTTTTGGGGTGGGCGAATTGTTGGCGCGTATGCGTGTCGCGCTACGTCATAAAGGCATATCCGTTAGTGCTTCGATCACTCACTTCAAGCGCGCAGGTGTCAGTATTGATTTGGCAGCACATCGCGTTGAACGCAATGGCGAGCAAGTACACCTTACCCCTACGGAATTTAATTTATTAGCGCGCTTGGTTCGCAGCGCTGGTCGTGTCGTGACTCATCGTCAATTACTGGCAGATGTGTGGGGCGCAGAGTATCTGGATCACACACATTATTTGCGTTTATATATGGCGCAGCTGCGTGCAAAATTAGAAATTGATTCTGCTGATCCCGTATTGTTGTTGACGGAGCCGGGAGTAGGTTATAGGTTGGCGGATGATGAGTAGAGCTTGTTAAAACATCAGTTGAAATAATTATAAGATATGATTATTTCGCTGGTATTAGTTTTTTTGAAAAACTTTTCCGAACAATTTTATTTAAAGTTTAAATTTCTTATATTGTCACTTAAATCAATTTGTTGTCATCTAATTAACTGAGATGCAGAATTTACGTGTTCGATATGTATTATTTTACTGTTTATTGTTTTGCTATCTATTTTTTGTTATCTAATTTTTTACTATCTTATATTTTAAATTGTTGAACCTCGCAATATTCTTGCTGCCAAATACAGCATTTGTTGATGTGAGTGTGTAACTCTTCCAAATCATTTATTACAGAGTATGAAGTAGCATGGACCAAAATAATTATGGATTCCTCTCCGGAGGTGGCGAAATGGGTGAACTGATCCGAGAATATAATTGGAACAATACTGCTCTAGGCGATCCTGCAACTTGGCCACAAAGCTTAAAAACATCGGTTAGATTGCTTCTCTCCAGTGGCCACCCCATGTTTATTTGGTGGGGGCCAGATCTTATCCAATTTTATAATGATGCTTATCGGCGCTCCGTTGGCCTGGCGCGACATCTTAGTGCTCTCGGACAGGGTGGTCGTGAATGCTGGGCGGAAATCTGGGACATGATTGGCCCACAGATTGAGCTGGTCATGGCAGGCGATGGTTCTACCTGGCATGAGAACCATCTCGTCCCTATAACGCGACGTAGTGGCAAGCGAGAGGAAGTTTACTGGACGTACAGCTATAGCCCTATTGATAACCCAAGCTCCCCGAATGGTATTGGTGGTGTTCTAGTGATTTGTACGGAAGCTACTGTCCAGGTATTAGCTGAGCAGCGCAAAAAAGCGGCTGAGCTACGTTGGCGTGAACTGTTCAACCAGTCGCCTGGCTTCATGTGTATCCTCAGCGGCCCACAACATATCTATGAGTTTGCGAACCCCCGTTATTTTGAACTGCTAGGTGGTCGAGAGCTGATTGGTAAGACAGTGCGGGATGCCGTTCCAGAAGTGAATGGCCAGGAGTTCGAACAGCTGCTCGATGAAGTGTATCGCAGCGGTAAGGCTGTTAGCGGAATGGCGACTCCACTTTCTCTGGCGCGGCTCGGTGGTAACAGGCATTACTTGTACGTCGATTTTGTTTATCAGCCTATTGTTGATGCGAATGGCGAGGTGACGGGCATTTTCGTTAATGGTTACGATGTGACGGACAGCGTGCTTGCCAAAGAAATTCTGATTGAAGAAGATCGTCGTAAAGATGAATTTCTGGCGATGCTTGCCCACGAACTTCGTAATCCTCTTGCACCCATTCGTAATGCCAGCGAGTTATTAATTCAAACTTCAACACCCGGATCAAATACCCGAACGATCGGCGATCTTATTGCACGCCAGGTAACGCAGCTCACGCATTTGGTGGATGAATTGTTGGATGTTTCGCGTATCACGCAAGGAAAAATTGAGCTGCAAAGAGAGTCGCTGCTGCTCGATGGCGTAATCCAGCTGGTGATCGAATCTTTGCAGCCACTGTTAACAAAAAAAGGGCAGGAATTAATTTATGAGGCAGACGAACATGCACTCTATATTCAGGGGGATATGATTCGTCTTATTCAATGCTTGACCAATGTGTTGATGAACGCAATTAAATACACCGGCGTTGGCGGCACGATTCAGCTTCATCTTCGCTCTGTTGATCAAATGGCAGTGATTGAAGTTATTGATAATGGCATAGGAATTTCTCCAGAGATGTTGCCTAGAGTGTTTGAACTTTTCTTTCAGGTTGATCAGTCGCTCGAGCGCTCTCAAGGTGGGTTAGGTGTTGGGCTCTCTATTGTTCGTCGTTTGGTACAAATGCATGGCGGATACGTTACTGCGATGAGCGATGGGTTGCGGCGCGGCTCACACTTTGAAATATGCCTGCCGTTAATCGAAGAGCCGTTTATGCTTGAGAATAACAAAAATCATGTTGACGAAAAATTGTCGTCAATGCGTTTACTGATTGTCGATGATAATGTAGATTCTGCAGATTCTCTTGCCTTGTTGTTACAGAGTAAAGGCCACAAAACGATAACTGTTTACAGTGCGCATGAAGCGCTGGCGCTGGCCGAAAAATTTGGTGCAGATATTGTATTGCTCGATATTGGGCTGCCCGAAATTGATGGTTATGAAGTCGCACGACGCATGCGCGCTAAGGGGAGCACCAGTAAGCTGGTTGCCTTGACTGGCTACGGAAAACCCGAAGATATTCAGCAGGCACTGGATGCTGGGTTTGATGCCCATATGACTAAACCCATTGTGTTTGCAGAGCTGGAACGTATGCTCGAACGTTATTGCTAATTACAAGACTGTTGCTAATTACGAGACTATTGCTAATTACGACACTATCGCATTCACCACTGGCTTCTTTCTTTCTACTTTCATTGGATATGTTATGACTTTTTTCGAAAATGCAGTGCCAGACAGAAAAATGCCGGTGCTGAAA
>JAYTSJ010000090.1:0-2323 GCA_043745725.1 Gammaproteobacteria bacterium | reverse complement strand
AAATGGTTAAAGGTTTTTCACTCAAAACAATGAGAAGGCCAATCGGTTGCCCCTGTGCATTTTTAATGACAACACCAAAATAGCTTTCAATTTTTAAGGTACTGAGCATTTCATCTTTAGGGTAAAGTTTGTACGCCTCGGCGGATATAAAGCATATATCATCGCGCACTGCATCAGCGCATGGCGTATCTTTAAGTGGATAACGAAAGTGCGGTTGCGGTGCACCATTTTTTAAATAGGTGTGAACGGCAACCTGGTCAGTATTATCGGGATCAATCATACAAATAAGTGCATGTTCTGCGCCTACTGCTTCCAGAAGTGCTTTTAAGATGACGTTAAAAAAATCGGGTGAAGTGGCAGAGTCTGCTGCTGCTGCTGAAAGCGCTAGGTCAAGGCGTTTGTGTTCGGTAATATCTTGAAAAGTGCCTTGAATGATATGCGTATTATTTTCTGTAACATTTCCCTGAACGTGTAACCAAAATTTTCGATCGGATATTTCCAGACGACATTCTATTGCGAATGGTTTTTTTTCTTTAGCGATTTCTTCAAGTGCTGTTATTAATAAGGGTTTGTCTTCGTGATAAATAAATTCCTGAATAAAACTTTGTAAATTCCCCTTAAGTAAATGTATTGGCAGTTGAAATAAGTGGCTCATAGATGAGCTGAATGTGTAGGCGTCGCTTTCTGTATTCCAACTCCAATGCGTCACCCGTGCCATGAGTTGGGCATTTTCCAGGTGTTTTTTTTGTTTCTCTTGCTCTCGATTTGAGTCACTTAATCTTGCTGCAGTGGTAAGGATTTTGGCGTATGCCGCTGTAATCATTAGGCTAAGGCAAGTCATACTGGAGGTATAGAACCATATCAACCAGTAGTTAATCCGAATGTCAGTAAAAGAAAATGGACCCAAATGATGGACCGTAGACCAGATAGCAATAAAGCTGAAACCTATCGTGCAAATGGCGCTACCCAGCAGACCAAAACTCAATGCGGCCCATGCTACACAAACAAAGCTGATAAATACGATCGGTAGATGACGGTCTCCCGTAAAATTATTAAGCGGAAAGCATACTAAGCCGACTAAAACGCTGATGAAAAATATCCAAAAAATATTGCGTTTTTGGGCCAGCAATTTACTTATATTGGTGCGCGTGAAATTTATTAGTAGCGGTGCAGCCAACAGAATGCCGAGGCTGTCCCCCATCCACCAAGGCAAAAAAATATTAGTGCTGGCGATGTCAAACGCAATATTATTATTGAGCATCACCGCTGTGCCACCAATGCTGGCTGGGATAAGCATCCCTAGGCTCACAGTTGCCAATAACGTTATCGCGGTGGAATGTTGTAGTTGATGCAGTCGACAATTAGAGTAGCGCAATAAAAGAATGGTAACGACTGGCCCGAGGGTGTTGCCGCAGGCAATGATGACATTGGTCAGCGGTGGGGCACCAGTTGCCAGATTTATCAGTAACGCGCCCAAAAAAATGCCCGGCCAAACATTCATATTCCAACGATAGAGCGCCGCAACGGCTATGCCGCTTGGAAGCCAGAATAAGGTCACCTTACCCGCATCAAAAGGAACGCTCAGGCCGAGCCATCCAGTGAAGGTATAGGCCAAAATGATAATTAATATTTGGTAAAACCACTGTACTTTTGGCTTGGGGAATTCTTGCCAGTGAAAAACACGTTGCATGAATTAGTCTCAATTGAGTGGCGAGCACACCTAGACGTAGAGCAGGCATGTTGACAAGACGTTCTTCTTATTTGTCTCGCCATCTAGCATACGGACTGCTATAGCGTAGGCTAGTTTTTGGCGACTTGTTATGAAAGATAGAGTTTTATTTTTGTTTGGTTTCTGGGGTTGTATTGGCTTGATGGGGTGCGGCGTTTATTGCGGCAATATCGTTTTAAGCTCTGCTCATGATGCCAACAAAAAGCTTTTTTAATCGCCAATCCATCTTCATGACTTAGCTTTTACGGCAAATTATGTAAAAATTACTTGTCTTTTCAGGGTAAAACATTATTATACGCGCCTCTTAATTAGGTCATTGAGCGTTGAGGTAAAAAGCTCGTTGATCGATTCGGTTGTTAGGTATTTGGGTCGTTAGCTCAGTTGGTAGAGCAGTTGGCTTTTAACCAATTGGTCGCAGGTTCGAATCCCGCACGACCCACCATATTCCGTGTTAAAAGTGTTTCAAAGCATTTTTTAACGCACCCAGTTTTGGGTCGTTAGCTCAGTTGGTAGAGCAGTTGGCTTTTAACCAATTGGTCGCAGGTTCGAATCCCGCACGACCCACCATCATTATAGAGGACGCCAATCGGTGTC
>JAYTSJ010000089.1:0-16020 GCA_043745725.1 Gammaproteobacteria bacterium | reverse complement strand
GTGAAGAAGTTTGTCATGATGAATTAACGGTAAAATGGTCGGCGGCAGAGGCGCGCTCTTTGTGTTTATATCAAAGCGATAAAGTACAACCGCTGCGTTGTTGGGAAAATGCTACACAAGGGGAGTATCAGTTTGAGTTGACGGCTAGTGTGTCCACTGATTTTCAATTGCGTGAAAATCCCACACAAAAACCTTTGAGTGATCAGCGTTTTCAAGTGGTTTATAACGATAAAAAATATCGCAAAGAACGTCGCAATCCCTGGAGCTTTTTTTAGCCGTACTTGGGTGTCGTTCGTAATTTTTTCCTGGAAATTTTATGTTGCACAATAATCTTATTTTGCTGGTTGAAGATGATCGTCGCCTGGCGCTATTGGTTAAAGAGTTTTTAGAGGCCAATGAATTTCAAGTTGTGATTGAAGGCAACGGCAATCGGGTGATGCGCCAGGTTCAAAACGTCAACCCGGCACTTATCGTTTTGGATCTGATGTTACCCGGTAAAGACGGTTTAACACTTTGCAAAGAGTTGCGCCCCAGCTTTAAGGGCCCGATATTAATGTTAACGGCGCGCGATAGTGATCTCGATCAAGTGTTAGGTTTGGAGTATGGTGCAGATGACTATGTCATAAAGCCAGCCGAGCCGCGTGTATTATTAGCACGTATTCGCGCACTTATGCGTCGCTATTATCAGCAAGACCCACGCGAGCAGGAAACAATAGTGTTTGGGCAATTATGTATTCAGCCCGGTGCCCGCAAGGTATCACTTGCCGGCGATGAAATTTATCTTTCTAGTCATGAATACGATTTGCTCATAAGTTTAGCCGCTCAAGCAGGGCAAATACTCAGTCGCGAATTTTTATTTAATTATATTTACAATCGTGAATACGATGGTTTAGATAGAACCATTGATGTGCGTATTTCGCAATTGCGTAAAAAATTGAATGATAATTCCGAAACACCCACGCGCATAAAAACAATTTGGGGTAAAGGGTATTTGTTTGTTGCTGAGGCATGGTGATGCAGTCATCCTGAAGATATAAATAAAAAATCGAAAAAATAATGCGTAGAAATAAATACGAGGAATAACCTGTGAACCGTGCTTTTATTTCTCTCTATTCGGCAATCGTGGTGTCCGTTGTTGTAATGGGCTGGGGTTTAAATCAATTTTGGGAAACTCTCGCGCCTGAGCCAACGATTACACCTGAAATAAAAACGATATTTTACTTGCTTGAAGATAAGCTTAATCTTCAGGATAAGTTGAGTCTTCAAGAAAACCAGCGCGCGGAATATTTACAAAATCTTTCTAAAGTACTTGGTGTTGAAATTCAACTATTGTCACGCGATGATCTGGCTGAGTCTTCTGGCATCAAGCTTATGCAGGCAGATGCTATTGTTGCGGCAGGTAGTGCCGATGCTATGATCTGGTATAAGCGGTTACCGCAGCAAGATAAAGTGCTGATGCTTAGCGTTGCCAAAAACCATGTGCTTGAATCACCCCTGTATAAAATTCTGCTCATTATTTTTTATGTTGGCATGGCTTTGGTGATTTTTTTATGGGTTTGGCCATTGTCACGCGATGTAAAAAAACTTGAAAAACAAACGCGTACTCTGGGCAAAGATGCTGTACCAGAATCTTTGCGTATTTCATCCGCTTCTACTCTTTACCCACTCGCGCGTGAGTTTAATCATATGGCGCAGCGTTTGCGCGATTTGATAGCTTCACATCGCGATATGACCAACGCAGTCTCGCACGAATTGCGCACGCCTTTGGCGCGCATGAAATTTGCAATGGCTATGTTAGACGCGCAAACACATCCTGAAAAAATTCAGAAACAACACTTGAGTATTGCGCAAGATATTACGGAAATGGAATCGTTGATAGGTTCGCTGCTCATGTATGCAGGTTTTGAACAAAACTCAGAACAATTACAGCAATGTGAAGGCCATATGCGCGCCTTATTGGCTGACATATGCAAGCGCTTTGCACGCAATAATCCGCGTAATATAACGGTAGACATTATTGATTATTCTGGCAGTGCGGTTTTTTGTTGTGAGTGGAAGCTTATCGAAACCGTACTGCAAAATTTAATGAATAATGCGGCCCGCTATGCGCAAACCAGCATCTATATTGGTTTGGAACAAACTGCTACTGAATATCGAATTTTTATAGAAGATGATGGTCCAGGCATTCCCGAGTCAGAGCGGCAGCGGGTATTTGATTCTTTTGTACGACTCTACAGTGCGGAACCCAATAGCTCCATCGGAGGTTTTGGGCTGGGCCTTGCGATTGTTAAGCGCATTATGAAATGGCATCGGGGTGATGCTTTTTTTGCACCGCCAGAGCAATTAAGTGGTGCCAGAGCAGTAATTTGTTGGCCGAAAACCTCTTGAGATTGTTATTCTACTTTACAGTAGCAGCTGTAATATCAAACCTATGGCTGCAGGGGCCGCTTGAATAAATAAAATTTTCCGTTTCGCGGTGAGGCCACCGTACACTCCTGCGATAAAAATACAGCCTAGGAAAAATATTTTTATATCTGTGCCGGCAGCTCCCAGGCACAACCCCCAAAATAATCCCGCGGCTAAAAAGCCGTTATACAATCCCTGATTTGCCGCTAACACTTTTGAGGCCGCAGCAGCTTCTTTGCTGTTTCCGAATGCTTTTAATCCGATGGGCTTATCCCAGAGAAACATTTCTAATACACAAATATAAACATGCAGGATGGCGATAATGGCGATAAAGGTATTGGCTAAAATATTCATCTATTCAGCATCTCTATAAGTGTAATGTCAGGGGGTTTTAATGGGTAACAATTTACTAAAAGTAACATTTTACTCAATACAACCACAGATTAGTGTGTAGATTAACTAAAGATAATTAAACTAAAAACAAAAAGTTGTGTTAATGCGCCAGAAAATGATACAAATATCACAGGTTATAGGACTTTCCTTTTATTGGCTGGGCTTTTTGTAGCTTTATGAGTGCATAAGAAACAAAGGCAGCCACAACGAGCAATAATCCTGAAAATAATAATAGGTATAACCATGGTCATACTAAGCCCACGGCAACAAGTTACTGCATTTAGTGTTTTGATTGTGTTGCATGTAACGTTTTTCTTTCTATCTTTTGCGGGATAGATTTTAGTTTTTTGTTTCATGAAAAACGCCGCGCAGAAACTATCTGTGCGGCGTTTTTTTTATGAGGCAAAAAAAGCCTTGAATTCAGCAATCTATATTTATTTACGCCAAGGGCGCTGGCCATCATTACGGGCAGGTGGTATTTGGCTGATTTGCAGTTCAATCCAATTTTTAACTTCTTCTGTTAACTCTTTGCGATCTTTGCCTGTTGTTTCTATCGGCTCACTTAACACCACCGTAATCGTGCCCGGGTATTTTAAAAATTGTTTATTGGGCCAGCATTCGGCCGCGTTGTGGGCGACAGCAATTATCGGTGCGCCTGCGCTCGCCGCCATATCCGCACCACTGCGTGCATAGTTGCCTACAGTATCAAGGGGTACGCGAGTTCCTTCAGGAAAAACTAAAACGTTTATGCCATCTTTGAGGCGCTCAAGGCCTTTGCTTTTGACATCCTTAAGGGCTTGTATCGGGTTTTTACGATCAATGGCAATAGAACGAATGCTCGCAAGCCCCCAACCAAAAAAGGGAATTCGTAATAATTCTTTTTTTAGAATGATGCACACAGGGCCAAAATAATATTGCAGAAACATGGTTTCCCACGTGCTTTGATGTTTAGCCAAAATAACGCAGGGATATTTATTAATATGACGCTGACCAATAATATTAATGCGAATGCCACAGCACGCCCACAACCAGAACATTACAAATCTATTCCAGCTGGTCACTATTCGCCAGCGCCAGCGATAGGGAAAAATAGGCCAAATAATGACGGCAATAGTGCCTGCAATAATGCCTGTAATAGTATGGCCTAAGATAAATAAAAAGCTGCGAAAATAGAGCACGTTAATTCTCAATATGATTTGCGATAATAAAATCTGCTGCTGCTGCTAAATCTGCAAACACTTGAATTTGTTCCAGCTTTAACAAGGGTGCATCGGTTTGCAAATTTGCATCCGCTAGTTGCGTTAGTGTTTTTAAACCATTGCCAGTTTTTACCAGCGCGGGTTTGCAGCCTTTTAATATGCCTGCTTGTAAATCACGCAAGCTATCGCCGACAAAATAACTACCTTCGGCAGAAATATTAAATTCTGCTTCAATGGCATCCACTAAACCGGGTAAGGGTTTACGGCATTTACATTTATCTTCCGGTGCATGCGGACAATAAAAAATTGCACCTAATTCACCACCTTGTTCTTCAATTAATTGCGTGAGCTTGGCGTGCATAGCTTCAAGATCATCGAGGTCAAATTGTTCACGCGCCAGGCCTGATTGATTGGTGGCGACTACGACTGTGAAGCCAGCTTGATGTAAGCGTGCGATGGCTTCGATACTGCCTGCAATAGGCACGCATTCGTCAGCGGATTTTACATAGTCGTCGCGGTCGTGATTTATAACACCGTCGCGGTCGAGGACGATTAGTTTCATTATATTTTTTTCAACTCAAATTCTAGTGTGTCGGCGCTAAAGTCCTGACCGTGAGGCCAGAAAATTCCTGCAAAATTAATTTTCACTGAGTGAAAATATTCTTGGCTTTTCAATTCAGTAAAAATACCTTTATCGAGATAAGGTTTAACATCAAAGCAACCTTCAGCGCCGTTTGATAACTTGGCCTTTAATTGAAAGTCCTGAAGGCACTCAATAGATTCTACGCGTAACATAAGTCACCTATTTCAATGGATCTATTCTAAAAAGTTCTTGGCCTTGAATAGCTAACTTCCAGTCAGCCATTAATTCTTCTTCATGAATGGCTATCCATGCTTGTACCATTTTCAATTGTTTCGCCGGTAGCGAACCATTCAGCGTCGTCCCATCTGGAATGGAAAGCACAATACTATGCTCCCCGTATTCAGCATGTAGATGCGGCTGATTGTGCTTTTTGTTATCAAAAAAATACATGTAAATGATAACGCCGTAGAACATAGAAATACTGGGCATCGCAATCTCCGTTTAAATTTTTGTCGGTACTAAATACGAAATATCTGCCACTTCCAAAAATAGTCCGCGCAATTGTTGCAATAAGGCCAAACGGTTTTGTTGCAGCGCTTGATCTTCACACATCACCATAACGCTATCAAAAAATGCATCGACGGGCTGCTGTAAATCCGCAAGTGCGGCTAAGGCTTTTGTGTATTCTCGTGCAGCAAATAAAGGCACAACTATTTTCTCTTTTGTGTTTATTGCCAGCGCGAGATTTTTTTCTGCCTCTTCTTTCAGCAAGTTTTCATCTACGGTTGTAGTTGCGGGTGAATTTTGTTTTCCTAAAATATTCGATACACGTTTGTTGGCGGCGGCCAATGCTTGTGCTTGTGGTAATTTACTAAATTCATTTACGGCAAGTACGCGCTGATTAATGTCGAGCGGTTGCGATAATTCTTTTGCGGCAACTGATTGAAATACTTCCGCAGGAATATTAGCGTCTTCGTACCAAGCTTTCATGCGTTCAAGCATATAACCAAGTGCTTGATTAACTGTTTCGGGTTGAGTACTTTTGTGTCGTGAGTTTGCATAAATTAAAAGCTCTTGCAAATCGAGAGGTAGCTTTTTTTCAACAAGAATACGCAACACGGCGATACTCGCACGACGCAACGCAAAAGGATCTTTTGATCCCGTTGGTAATTGACCAATCCCAAAAATACCACTGATGGTATCCAAGCGATCTGCCAGTGCGATGATTGCACCGGTAATGGTTGTGGGTAATTGGTCGCCTGCAAAACGTGGCATATATTGCTCGTTCATTGCTGCAGCCACTTCGGTATTTTCACCATCATTTAATGCGTAGTAGTAACCTGCGATACCTTGCATATTGTCAAACTCGCCGACCATGTTGGTGACTAAATCTGATTTACACAATTCACCAGCGCGCACTGCGAACTTTTCATCCGCTTTTAATTGTTGAGCAATGTGTTTTGCTAGAGCAGAAACACGTTCGGTTTTTTCAAATACAGTGCCGAGTTGCGCTTGGAATACAATCGTTTTTAAACGTTCACGCAATTCGGCGAGAGAGGTTTTTTTATCCGTTTCGAAAAAGAAAGCCGCATCTGATAGTCTTGGACGAATCACGCGTTCGTTACCGTCGATAATTTGTGCGGGATCTTTGCTAGTAATATTTGCCACTGTAATGAAGTTAGGCATTAACTTGCCTGTCGCATCGACTACGTGGAAATATTTTTGATGTTCTTTCATTGAGGCAATCAAAGCTTCTGCGGGAACTTGCAAGAAGCGCTGTTCAAATTTTCCTGTGAGTGCATTTGGCCATTCAACCAAAGCAGTCACTTCATCTAACAACTCAGAATCAATCACTGCAACACCGCCAATTTTTTTCGCTTCGGCTTCAACTTGTTGTTGAATTAAAGCGCGGCGCTCTTCGCGATCTGCCAACACAAAACCTGTTGATTTTAATACGCTGGCGTAATCGCTGGCTTGTGCGAGTTCAATAGTTTGATTGTAATGAAAGCGGTGGCCTCGCGTGCTGCGGCCTGCTTGTAAGCCAAGTACTTTTGCGTTGACAATGTCGTTGCCATAGAGCATTACCAGCCAATGCGCAGGGCGAACAAATTCTTCGCGCTTTGATCCCCATTTCATACGTTTTGCAATTGGTAATTTTGCCAATGCATCATTCACAATCGTTTCAAGTAGGGCAGTTGTTTTTTTGCCTGATGCAGTAATTCGTGCAACAAGTTTTTCAACTTTTCCATCACTTTCAGCTTTTAATGCAGAAGCAGCAATACCATTTTTTTCAGCAAAGGCGAGCGCAGCTTTAGTTGGGTGGCCTTCTTTATCAAATGCGATAGCCGCAGGTGGACCCCAAATAACTAATTCTTTTGCTGGTGTTTCACTGGCAAGATTTTCAACCAACACTGCCATGCGGCGCGGTGCGGCAAAAGATTTAATCGCGGTGAACGATAACTCTTCTACTTTCAAGCTTGCCGTAATGTTTTCTTGTAGTGCAGCAATTAATGTTTTTAGCGCTTTGGGTGGTAGCTCTTCAGTGCCTAATTCAAATAAAAAGTCAGTCATTATTTTTTTCTCCCGCAGCGGCTAGCGCTTGCTGACGTAATTCTTCCGGAGCAAGCGGGAAGCCGAGCGCTAAACGTTTATCATAATAAGCTTGTGCCACCGCGCGCGACAAGGTGCGCACACGCAAAATAAAACGTTGGCGTTCAGTTACAGAAATTGCGTGGCGTGCATCTAGCATATTAAATGCGTGCGATGCTTTCATGACTAATTCATAGGCAGGCAATGGCAAATTTTTTGTCATTAAACGTTGGCTTTCTTTTTCATAAAAATCGAATGCATTAAATAAAAATTCAGTGTCGGCTTCTTCAAAATTATACGTGGACATTTCCACTTCGTTTTGGTGAAACACATCACCGTAGGTAACTTTGTCGCCGTTGGGGTTGATCGTCCACACCAAATCAAAAATAGTATCCACGCCTTGCAGATACATCGCGATGCGTTCAATTCCGTAAGTGATTTCGCCAGTCACCGGGAAGCATTCAACGCCGCCTACTTGTTGGAAGTAAGTGAATTGCGTTACCTCCATACCATTCAGCCAAACTTCCCAACCCAAACCCCATGCGCCCAGTGTGGGTGATTCCCAGTTGTCTTCCACAAAACGAATATCGTGTACGAGGGTATCTATACCCATCTCGCGCAACGAATCCAGGTACAAATCCTGGATGTTGTCTGGTGATGGTTTTAGCGCAACTTGAAATTGATAGTAATGCTGCAAACGGTTTGGGTTCTCGCCGTAACGGCCATCTTTCGGGCGACGGCAAGGCTGCACATAAGCGGCGTTCCAGGTTTCCGGGCCGATAGCGCGTAAAAAAGTGGCGGGGTGAAAGGTACCTGCGCCCACTTCCAGATCCAGTGGTTGCAATATCACGCAGCCTTGGCGCGCCCAGTATTCTTGTAAGGCCAAAATCAGGCCCTGGAATGTACTTACATCAGGTTTAGACACGACAACAGTGCTCCGCTTGCGATAAAAAAGGGGACGTTTATTTAGAGTGGGCGATTATAGCCAGACTGGCGAGGCATTGGTACCAGAAGCATTGGTATGTCTGTGATTCTGTTCAATGCTCATTTGGGGTAAGCTGCCGGCACTTTAAAAATAATGAGGCCTGTGTAAGGTCAGTTTGGTCAGAGTTAGTTGCCTATGAAAAATACTGTGGTTCCCTTTATTTTCAAATGCCTTGCCTGTTTGCCTCTGCGTGCGGCGCGTATTTTTGGTGCGTTTCTGGGCTACTGTGTTTGGCTAACAAAAGGGCGTAGCCACCGTATTACTTTGTTGAATGTGAAGAAGTGTTTTCCTGAGCTTAACGAGCTGCAAACGCGATGCTTCGTGCGCGAAAGCTTAATCGAGACGATGAAGACAATTGTAGAAGCCGGTGCTATTTGGAGTCGCTCATCGGCGTGGCTGCATAGCAAAATTGTCGCTGTTAAGGGCGAGGATATTCTGCGCGCTGAGTTAGCTAAAGGGAAAGGTTTAATAGTATTGGCGCCGCATATTGGTAATTGGGAAGTCGTAGGCCCTTACATTGCTAACATTGCTCCGCTTACCGTTATGTACCAACCGCTAAAACTTCCTGCATTAAATCAATTAATTTTTGTTGGGCGTAGTAAATTAAATATCAGTTTGGCGCCTACGAATCGCAAAGGCGTGTGCATGCTATTAAAAGCGTTGCAGCAGGGAACTACGATTGGAATTTTGCCTGATCAGGTTCCAGATAAGGGCTCGGGTGCGGAACCAATAAATTTTTTTGGTCACCCTGCAATGACTATGAGTTTGGTGCATTCACTGATAGAGCGAACTCATTGCCGCGTAATATCCGTTTTTGCGAAGCGGGTAAAGGGCGGTTTCAAAATTATAATCTTACCTGCCGCAACAGAAATTTATAGCGAGAATTTAAACGAATCATTACAAGGATTAAATCTTTGCGTTGAAGCCTGCGTGCGCTTAGCGCCGACGCAATATCAATGGGAGTACAGTCGATTTCGTTCACTGCCGTTGCATTTACGCGATCCGGAAAATTAAAATGCGCATCACTTTATTTTAAGGTGATGCGCATTTTTTTATTCCACCGGTAAATATTTTTTCAAAAATTCTTCCATCGCTTCAAACGTTTGCTTGCGATGTGGTAAGTAATCAAAGTGATGGCTGCCATTTTTAAGTTCAATATATTCGTAGATTTTTTTCTGGTCTTTAAGTTCGTCAGCCATCATCCGGCTTTGCTCTACGGGTACAATTGCATCATCGCTGCCGTGTATTAATAAAATAGGGATTTTAATTTTATCTACCATGCGCACTGGAGAAGTTCTTTTGAGCTGATCTGTGTCGTTGCCGAGTTGTTCTTTTATGATATTTTTGTTTGCAAAGTAATGTGCATTTTCACGCAGTTTTTTCATATCCGATATTCCTGCCAAGCTGATAGCGCATTGAAATAAGTCAGGTGTTTTGGTGGCGCCCATCAGCGCTGCATAACCGCCATAGCTACCGCCCACAATACAAACACGTTTTGGGTCAGTTATTTTTTTATCGACTAGAAATTTAACGGCGTCTTCAAGATCATCCTGCATAGCTAGGCCGAAAGCGCCGACAGCTTTCATTTCAAACTCAAAGCCGCGCCCGGACGAGCCGCGAAAGTTTGGTTGAAATACCGCATAACCACGGTTAGCAAAAAAAGCAGCGAATTCATCAAACCCAGAGCCATCTTCAGCCATAGGGCCGCCATGAGGAAAAATAATAGTTGCAACAGGTTTATCCTTAAAGGTTTTAGGTTTGGTTAAAAAGCCACCCAATTCTAATTGGTCGCGGGCCTTGTAAGTCAAAAATTCCTTTTTAATCAGCACATCTTCTGTTAATTGTGGAAATAAAGTCACAATCGGCGTTAATACTTTTGTGTCGCGATTGCCAAAATAAATAATTCCAGGGGTAGTGTCATTAGTGGTATGTAAAATATATTTTCGGCCATCACTACTCATGTCAGAAATATAATTTCTCGTTGCTGGTAGTGCTTTATCGATACCGGCTTGAAATTTTTTAAATTCTTCATTAAAGAAAATACTTTTTTCTTCTCCGTCGTTGTAATAAATACCGACGACATCATTTAATTTGTCAGAATAAATTAATCTACCCTCTATGTCGCGATCAGGGCTGCTGAGAATTAGCTGCCAAGGGTAGCCTTCTTTTGAAAGGTCTGCTTTATAGAGTGCTTGGGTTCCTTCATGATCAGCTAATAAATAAAGTTCAGTAGCATCTTTACCAAATCCTAATGGTGTAATTGCCGGGTTTTCAAAGACAACGTATGACCAAACTTTCACCCATTTACTGGTGGTGGGATCCAGAACTTTATAATTTACCTTTTTTTCTTTATCGTCATACATTTCTCCAATGCGTACTACTCCTTGACGATCAGCAATCCATGATTGTGCGATATCTTCTTTTTTTACCATGCTCGTATGGGCGTTAGTAACATCCACTTTGTAAACGGTTTGATGTTGTGGAACATTGTTATCCACGCTGATTAAAATATTGTTGGGTTCATTAGGTACCTTGCCAATGACATTGTCTTGATATTGGCTGGCATAAGTTGCGGATGTTGATTCTGTAAAAGATTCCTGGCCTTTGGATTTGACTAGGTTCAACATTGGCGAAGTTTTTTTTGCGTCCATCGCTAAGAGTCGCGTATAAGTAAATTTTAGCGAAATACCAAACTCACCCTCGGCAAACAAAATGCTCAATAGAATGCGGTCGTTGTTTGCCCAATCAATCCACCTGATTTTAAATTTTTTATTGTCGGTTTTTGCTGGGTAAAACACTTCGCCTGTTGCCATGTTCATGGTCATTACGGCTGTTTCTGCACCAAAATTTTTAAGTCCGATGATATGTGTGCCATCGGGAGATAAACGAATATTGGTAACTAATGGCAGTTGATAAAATGCTTCAGCGGGTAATTGTTTGGGTTTCTCCTCAGCATTAGCAACGGCGACAGCATTGGTAGACGCGGTCATAGTTGTAAGTAATATAGCTATAATGGCAGCAGGAGTAACAAGTAGTCTTAGTGAGGAAAATTTTATAGTCACTATAAGGTCCCTTTGGTTGTAAGAATAATATTGAAGGAGAGGATCTGTGTAAGTGTGTAGCTCGAACAGAATAACGCCAAGATGTCAAAAAAGCTAATAGTGAGATAGCTTTTTCATTGGTTTTTTTTGCAATAGTTAGTAGTCTGCACGCAGCCAGATTCATTTCTATCCTTCTCTTGTTATAGCTCGACTCACTCTCAAGGCATTATTATGCGGACAATGAAACACCCGGAATCTATCGTACAAAAAAATGGCGCAGATGCCAGTGTAAATATCAAACAAACCTTCGTCTATTTGTGGCCTTATCTGTGGGATTTTAAAGCCCATGTGATTTTTGCCGTGTTGGCACTTATTGGCACTAAGGCAGCAAGTTTATTAATGCCCTGGGCGCTTAAACATATTGTGGATTCGGTGGATCGCAGTTTGCACCCTGAATTATATTTACCTGTTTTGTTTTTAGTTTTTTATGGCCTGTTGCGTTTCGGTAGCGTTTTTTTGGGTGAGATTCGCGATGCTTTGTTTAGCCGTGTTACTGAGCATGTAATGCGTAAAGTGGGGTTGCGGGTATTTAAACATTTGCACTCATTGGAATTAGCTTTTCATCTTGATCGTGCTACTGGTGGCATCAGCCGCGATATTGAGCGTGGCACCACCGGCATTAGTTTTCTGATGCGCTTTTTAATGTTTAATATTGTGCCTACGCTATTTGAAATTTTAATGGTGGCAGGAATATTCGCCTTTGCTTTTTCTATTTGGTATGCGGTGATTACTTTGGTCTCGGTGGCAATTTATATCGTCTTTACGATAATCACCACAGAGTGGCGAAATCGTTTTGTGCGAGAAGCTAATCAAGCGGATTCTTCTACTAATACCCGTGCTATCGATAGCTTGCTCAATTATGAAACCGTAAAATATTTTAACAATGAACAATATGAGGCTGATACTTACGATCATTTTTTAGCAAATTGGGAGACGGCAAAATTAAAAAATCGTATATCGCTATTAACACTTAACTCCGGGCAGGCATTTATTATTGCATTGGCGATGACAGCAATGATGTTCATGGCCGCGAATAGTGTGATTGCAAAAAATATGACCTTGGGTAGTTTGGTCATGATTAATGCCTACATGATTCAATTGTTTATCCCGCTCAATTTTTTAGGTTTCGTCTATCGTGAAATTCGTCGCGCACTGACCGACATTGAAAACATGTTAGCGTTATTGCAGCGCGAGGCAAAGATTATCGATGCTGTTAATGCGCCAGTGCTGCAAGTAACTCGCGGCGAAATCCAGTGGCATCAAGTTAATTTTGCTTACAATTCCGAGCGGCCTATTTTAAAAAACCTGGAGTTAAAAATTGCGGCGGGTAGCAAGGTGGCAATTGTAGGTGCGTCGGGCGCCGGTAAAAGTACTATTGCACGTTTGATGTATCGTTTTTACGATATCAACAGCGGCAGTATTACTATTGACGGCCAATCTATTTTGTCAGTGACGCAGGAAAGTTTGCGCCGTACGATTGCGGTAGTGCCGCAAGATACGGTGCTATTTAATACCAGTATTCTCGACAATATTGCTTATGGAAATCCCCAGGCAACTGCTGCGGAAATAGATCGCGCGATTAAAATGGCGCACCTTGAGCAATTTATTGCAAGCTTGCCGGATGGTGATAAAACATTAGTCGGTGAGCGCGGCTTAAAGGTATCCGGTGGTGAAAAACAACGCATTGCGATTGCGCGTGTGTTGCTAAAAAATGCGCCAATTTTAATTTTTGATGAGGCAACCTCAGCACTGGATTCAAATTCAGAAGCTGCCATTTTGGATGCTATGCGTGAAGTTGCTACGGGTAGAACTACGTTAGTGATTGCGCATCGTTTATCAACCATTGTTGATGCCGACAAGATTGTTGTGCTGGAAAATGGCAGCGTGGTTGAGCAAGGGAGTCATAGTGAATTATTGGTATTGCAAGGTCGCTACGCGCAAATGTGGGCGATGCAGCAGCAAGAAGAGTAGGGAGTTAGTGATCTAGGGAGCTGGGGAGCCAAAATAGCGCATGTGAAATTTATTCTGCACCAAATCATCATATTAAATATTCAGTCAGTATTCTATTGTTGGCGCGCCAATTACAGGCGCGCACAACTTTCGCCTTATTTTCAGTCACTCCAGCTATTTGCCTACGTATTTTTAAATGTTTGGCATGACTTTCGCTAAGCCCTGTTACTACTTTGCAATTCTGCGCTGATTTTTTGTTCCTGCAGGTTTTGTTCGTTTTAAAATTCACAGGTGCAGCATGCCCGCACAACATAGGTGACTTATGAAAACCTTGTCTCTTGGCAGCCCCGATGTTATTGATCGATTAAATATTAATAATGCTGCTACCTCTAGTAATTTCTCTAGTGCTAATCGTGCCAGCTCTTTTGGTATTAATTATGGAAAGTATCGCGGTATTTTAATTTCCGTGGCATTATTTATTTTGCTCGATGCTTCGGTGATGATCCTAAATTTTTATGTTTCCTTTGAAATAGCTGACGATGCTGTAGGTGTAAATTTGGCGGGGCGGCAGCGGATGTTGTCGCAGCGAATGGCGAAAACACTTTATGCGCTCGACAGTGAATTACCTCGTTCGCCTGAATATGTTGCATCGGTCAAAGAATTAAAAAATGCTGAGAGTTTATTTGATGAAACATTAACGGCATTTTCCCAGGGTGGTAGCACCCACAGCGCGGGGAAAAATAGAGTAAATTTGCCAAAAGTAAAATCGATGGATGGCCAACAATTCCTTACGGAGGCCGCGGAAATTTGGTTGCCTTACAAACTAAAGGTGGATACTTTATTAAATGATATCGCGCAAAGCAATGATGTAGCTGTGAGTTTAAGTGAAGCCTTAATCCAGGCGAAAACACATAATCTGGAATTGCTGGGTTTGATGAATGAATTAACGCTCAATCTCGAGCAAGTTGCTGCATCTAAGGCCGCACGTTTGCGTATTATTCAAACTGTGGGCATTACGCTGGCCATCATTAACTTCTTGTTTATTATGTTGCATTTTTTGCGTCAATTGCGCGATAGCGATTTTATTCTGGAAAAAGCACGCAAAGAAACAACAGAAATTTTACAAACAGTTAATGAAGGTTTGTTTCTGGTTGATAAAAATATGCGTATCGGTGAACAGTATTCGACGAAATTGGTGGAGGTGTTGGGTACAAGTAATATTGCTGGTCAATCATTCCAGCTGTTACTGGAGAATATTATTTCAGAGAAGGATACGGAAACCGCGCGTGGTTTTATTGAGCTGTTATTTGATAAAAAAGTAAAAGAAAAATTAATTGGCAGCTTGAATCCACTTAACTTAATTGAGGTTAATATAGCCCAAGCTAATGGTGGTTTTCTTACCAAGTATTTGCAATTTAGTTTTGCTCGCGCCTATCAAAATACGCTAATGCCTTCCGAACGAAAGATTTCACACGTATTGGTAACCGTGGCTGATGTTACCGAAAAAATACGTTTGGAAAAAGCACTGGCTGAAAGTAGAAAACATAATGAATCCCAAATTGAAATGCTCACCAGCTTGCTGCATACCCATCCTTCATTGTTACAAGAATTCATTAGCAATAGTTATGCTTGTTATAATCGCATCAATAATATATTGCGCAAGCCTGCAAAAAATAATCAGTTAGTTCAACAAAAGGCAACTGAAATATTTAGAGAAATACATAATTTTAAAGGTGAGGCGGCATCGCTTAAATTGGAATATTTTGAAACTCAGGCACACAGTATCGAAGATACTTTGACGGAGTTGCGCAGTAAAAGTGATTTAGGCGGAAACGATTATTTGGGTTTAACCGTGCAATTAGATGCATTGATAAGTTATACCCAGCAGGTAGAGCAGTTAACACAAAAGTTGGCGCTCTTTGGGCATAGCGCTGCCGCGGTAACGCAGCCATTATCGTCCAAAGGCGAACGCAGTATTGTTGGTCATCGTCAGCAAGATGGCTGGTCGCATTTGCCGGATTTTGTGCAGAGCATTGCGCTACGAAATGGCAAATTGGTGAAGTTAGTCACCAGTGGCTTGAATGAAATCGAATTGCTTCCGGAATATAGCCAAAAGGTAAAAGAAATTTGTATTCAATTGTTACGCAATGCGGTGACTCATGGCATTGAAGCGCCAAGTGATCGCGAACTCAGCGAAAAACCAATGGTCGGTCGCATTGATTTGCGCATAGCAAAAGTTACCGATGCAGAGATGGAAATTATGGTGATGGATGATGGTGCCGGTTTGGATTATAGCGCTATTCGTGAAAAAGCAATTTTATCGGGGCGTTGGCATGAGGATGAAATTGATGGCTGGAGTAATAAAAATTTATTGGCGTTAATTTTTCACGAAGGTTTTTCTACTGCAAAAGAAGTTACTAAAGACGCAGGCCGTGGAGTTGGTATGGATGCAGTCATGAATCATATACTTGAGCATCGCGGTAAAATTTCTGTGTCCAGCCGTCGTGGCCGGCACTGTCGTTTTGTCATTACTCTTCCCATTATTACTAGCGAACAAGTTGCAGCTTAAACTTGTCGTCAGAAGGAAAGCGCTATGTTAACGCTCATGATTGTGGATGATTCGAATATTATTCGACGAAAAATTGAACGCTGTAATAATTCCGAGAAGTTTCACGTAATTGCAATGGCAGCTAATGGCGCTGAAGCTCTGGAACGTTTTGTTGCGGTGCGGCCACAAGTTGTCACTATGGATTTAACCATGCCAGAAATGGATGGCATTGCTTGTATTCAACAGATAGTGGCACTTGATCCTGA
>JAYTSJ010000088.1:0-8787 GCA_043745725.1 Gammaproteobacteria bacterium | reverse complement strand
GGTAATTTTAGCTCAGGGACGACTCAACTTAACTCAATGCGCTGCACAGTTCCGTCTTCATTCACTTCAGTCATGTGGCCTTTTGGTTCTTTCAAGAATTGCACAAATACCAACCCAGCAGCTGCTGTTGCTGCGATTACCATAAAGAAAGTATGCACATCCACAAAGCTATAAATAGTTAAGAAAGTGACTCCGCCAACATTGCCATAAGCACCAGTTAAGCCAGCAATTTGGCCCGTCATCCGGCGTTTAATGAGCGGCACAATTGCAAACACCGCACCGCAGCCTGCTTGAACAAACAGAGAACAAAGCACAACAGAAGCGAATGCTAAATATAATGGCCAGCTGGCGTTAATTTGTGACAACAACATATAACCAATGGCGACGCCAATCATAATGAATGTCATGGTAAAGCGGCGGCCAAATTTATCGCTGAACCAACCGCCACCTGGGCGCGCTACTAAATTCATAAAGGCAAATGAACCGCCTAACATACTGGCTTGTGCCATGCTCAGGCCGGAAAAGGTTTCCATAAAAAATGCGGGTAAAACAGAAACCACTGCTAGCTCTGAACCGAAGGTAACAAAGTAGGCCCAGTTTAAAATAGCAACTTGTTTGAATTGATATTTATCGTGATCAGGTGAGCCGTTTTTTAACATGTCTTTATTGACGCGATAAATTTGGCTGAATTGAAATGCGAAAAGCACAAACAAAACACCATACAACATGTAAGTGGTACTTGAACTTAATAATTTTAAATTACTGGGTGATAGTTTCCACGCAAGTACGGCCAATATCAAATACATGGGCACATTGATTAGCACGTAAAACAAAAAATCTTTTCTGCTGCTGACTTCCAGGCCGCCGGATTTTTTTGGTTTGAAGTAGGTTGAGCCTTTTGGCGTGTTGCGAGTAAAAATGTAAAACACAAAACCGTAAACCATTGCAAATAAACCGGTGAAGCCAATCGCATAACGCCAACCATTTTCTCCACCAAAAACATGCAGCGCCAATAGCGGTAATATAAACGCTGCTGCTGCTGCGCCAAAATTACCCCAGCCACCGTAAATGCCTTCTGCCAAACCAACTTGACGTGCAGGAAACCATTCGCCAACTAAACGAATACCTATTACAAAGCCTGCCCCAACAAAGCCGAGGAGAAAGCGAAATAATGCGAGTTGTTCGAACGTTTGTGCTGAAGCAAATGCAATTAACATCGCACCTGAGGCAACTAATAAGCCGCTATAGATAACCCGTGGGCCAAACTTATCCACCAAACTGCCAACCACAATTCGCGCGGGAATTGTTAATGCGATATTCATAATGAGTAGCGCTTTCCATTGCGGCTCGGTCATTTTGAACGCGCCCATAATTAATGGTTTTAGTGGTGCCAGGTTAAACCACATTACAAAGGTCATAAAAAAAGCAAACCAGGTGAGATGCAAAGTGGTCACTGATTTGTTTTTAAAATCTAACAAGTTTAATTTTGATGGGCTCATGGAAGTGTCATCCAAGCTGGTGAAAAGATAATAAAGTAATTCGTACAAAGTCAATTTAGCAACGCCTGTGCCAATTCTTTCGTGGTGCGCAATAATGGTTAATTTTTATCGCTATGGTGCTTAAAGGTGCGCAATTAAGTACTAGTGCTGCTCCAATTAAAGGCTTGGTATTTTGAATCTGATTGTTTGTGGGGCGTTTCATTGTGATTTCGCTAAAAGGCTATTGTCGATATGAAATGTTCAATATCAGCAGATAAATTGAAGGGGTTCCGATTGATTTTGGCGCGCACTTGATTCATGACGGCGAGAGACGCGGTAAAACTAGTGAGTTATTTTCTTGAGTGGATCTTAGTGTGGCCCATAAGTGCGCAGCGCAAATGATTTAAGTTGGCCCATTTTTGCGTTAATGGCGGTGCGTTATGTGCGAAATAAGTGCATATTTTTATGTAATTTGCATGAGTTTTAATCTGGTGCACTTTAATTTATAAGAAATAACAACATTTTTACCTTATGGCTTAATTATTGCTGTTCATGCCTTAATAAATACCTTTTTGGAGTGGGTAATGAGTAAAACGGGTGCACAGTTAGATTTTTTTTCATTTGTCGGCAAGATTAGAGTTTTGCATTTAACCTGGATGGCTTTCTTTATAACTTTCGTCGTTTGGTTTAACCACGCACCGTTATTGCTTGCTATACAAAGCTCAATGGGCTTGACGGATCAACAAATAAAAACCTTGCTGATTTTAAATGTTGCGTTAACTATTCCTGCGCGTATTGTTATTGGTATGTTGGTTGATGTATTTGGTCCGCGTAATATTTATTCGCTGTTACTAATTATTACGGGTGGGCTGTGCTTCTTTTTTTCCTTGGCAACTAATTTTGAAATGCTGGCGCTTGCACGTTTTTTATTAGGCTTTGCCGGTGCTGGTTTTGTGATTGGTATTCGCATGATCAGTGAATGGTTTCCGGCCCGGCAATTGGGTTTGGCTGAGGGTATTTATAAGGGGCTAGGCAATATAGGTTCTGCGGCAGCAGCTGTTAGCTTGCCTACACTCGCGCTAATTTTTGGTGGCGATGAGGGTTGGCGTTATGCGAGTGGGTGTACGGGTATTATCGCAATTGCTTATGCTGGCATTTATTATTTTTCGGTGCGCGACACCCCAGCGGGCTCTACTTATTTTAAACCTAATAAATCCGGTGGTTTGGCAGTCACTACTAAAAGCGATTTTGTACAATATTTGTTAATTAATATCCCTATGTATGGCGCGCTTTCTTTATTAACCTGGAAATTGACGCTATTAGGTTTAATAAATCAAACTGCTTTAATCAGCATTAATCTCTTGTTGGTAGCGATATTTATATTTCAGAGTAAAAAGATCTACAACGTTAATTCCGAACTCTTCCACAAGTCTGTGGAAAAAATGCATCAATACAAATTTAAACAAGTCACTATTTTAAGTTTGGCTTACGCCGTTACTTTCGGCTCTGAATTGGCGGTAGTTTCCATGTTGCCGCTATTTTTCAAAAACACATTTCTAGTTCCTGTGGCTTTGGCTGGTATTCTAGGCGCATGTTTTGCGGCGACCGATATTGTATCTTGCCCTTCTGGCGGTTGGATTAGCGATAAATTTGGCCGCAAAAAATCACTCATTATTTTGTTATTTTGTGCATCTCTAGGTTTCCTGGTGCTGTCGCAAATTAATGCTGGCTGGCCTATCCAATGGGCTGTAGCTGCAATGGTATGTAGTTCATTTTTTCTGGGCTCCGTAGCAGGTTGTGTATTTGCGATGGTGCCGCTTATTCGTCGCAGCCTAACCGGGCAAATTGCGGGAATTGTGGGAGCCTACGGCAATATTGGCGCCGTTATTTTTCTTACGGTATTTTCTTTTGTGAGCACACCGGTATTTTTTATTACTATTGCCGCAAGTATTTCTATTGCTGCTATAGCTGCGCTGCTATTGGATGAGCCGCAAAATAAAATGTTTGAGGTATTACCTGACGGCACAGTGCAAATGATTGAGTTGCACTGAAGAGCCGAAGGCAAATCAAAAACCTCTTCATAAAAATTAAAATGGTGAGTTGGCAATGAATCCGTGGCATCTACAAGGCAATTTAACTTTTTCAGTGGGGCAATACACCAGCGCGGGGGTGAAGGCTGACAATGAAGATGCTATAGGGATTCGCATTCCTGAAGGTATGTTGTTGAGCACTAAGGGTGCTGCCGCGATCATTGCCGATGGCGTTAGTGCTGCTGAGGCAGGCAAGGAAGCCAGTGAAACCTGCGTACGCAATTTTCTGGTGGATTATTTTTCAACACCGGATACCTGGTCAGTTAAAAAATCTACCTCTCAAGTATTAATTGCACTTAATCGTTGGCTCTACTCGCGTGGTCGTAGTTTTCAAGAAGCGCAAAAAGGTTATGTCAGTACTTTTAGCTGCGTTATTTTTAAATCCCACAACGCACATATTTTTCATGTGGGCGATTCACGTATTTACCGTTTGCGCGCTGGAGTTCTGGAACAATTAACGCGCGATCATCGTACGATTATCAGTGAAAAAGAATCTTATCTGGTTCGGGCAATGGGTCTGGATGTTTCGCTCGATGTAGATTGTCGCACGCTTGAACTTGAGGTGGGCGACGTCTTTTTACTCGCGACTGATGGCTTGTACGAATTTATTAATCCAAACGATATTATTCATACTCTTTCCTCTGTGTGCGAAAGTTATGACGCAAGCTGTTCGCAATTAGCGAACCTGGCATTACAAAATCACAGTGATGATAATCTTAGCTGCCAAATTATTCGCGTTAACGGATTGCCTGAACAAAATATTGAAGAAACCACACAAAAATTAACGGCATTACCTTTCCCGCCGCCTTTGGATGCAGGAAAAATTATTGACGGCTACCGCATTGAAAAAGAATTGCATGCAAACAGCCGCAGTCAGGTCTATCTCGTAACGGATGTAGAAACCGGCGAGCGCTATTGTATGAAAACGCCTTCGGTTAATCATGATGATGATCCTGCTTATATTGAACGTTTTGTTATGGAAAGTTGGATTGGCAGCCGCATTCATAATCATCATGTCGTGAAAATTATTGCACCTAACAAACCCAAAACCTGTTTATATTATTTAATGGCTTATGTTGAGGGCATTACGCTGACGCAATGGATCAAGCAAAACCCTAACCCACCAGTACAAACAGTTATTTATATGGTGGAGCAAATGGTAAAAGGTTTGCGCGCTTTCCATCGCAGGGAGACGTTACACCAGGATATTCGCCCGGCAAATATTATGCTGGATCGCAACGGTGAAATTGTGTTGATAGATTTCGGCTCGTGCCTTGTTAAAGGCGTAGCAGAAATTGCTTCACCTATTCAGCGCGATAATATTTTAGGTACTGCTGAATATTCTGCACCGGAACATGTGCTCGGCGGTCTATGTTCTGAACAATCAGATATTTTTTCGCTGGCGATTGTTGTGTTTGAAATGCTCACTGGTAAACAGCCGTTTAAAGGCAAGCTTGGGCAATGTCGTAGCCCGCGTGCTTATTTAAATACTGAATATGTGCCAGTTTACGAGATTAATCCTTTGGTGCCTTTTTGGATTGATGGTGCGATTAAAAAAAGTTTGCGTTATGATCCTGAGCGTCGCTTTGGTGATGTGTCTGAATTCTTGCACGAACTACAACAGCCCAATCCTAAATACAAACAACAGTACCGTATTATGTCGATGGGGAAAAATCCGCTGCGGTTTTGGCAGTACTTGTCCGCTGGATTATTTGTTGTACTCTGTGTGATGTCTTATTTATTGTTGCGGCTTGTATAAGCGGAGTTTCAGTATCCCCACACGCTGCAGGAATACTGAAAATTTATTCATTAAAATTGGTAATGAAGTCCTACAGATCCTTGCGATAATTTCATGTGCAGATCACTGTAGTAGTCATTGTCATCTGCTACAACGGCACGATATTGATCATAGCTAATGCGCAGCTTCAGGCCGTTTACAATTCGAAATTCTGCGCCTACGCCAAAGGTGCTGCCAATTCCCTCCCATGCGGCATTTCTATCATAATAGTTGCTATAGTTAGCGTATTTGTATTCTTCTACATAGACTAGTGCCGCCACACCTGCTTTAAGATAGAGAGAAACAGCATCATTAATTGCAAAAGTAATTTTAGGTGTAAAAGTAAGACCGCCAGAACCCGCAGCGCGCAAGTTCGAGTCGTATTTTGAGTAGCTACTGGTTGTAAAAAAAGAACCCTCCAGGCCAAACATCGGGGTAAAGTTGTACCCACCGTATACGCCATAGCTGTTAACTGTTTCTTTATAACCTTCTAATGTAGATTTTGTTTGGCCAGCAAAGCCGCCAATAAAAAAACCAGTATTCTCGGTTGCTGTTTCTTCGGCATAACTGCTAAAAGATATTGCAAGTAGTATTGTCGATAAAAAAATATTTTTAAATGACATATGTTCGCTCCTGGATCATGTGTGTTTGGGTAATTGATGGCGCTGGGCTTTACAGAGGCGTCATATTATCCGCTGGAATGCACTAATGCTATGAATTATTGACTGCGTTAAATCACTGTTTCGATTTCGGGATGTTCTACAGAGTAAACCCAATCTCTCAGTGAGTAGCCTAACATGATATTTTTTATTAAGGAGATTTTGATACAACTTGTTACAAGGAGGTGGCTCTGTAATTGCGGCATATTGATAGTTGAGCCTTAACCTTAAAGGGTATAAGGCGTGTGTCCTTCACATCCTTGTGAGTTTATTTTTTAAATTACCGTGTCGATTTAATCCGGTACGCTTAGCTTTATCGATTTAGTCTCGGTACCCTGAGCTTTATCGTAAGAGCGCAAGCCTGCAAGGCCGAGCATTCCCATAATAATAGGGTAGAGTTGCGACGTATCTATTTGGGGCGGTGGAGTAACCGGTAACCACAACAACATTGGGTATGCAATAAATTGATAAAAAAGTGATATTGCACCTACCCAACCAATAGCGGGGCGCCAGCCGGCCACAAATAAACTACTGCTCTCGGCTTCTGCTTTATTGACCACTGTTTGCGCGATATTTTGTTCGGAAATTAATTTATTTTCTTGCAAATCATATTCGCGGTTCGTTTTTAATATTTCATTTTTCTTTTCCATGCGCTCTTCATCAGAGGTGAACAAATTGTTGAGTGTGTCACCAATGGCTTTTACTGTATCGCCGCCGCTAAATAGTGTTGTTAAAAAATTCATACGGCACCTCCAAGGGCACGATTAACCCAGCCTAACAAAAATTTGCTTTGGGTTTTATCTTGCATGCAAATATTGGTGTAGCGTGCAATTTTTGCCAAGGTAAAGTGAGCGAGAAAAACAGCTTCATCCTGTTTATTAATTGCCGCGAGTGATGCGCTGCCAATAATTCCGTCGGGAGGTGTAATGTTGAGTACTACTTGCACTAAGCGACTGGCAGTCCGTGTGCCCATATTCACTGCAGTATCAAAAATATCTTCAGCGATTATTTGCGATTTAATATCATCGCCGCACACCCTATCCCAATAATCGCGTTTATAAATATCGCGCGCTTGTTGTTCGGTAAGGTTGCGAATATCTACATTAGGATAAGCAGTTTGAGATATGCCGTATTTAGTAGCCCCGCCTTTGTCGCCAGCAACATCGGTAAACTTTGCGCCACCTTCTTTTGCCAAAGTTTTTACGATCGCATCATTGAAATTAGCCATAATTTAATCCTTCATTAGTTAGTTATCGTGTCCAGCCATTAGATTGTTTTATGAACAAGCAACGCTGTCAACTCTTTTCAATTATTGCTCTGTATATTGGCGTGTAAATTATAAAAAACCTAAGTTTGTGTCGTTACATATGGTGGCAATAAGAGGGTGCGACAATTTGTCACAGTGTGTTGGCGAATTTCTACCTCTATAATCGGCGCCATACTTTTTAGAAGGCTGATGGTAATGCGTAAAACAATGGGTTATTCCTTGCTTGTTTTTTCAGTTTTGGTGAGTGCAGAGTTACAGGCAAGTTGTGGTTCGGCTTTTTGTATGCTGAATACTAACTGGAGTGCGCAAGGTGTGTGGGCAGAGCCCGGGGCACGCCTGGATTTGCGCTATGAGTCAGTGAACCAGGATGAGGTACGTAGTGGTACTGGTAAAGCAAATGCCGATGACATTGCGAAAATGGATCACCATGAAATAAGTACGCAAAATCATAACCTGCTAGCAACCTTCGATTATGCGTTTGACGATACTTATGGCTTAACTGTGAATGCGCCCTTGACGTCGCGCAAGCATGCCCATCTACATGTAAACCCTGATGATGTAACCGACGTTGAACGTGAGCAGTGGGATTTTACCAAGCTGGGTGATGTACGTGTAGTTGGCCGCATGCAATTATCGTCCGGCACGAGTTTATATGATGCTTACGGAATCAATATAGGCGTTAAATTACCCACGGGTGCTTACGATATCGCGAATGATGACGGCGAACTTGCCGAGCGCAGTATGCAGCCCGGCAGTGGCACTACGGATGCGATACTGGGGGCTTATTACCGCAAGCTGTTACCCGAAGTAAATGGTCAGTGGTTTACCCAAGTACTTATTATAAAACCAATGAATAAACGCGATGAGTTTCAAGCGGGGCAACAATTAGCGTGGGATCTTGGCTACCGTTATCGCGCGAATGAAACAATATGCTTAATGGCGCAATTAAATTACATCATTAAAAATCGGGATAGCGGTGCACAAGCAGAGCCTGAAGAAAGTGGTTCAAAGACTTTAGCGTTTAGCCCGGGAATAAGTATTGCGTTAAGTAAAGCAACGCAAGTTTATTCGTTTGTGCATCATCGCTTGTATCAGAATGTAAATGGTATACAACTGAGTAATGCAAATAGTTTTGTGGTGGGAGTTAGTACAAGATTTTAAATTTTGCAAAAAGTCGGCGGCCGTGGGCAACCGACGTTAGGAAAAATAAATTAATACTATTTTTGTTTGTTGGCCGTACTTAATATGCGTTGATGTAAGGGAACAGTACGGCGTTCGCGACGGCTACCCACTGCTGCGCGAGATCGCATGTTGACTTTTTCTGGCGTTTTTTGCGTCCAACCTCCACCATTTTTTATATTGTACATACCAATGTATCCACCTGATAAAAGTTGTAATGGTTTGGATATTTTTTTCATAAAATCGAATTGACCGGTTTTGCGAAAGGATTCAAACCACGCAGGATAAACAAAGTCAGATACTAGCACTCCATCAATTTTGTAAGCGAATTTTTCAT
>JAYTSJ010000087.1:0-4804 GCA_043745725.1 Gammaproteobacteria bacterium | reverse complement strand
AGCAGTGATGCCTCCGGTCAGACTATGTTACATACCGATGGTAAGTTCTGGGCAAAGGCAAATGGCACCCACATTAATCTTAAGGGTACCAATATCGGTAATTGGTTAGTACAAGAATTTTGGATGATGGGTCAGGGCGGCAATGGTGTTACTGACCAATGCACCTTGGAACAAACCTTAACTAGCCGCTTTAGTTACGCCGATAAAGAAGCGACCATCAAGCTCTTTCGTGACAGCTGGTTTACTGAGCGCGATTGGGATCAGATTCAGACTTTCGGATTCAATATAGTTCGTATACCTATACATTGGAACGTTATCGAAGATGAAAAGAATTTCAAACATCTACGTGCTGATGCTTGGACTTACCTTGATTGGGCGATTGCCCAAGCTAAAGCGCGGGGCATCTACGTAATTCTGGATTTGCACGGTGCTCCTGGCGGTCAAACGCCTAATGATCACACCGGTTGTGCCGGTAAAAATGCATATTGGACCAGCGCTGAAAATCAGGACCGTGCTAAATGGTTTTGGCAACAAGTCGCAACTAAATATAAAGATGAACCTACAGTAGCGGCTTACGATCCGCTTAATGAGCCATGGGGTTCAACAGCAGAAAACATGGTAACTCGCGTAAACGAGCTATATGACACTATTCGCCTGATCGACAGCAACCACATTGTGTTATTACCTAGCCATTATGGCAGCATTGACGCTTATGGCAATCCTGCTACTAAAAACCAAACCAACGTTGTGTTTGAAATCCATCCATACCCCGGTTTATTTGGCGATCGTCCAGGTGATAGCGCTTACATGATTCACCGCGATTGGTTGCGTTGTGGCGCAGCGGGTACTAGTGGTGTTTGTGATTGGAACACGCGTATTACGGGTCTCAATATTCCGCTGTTAGTGGGCGAGTTCCAACCCTGGCAGTCAGCTGGCTTACAGCTGGGTGGTAAAATTGCCCGTGCAACCTACGATACTTATGCGTCTTACGGTTGGGCGGCTACGAGTTGGGCCTACAAGTTAGTCAGTGCAGCAGGCGGCCAAGGCATGGGTACTTGGGGTATGGTTACTAATGCAGTTAACCCCAACAACACGAGTGGCGTTGGCTTGGTGGCAAAAGCCAGCACTTGGGATTGTAATAATTGGGATTCAAGCTTTGCCGATGCTTGTGCGAAAAAAGCCGCCAGCATCACTGTGGGCGGCACTGGTCCAAAAACTTACTATTTTGTGATTAAAACGGGTGCGAACGACAAATCCGATCCTGATGTTACCTATGACAAAATCAGTATTATCAATAATGCTGATAGTACTGAAGTCATCTCGAACGGTAACTTCGGTGCTAACACTGGCTGGACTGTAGTGAATATTGCGGGTAGCGAAGATCTGGATTTCAATTACACGACTGCTGGCAAAACTCCTGCGGGTAGCGATGGTCCAGTCTTACATGTTGGTCGTCCCGCTGGTGTAACAGGTGAAATCAATGTGGGTGTGTATCAGGCTGTTACTCTGCAAGGTGGCCAAACTTATACCTTTAGCGGTGTGTTTAAAGGCAATAGCAGTGTAAATACTTGGTCTGAAATGTATTTGATCGACATACTGCCGGTTGGAGGTGTCGACGTGATTGACATGACCGGTAAGCTAGACTTTTCTACCGCTTCACTCGCTGATATTCAAAGTCTATTCAGTAGTTTTGCAACTCAATCCTACGATGTAAATTCTGGTCTGAGTCAATGGTTAACCAGTACCACTGCGCCGGATATTTTCAATCTGCCTGCGCGTCCAACAGGGCTTGCACTTATTGAAGGCACTGATCATATTTCGTTAACATGGACCGCAAGTACGGATACAGCGGTAACGGGGTACAGTGTTTACCGGACAACTTCACTGGCAACTCCTTATGTACGTTTGGCTTCAGCTGTGGCAACAGGTGCTTATACCGATGCTACCAGTGTTCCGGGTACCACTTACTACTACGTAGTCACGGCAACAACTGCCAACGATGAAAGCTTCCAAAGTGACAATGTTCATACTGCGCTTAGTTTTGTAAGCGTACCGGCCAAAATAGAAGCAGAAAGCTTTACCGCTATGTCAGGTCTACAACTTGAAACTTGTACAGATACTGGCGGTGGGCAAGATGTTGGTCATTTTGATCCGGCAGATTATATGGAGTTTAAAATCGATGTAACGACAGCGGGTAATTTCACCATCGATTATCGGTTGGCAAAAGGAAGTGCTGGCCCAGACAGTTTTACTGTATCAGTGGATGGCACGATAGTTGACACCCAAGCGGTTGCAAGTACTGGTGATTGGCAAGCCTGGACGACTAAAACCAGTCCAACTATTGCATTAACTGCCGGTCATCACGTGCTGAGATTTGATTCCCTTGGTAAAGAGTGGAATATCAACTGGTTTCAAATAAAAGCAATTTAATACAGTTAAATAGCGAGTAAAAAACGGCATATCTGCACTAGCAGGTCTGCCGTTTTTTTTATGTGATGAATAGTCAGGTGGGCATAAATTAACGATGGCACCGTCAAAATAATTTGCCGGAAGATAATCTAGCAATGTATAAAGCCATGATCCTAATTAAAAAAAGTGTCGTTGCTTAATCTGTACCTGTGAGGCGGCCTTGCAAAAAGATATTCTACTAAGTAAGGAATCTGGTGGAGTTATGTTTTGCGCGTTGAATGCGAGAAGCAAATGGGCGTTTACTATATTAAGGTCATCCAGGAAAATATTCCGTAATTTTTCCCGCCAAAAGTTAGCGTTATCTGCTCAGGTTCTTGAGTGATTATATTTTCTTTACCGAACTAAAAATAATTGCGTGTAGAACGGTAACAAAAAATAATTTTGTGTAACAACTACACGGTTACATTTTTTTTGTAATTAAGCGCTCAAAAATAATCACAAAAAATAATTTAATTTAGTTTTTTGTTTTCCTTTTTAGTCGCTTGTTTGGTGGCTGCGCTCAATTTCACGCAGGTTAATTCTTTGCACAAAAATGGCGCCATCTCCTTTGGTCAAATATTTTCATCTAGACAGATAAAACAATAAGTGCCCATATTTGTATGAAAAATGAATTATTTTTTTGTCCCAGATTTGGTGGGCCAAGAGTAAACGGCCCACCTTTAGGATAATTTTTAATATGGGACGAAACCCATAACCACAAATGGGATTATGCCGTGGCGTTAAAAAACAGATTTACAACTAAAACTACATGTTTAGGTGTTCAAGCCTTGTATCCATGGAATTGCGGGTCCGATGTTTCTGGTTGTTGATCTATCCCTATTTAATAAAAATGCTAAAGTTAAGGGCAATTATTTATGAGTAATCAAAAAAATAATAATTTGAGCTTTAAATTCAAATTGGCAATATTTGCAGGCGCTGCGATACTTTCTAGCGCTCAAGCAATGGCAGATGTATTAAACCCTATTATCGGCAGCCTCCTGTACGAAGAAAACTTTAACACTCTTGATTCAAATGTTTGGAGTAGTGTTGATGGTGACGGCTGCGAAATTGGTTTATGTGGTTGGGGTAACCAGGAGCTGGAATATTACAGCCCAACTAACCTCAGCATTGTGAATGTTCCCTTTGAGCCTGCGACTAAGGCGTTGGCAATAGAAGCTCGCAGAGAGGCTCACGGCACTCATTCATTTACGTCAGGTAAAATTACTTCTGCGAACAAGCTGCAGGTTAAATATGGCTTGATTGAGTTTCGCATGAGCACGCCTCAGGTTGGTGTTGGTTTGTGGCCAGCAGGTTGGATGTTAGGTACTAGCCTTGCTGCCTGGCCGTCAAAAGGCGAGTTAGACATCATGGAAATGGGTCACAGTGCGGCAGCAATGGCTGGTGCCGGGCTTGCAGGTTCAGATATCAATAGCTATACCGGTTCCAATGCAATTTTTTATGCAACTGGTGCATGCAGCACTGCAAACCCAACATGCGCAGCTAGCACATCATGGCAAACAACTAATGCTTATGTGGCACACACTCCACTAACCAATCGTTTTGTCACTTATCGCATGTATTGGACTGATAGCCAAATCCGTTTCACCGTTATTGATGCTGGTGTTGAACATGATATGTATGCAAGCCCAATTCCTATTACTCCTGAAGCTTCAGAATTTCAAGCACCCTTCTACTTTTTATTCAACTTGGCAGTAGGTGGTCAATTCACTGATGCGCCAACTCCTGCTCAAGTGACTGCACCTTTGCCTGGAAAAATGTATATCGACTATATTCGCGTTTATCAATTGAATGGTCTTGGTGAGGTAAAACTGGGAAGCCAAGTAAAGCCGGAAACGGGTACTTTTGGTGTATTTACTGATAATACACCGACTACCAATAAGCAAGAGGCCGGCGTGAGTGATGATATCTGGATTTGGAATGCCACATCCACAGCAGCAGGTACTACCCCAGCTTATGAAGGCAGCAATGTGATTGCGTGGAAATATACTGCGTCACAATGGTTTGGTGGCGGTATTGCGTCAAGACAAGCTCACGACATGAGCAACTTTATCAATGGCAACCTCAAATTCAGAATTAAAATTCCGGCAAATGTGGGTTTTAAAATTGGAGTTTCAGACACGTTCACCAATGAAAATTATGTAAACTTCCCTGCAAATACAACCGCCTATGGTTTGGTGCGCAATGGTGCTTGGGCGCAGGCAACGGTGCCTGTTTCTGCTTTGCGTGGTAATTTGGTAGCATTGCAGTCAATGTCTGCTTTGTTCAATATTGCGAGCATTGACCCGCAGCCAACTGCTAACTTCGAAATGGCGATTGATGACATTGTTTGGGAGTG
>JAYTSJ010000086.1:0-7597 GCA_043745725.1 Gammaproteobacteria bacterium | reverse complement strand
GAGTTGGTCAGTCAGCAATACGGACGTAAAGAGTTACAGTAAAAATAGAGCTCATTCTTTTATTAAGGGCTATACAAATGTTAGTTATCGGCTACCCTTAGGTTTGAAAGGATATATGGCATAAACCAGATGCCTTATAGTTTGAAGTGCCCATGGTTTAAGGGAACCGGTTTACTGCCGTCTAAATCGACAAAAAATCCACACAATGAATATTCGAATAATGTGATAAAGAGGTAAAACATGGCTATCACATCAATTGTTTCTGCAGATGGTACGCAATTTACAATTTACATCCAAGGGCGTTTTGATTTCAGCTCGCATCAAGATTTTCGTAATTGCTATGAAAAACTTACGCAGGCTCCCAGTCACTACTGCGTTGATTTACAGGGTACATCTTACCTGGACAGTTCTGCACTAGGCATGCTACTGCTGTTGCGGGATCACGCCGGAGGCGAGCGCTCGAAGATAGAGATTGTTAATTGCTCGCCCGATGTCAAAAAAATATTGCTGATTTCAAATTTTGAGCAATTGTTCACAATTCAATAATCAAGTAAAAATTACCTATATCACAACGGATTGTGAGTGGAAGTAGAGGCGACGTGTAGTTGCTATGTGTAAGTTGCTATATGTAGTTGTATATGTAGTTATATATATTTAGCCGCTATAACATAGTTGCCTTGAGATATTGTTATGACAGATATAAACAGCTTAAAAATTCTTGTTGCCGATGACACTGATTCCGATCGGATGATTTTGGAAACGATAGTGCGCAAAGAAGGGCATCAAGTATTTTCTGCAAAGAACGGTCTTGAAGCTGTTGCCATTTTCCAGCAAGAGCGCCCTGATATTGTTTTGCTTGATGCGCTTATGCCTGAGTTAGATGGCTTTGGTGCGGCGCGCCAAATAAAACAATTGGCCGGTGATGAACTTGTCCCCATTATTTTTCTGACTTCCCTGCAAGATACTGAATCACTTGTGCATTGTCTTGATGCTGGTGGCGATGATTTTTTATCGAAACCTTACAATCGAGTCATCTTAAAAGCCAAAATAAAATCCTTTAATCGGATGCGTGGTTTGCACTCCACAATGTTGAGCCAGCGCGATCAATTAGCGCAGCATCATCGGCGGCTATTGCAAGAGCAAACAGTTGCTAAACAAGTATTTGATAATGTTGCCCACAGCGGTTGTTTAAATGCTAGCAACGTACAATATTTTTTATCGTCGTTGGCAGTTTTTAACGGTGATGTAATGGTGGCTGCTATTCGTCCCAACGGCAATATGGTGGTTTTGCTCGGGGATTTCACCGGCCACGGCTTGCCCGCGGCGATTGGTGCTATGCCGCTGGCATCTATTTTTTATGACATGATACACAAAGGCTTTTCAATGTCTGATGTGTTGTGTGAAATTAATAAAAAATTAAAAGCTATTTTACCCATTGGGCTGTTTTGTTGCGCCACCATGATAGATATAAATTTTAGACGCAATCGCATTAAAGTTTGGAATGGTGGTTTACCTGCAGGCATGATTTATCGCACAAAAGACGCCAGTATTATCCACATTCAATCAACACATTTGCCGCTCGGCGTGCTGTCTGAACGAAATTTTAAAAATGATGTGCAGCATTTTGATTTGGATGCTGGCGATAGAATTTTTATGTGGTCAGATGGTATTCATGAGGCGCGCAATGCAGTTGGAGATATGTATGGCGAAGAAAGCTTGCTGGCTATTTTCGCCAATAATCAACAGCCAGAAAAATTATTCAATGAAATTCTTAGCGATGTAAAAGAATTTATTGGCGGTGGTGAGCAGGACGATGATTTATCTTTTATTGAAATAAAAATGGAAGCGCCGGATATTCTCGATAATAAAGCGCAACGCGCTTTCATTCGCCATGAATTGTGTATGGCTACCTGGAATATGCACTTTGAGGTAAAACCGGAAAGTTTTAAAGTATTTGATCCCCTACCATTCTTACTCAATATCTTAATGGAAGTACCAGAGTTGCGGAGTTTTAGTGGAAGCCTTTTTACCATTCTCGCGGAATTATATTCTAATGCCCTGGAACATGGTGTTTTGGGTTTAGATGCTGCGTTAAAAAAATCACCGGATGGTTTTGCGCAATACTATAGTTTGCGTGAACATCTTTTAAATGAAATCACGACGGGTTTTGTGCGTATTTATTTTACTTTCTCGGCTAATGTTGAGGGTGGAACACTTAATTTGTGCGTTGAAGATAGTGGTAAAGGGTTTGACTTCACTGCACAAAGTGGCAAAGATATTTCTACTCTTGGCTACAGTGGCCGCGGTATTTCACTCGTTGAAAAATTGTGTAAAACGGTGCGCTACTCCGGTAATGGTAATAAAGTTGACGTGATTTTTGAGTGGGTTAACGATGACTAAACCAAAACATCTAGATTACGATGCAGTAAATGTGTTGAAAGAAGTCATGGAGGATGATTTTGCCTTGTTAATTGAAACTTTTTTAACTGATTCCAGAAGTCGCATAGCTACGCTTCAGTCTTTAATGCACTCCACGGATGGCGATGCTATTCGCCGTGCCGCACATAGCTTTAAAGGTAGCTGTAGCAATTTGGGTGCGGTGCAATTAGCAAGCTTATGCGGCTCGCTTGAACAGAAAGCATTGGATTCCAATTTTGGAAGTTTTGCTGAAGATCTTCGTTGCATCGAAGAAGAATTTGCAGTTATTCAAAAAATGTTGCTTGATTACTTAAAATAATTTTTGTTAGATTTTTAATCCATACTTTCATCTCCATACTTTCATCTCCATACTTTTTTATATACAATCGTTACAACATACTCTTCGCAATACATGCTCTGCAATAGGCGCTCCATAATACTGCTTAAGAATTTATTCCTCGTGCTCCTTTTATATTAATATTTCGCCAGAAAACACTTGGCACTTACTTTGCTCTAATCCTGTTAGATCTTTTAATATCCCTCAATCTTCAGTAAAAGCGGCAAACATTTGCCGTAACGGCATAGGAGCAGTGGCAATGAATGGTAGTTCGGCATATGGCAGTGTAATAAATGTGGCACCTGCGCAACAATCTGTAAATAACGCACCTAATCGCGTTGTTGCCAATGACCATTCCGCTCAGAATTTTCAGCAAACTATGAAAGATATTCGAGCTGATCAGGACGAAGAATCAAAAGCACAAATGAGGGCGAAAACAGCTTCAAGTGATAGAAGCCAAAAACAAACCAAAAGTAATACTGCAGCGGCTAATAAGCAGGCCTCTCAGCGTGCGGATAATTTACGAGAGGTCACTGAAAAGTCGCGGCAGGCTAACGAGAAAGAAAAATTAGACAATGAAGCTAATAGAGAAGAAATCCATAGAGAAAAAACAAATAGAGAAGAAAAGCAAGAGCGCACAAAGAAATCTGTTTCAGAATCTACGGCTAATGTAATAATTCCCGGTGTAGCAAATGCAGAACAAGCAACCATTGCTAAAGCTAGTGTTGAAAATCTTGACGATGCAAAAACTGGCAGTCAATTAGAGTTTTCCAGTGATGTTAAATCTTTGACTGATGTTGAAAAATCATCTTCAGCAATCGACAACACGAATACTAATTCACCGATATTGATGACCCCTCTATTGATGAAAAATCCCAATGTGAATAGTCTCAATGTGAATAATCAAGAGAATCCTGCCGCCAATGCAGAAGCAACTTCAGCTGTAGTTATACCAACAATAGCAGCCTCCGCAGCCATCCAGGCAGAAGTCGCTGGCATGCTGGCAAAGTCCGATACTGTACATTTGGAGACAATTAAAAATACTTCTGAATCGCCTGCTGCCGACATCGCTAAAGGTGATGCTTCACTAATCGGTGAGGCAGCGCAGGTTTCAGGAACAGATATTGATTCAAACAATCAATTTGAAAAAATGCTTCAGTCTATGACTAGCCACACTAAGGTAAATGCAGCTGAACAGGCACCAGGCGATAGCAGTAATAAATCGACCACCAATACAAATATTTCTTCGGCGGCGCCTGACGTGTTTGGGCGCAGCGCAGATTCACTAGCGCCTGCAACGCGAAGTTTTGTTGTACAAGCTGCCATACCCGTTACCGTTGGGCAGCCGCAATGGAGCCAAGCTGTTGGTGAAAAAGTACTTTGGTTGGCCGCACAAAATGTCACTGCTGCTGAGATACGTTTAGACCCACCTGATCTTGGGCCGATGCATATAAAAGTCAGCGTCAATCAAGATCAAGCTAGTGTGAGTTTTACCAGCCATCACGCGGGTGTGAGGGAGGTGCTTGATCAAAGCCTTACTCGTTTACGCGACATGTTTAGTGAGCAGGGCTTAAATTTAGTGAATGTTGATGTCTCAGATAGATCCTTTCATCGCCAGCAATGCGAAGCCAAGGGGCAGCAAGGTCAGGGCGGTACCGCAGAATTAGCTGAAGATGAAACCTCGGTGAGTGTTTCCGCTATTGTTCAGCAGCGTCTAGTGGACCATTACGCCTAATCAAATAAGGTGTTTAATTTAATAATGTTTGTTGCCCAAGGACGGGCCATGCCTGCAAAACCTTGCGCAGCTTGTTCATTCATTTCGTTTGAAATTTGTACGCAGAGATCTCTCTTATTTCTGATTGCGTTAAAAAAACCTTAATACCCGTCCCCATTCCTAGCAAACATATAATCCACTGCTACGCTGTAGTGAGGAATAGCTGGCACAGCTATTGCTGAATTCCCATTAGTGAAAGAATGTGACGGAGTTTTGACATGGCAGCAGATAAGAAAGGTGCAAAACAAAGTGAAGAGGACGAGGCCACAGCCGCAGCCGCGAATGCGGCCACAGAGACGAAGAAAAAAAGAAAAAAATTGCTGCTGATTATTGGCGGTGGTTTTCTACTGGTTGCAATTTCTATTGGCGCTACTGTTGCTGTCATTAAATTATTAGCCCCTAAAAAAGCGCCAGGCGAAGCCACGACAACTAGCAGTGAGGCGAGTGTCGGCGCTGAAAGCAGCGTGGCTGCTAAAGCCAGTGAGTCAGGTGAGCCAGCAATGCCCATTATTTATTTAGCGCTCAAACCTAATTTTACGGTTAATTATGATGTCAACGGCCGGCAGCGGTTTTTGCAAGCAGAATTAACGGTGATGTATCGCGATGAAGCGGTATTAAAAATATTGGAATTGCACATGCCAGCGGTGCGCAATGGTTTGGTCTTATTGCTAAGTAGCCAAACTTTTGATGATCTACAAACCGTTGAAGGTAAAGAAAAGCTGCGTACTGCAGCGTTAAAAATAGTGCAAAACATACTGATTAAAGAACAGCTGGAAGCGCCAGAAAAATCAGAAAAATCTAAAAAAGTTTTACCTAATATCGAACAAATTCTTTTTACTAATTTTGTTATGCAATAGAAAGGATAGCAACCAGTGCAAGATTTATTATCGCAAGACGAAATTGATGCCCTCTTACACGGTGTTGATGATGGCGACGTAGGCATCGGGTTGTCTGACGAGCCCGGTACGGTAAAAAATTACGATCTCACTAGTCAGGATCGGATCGTGCGTGGGCGCATGCCTACTCTGGAAATGATTAATGAACGCTTTGCCCGCTATACCCGCATCAGTATGTTTAATTTGTTGCGTCGCACTGCGGATGTTTCCGTTGGCGGTATTCAAATTCAAAAATTTGGCGAATATGTGCACACGCTTTATGTGCCCACCAGTTTAAATATGGTGAAGTTTCGTCCCTTGCGCGGTACAGCATTAATTATTCTTGATGCGAAATTGGTATTTAAACTGGTTGATAATTTTTTTGGTGGCGACGGTCGTCACGCAAAAATTGAAGGTCGTGAATTTACACCAACAGAATTGCGTGTCGTACAAATGGTATTAAATCAGGTTTTTATCGATTTAACTGAAGCCTGGAAAGCTGTCATACCCATTAATTTTGAATATGTTCATTCAGAGGTAAACCCATCGCTTGCGAATATCGTAAGCCCTAGTGAAGTAGTCGTAGTAAGTACGTTCCATGTTGAATTGGATGGTGGTGGTGGTGAGCTGCATATCACCATGCCGTACTCCATGATTGAACCTATTCGTGAAGTATTGGATGCTGGCTTGCAAAGCGATAGTGACGAGCAAGATGAACGTTGGATTAAAGCATTGCGTGAAGATGTACTTTCCGCAAAAGTAGATTTGGAATGCGATGTGATTCGTCGCGATATTACGTTAAGAGATATTGTTGATTTAAAAGAAGGCGATGTAATTCCTATTGAGTTCCCCAGCTTTCATGTGCTCACCGCTAATGGCGTGCCTATGTTCAGAACTCAGCTCGGACAATCGCGCGGTAATCTTGCGTTAAAAGTAAAAGAATTTATTGACCGTTCCGGCGCACAAAATATAACAGGTACTCCAGGAGTTAATCATGGCAAAAGATGATCAAGATGATACGGGTGATGATTGGGCTGCCGCTATGGCAGAGCAAGCTGATGTTGAAGAAAAAGCGGCAGCAAAAGCGAGCCCGGTTAACTTTGAAGAATTGCAAAGCGACTCTGGTAGGGCAACGGTTAACCCTGAGCTAGAAGTTATTTTGGATATACCGGTGAGCATTTCAATGGAAGTGGGGCGCACCTCTATTACCATTCGTAATTTATTACAGCTTAACCAGGGTTCTGTGATTGAGTTGGATCGCTTGGCGGGTGAGCCTTTAGATGTGCTCGTAAACGGTACTTTAATTGCGCACGGTGAAGTGGTGGTGGTTAATGAAAAATTTGGTATTCGTATGACGGATGTCATCAGCCCGGCAGAACGCATTAAGAAATTGCGTTAATTTTTAATCGCATTCATTTTTGATCGAGTGGAAGGTAAAACCATGAAGCTAAGCGCCGGCCTAAACATCGGCACGCACAAATTTTTGTTTACCGGTTTGCGTGTACCTATTTTATTTTGTTTTTTTTCATTCACTCTATTTGTGCAAATTGTGTTTGCAGAAGTAATGACTAAGGCTCCAGAGACTACCGTTACTGAAATTTCAGCTGTTGTTATGCCGACACCTGCTCCTGCAACCTCTGCTTCTACAATCTCTGTTCCTACAGCCTCCGTTCAGACAATAGCTCCAACGGCGACCAACCTATCTATCAATAAGCCAGCACTTGCGGACCCTAAAAAAATTAGCAGCTCATCACAGCTGGCCAATCTAGTCGGCGGTTTGATGTTGATTTTGGGTTTGATTTATGGTTTGTCATGGTTTGTGAAACGTTTTAGTCAGGGTGGATTTATGCAAAATTCCACCATTAAAATGTTATCCACCATGCCGTTGGGTACGCGTGAGCGAATAATGCTAGTGGATGTAGGTGGCAAACAAATTTTATTAGGCATAACCGCTACGCACATTAATGCATTACATGTATTTGAAGAGCCTGTGGTTAATGCTACTGAAAATGCAATTCCTGCGTCCTCAGAGTTTAGTCAAAAATTAATGGCGCTATTGCAAAAAAGAGATATGGTGCAAAAAAAAGATATGGTAGATAAAAACGATATGAGTGGTACCAGTTTTTCTGGCCATAAAAATTTAAAATAATAAGGGCGTGTTATGCGAGCAAAAACATTATCGCAATTTGTCCG
>JAYTSJ010000085.1:0-6398 GCA_043745725.1 Gammaproteobacteria bacterium | reverse complement strand
GCCAAAATATTTAAATTGTTGAACGGATAATCATTCCAATATTCATGATCATCCGGCAGCATCCAGGTACCACCACGAGTAAATACACCGGACAAGGCTTGCCAGTTTTTAGCATAATTATTTGCTATGCGATTGCGAATAAATCCGCTGAATGGTACGAGTGAAGCGAATCCGGTATCCAGATAAACTTGGTCACCCACTAAAAAAGTCACGTCCGGGCGAAATTTTTCATCGCCAGAATCATAAAGTGCTGCGTAAGCGGCACTAACACAGCCATTATCATCATTGTTAGAAAAACAACTGCCTAACCCAATCGTAAATGGTTTCTCGCCCTGCGCAGGAAGTGATTTCGGCAAAGTTGAAAAAGTAGCATGCTGCAAAACTTCCCATGGCGACGATGCATCTTCAAGCTGTACTGAAAAAATAATGCTGTAGTTTCTATGTACATTTAAATGTTCAAAACGACACAGCTTAAAAAAGCGCTCCGATAAATGCTGAAAAGGTTTCTGCCAATCATCTATCGCTACAATTTGCGCAGCAATTGCAGGCCCTGCCGCATTGCCCAACTCCGTCATTTCAAGCTTTGCCTGATATGGGAGTTTAACTCCTGCAAATAAATTGCCAATCCAAATATCTGCGCTCGCTTCAGTTACGCGCTGCACTACCAAAGCCCATTGTGTTTTATTATTCTGCATACTTAAAACTTCCTTAGTGAAGGTATCAACTCTTTTTAAATCATAAAAAAATCACGGCACTAACAATTAATCATGCAACAAAAATACGTAGCTAATGCATTATACGTTTAACTGATAAGTGCTTAACTGGAAGCTCGCAGTATCTTGCAATCCTTCCGCTATTAATTGTGTCAGCAAATCTGGTGTTACTTGCCAGGAAAAAGGCGTCATTTGCAATAGCGCCTGCGTGCATTCACCTGCTGGTATATTTAATGCGAAACTTAATTGCTGTTGCGCGAGAGTTTTAAACCCTACCGGTGGGTGAGGTTTTGGGTGAGGTCTTAACTGTTGATAAATTCGCTGGCGCAATGACAACAAATGATTTTCACCAGGAGTGACTATAATGAGTTTACCCTGTGCAGATAATACGCGCTGCAACTCTTCATCTTTACTGGGAGCATAAATTCTTGTCACTACATCCATGCTACTGGTTGCAACAGGTAAAGCATAACTAGAAGCGACCACATAAGTGACATTACTGTGTGCTTGTTTTGCTGCTAAGCGTATTCCTGCTTTAGCGATATCAATGCCATAAACTTTTGCCGCATGACAATGTTCGCCCATTGCCTGTGTAAAATAGCCTTCTCCGCAACCAATATCCAATAGTGATTTGGCATCCGCCGGAATTAGCTCTTTTAAAGCTTGTAACAGGGGAGCAAAAAATCCTGAGTGTAAAAAAAATCGACGCGCCTGTAATTGTTGTTTTGCATCGCCAGGCTCACGAGAATTTTTCTGTTGCACCGTCAACAAATTAAAGTAGCCTTCTTTCGCACGATCAAATTGATGGCCATTACTACAGCCAACTCCCTGCATAGTTATTGAAAAAGGATTAGCACACAGAGGGCAAACAAGATGATTCATCGCTAATATTTTAAAATGACAGGTATGTTACCAGATGGCAGAAGAATGCCGATCTCGACAAAAATTAGCAAGATAAAAGTTAAAGAAGCAGAAATAAATAAGTTGCTGAACAAAAAAAGAGTGTGCGAGTTAAAACACACCCTTTTTTATTCACGCACTATTATTCAGGAACTTCGTAACGATCAATAATATCGCGCACCAAACCAGAACGCACAATATCATTGCGGGCGAACTCATGCATATACACATCAGGCAAATCAGCCAAGCGTGCAACTGCATCAGCCAAACCATTAGGGCCACGAATATCACTCTGATTGACATCACCGTTGATGACGACCTTACAATCCTCACCAATTCGAGTAAGGAACATTTTCATTTGCGCGACGCTAGTATTTTGCGCCTCATCTAAAATGACAAATGTTTTACTGTTAAACGTTTTACCGCGCATAAAAGCTAAAGGCGCTGCAACTATACGACCATGCCGCAAACAATAATCAACAGTTCCTGCACCCAGACGTTCGTTTAATATATCGCGGAAGGCATCGATATATACCGAGAACTTTGTATCCAGATCTCCCGGTAGAAAACCTAAATTTTCACCAGACTCAACTGCGGGGCGCGTAAGGATAATGCGCTCAATGCGACCAGATTCTAAAGCTTCTGCAGCCAAAGCACCCGCACAATAGCTTTTACCAGTACCGGCAGGGCCAATACCAAAAGTTAATGCGTGATTTTTGATTGCATCGATATAGTCTTGCTGGGCTTTATTTTTTGCGCTGAGAGGTTTGGCGGAACGAGGGGGAGAGTATGCTGTTTCGATCTGTTGCGAGCGAGATTTTAAGTCAACTATGTTGCTATCAATTCGCGGATGCTTTCGCGATGACTTGTGATGCGAATTTTTGAAACTGCTTTCATCGGAAAAACTATTGTGAGAATTACTGCGTCTTGCCTGAGTTCTTCTTGCCATAAATGGTCACCGCCGTTAAGGTTCAAAGTTAACAACACATTGGCATTTTACTGCCCTTTAGTTGTTACCTATTTGTAAATAGAACACTGTTACGAAACTTTCATAGTGAAGCTTTAATGGTTCAGTTTCTTACTTATCCGTACATCACCTCTCATTAGTAGTGAACATTGAACATAGTACAGAACATAGTACAACCGTAAGTATCATGACCAAGCTTTACGATAAGCTTGGTTGAAGCAATAGACAACTAAAAACGTGTTAGGTTCAAATTTAGAGATTTACTGCCACGTTTTACTACTACCTGACTTAAATACTAGGCCTAAATTAGAATAGGGTCAATGTTTTTATGCACCCTTTATTACAAAAAAAGCCGCTATTGCGGCTTCTGTTTAAACGTTGAGAACCCATCCCCAAAATCAATAACGGGTTCTTTCGGCGCACTCGCTACACGCCGCTTGCCAACATTTTTTTTGTCTCTATCGCGCACTTTAATTTTTGGCTCTTTTTCCGCTGCTGATTTTTTATCACTAGCATCTGTTTTCTTTTTGGTGCCCGCAGCTTTTCCGGAAGATTTTATTTTATGCGGGCCTTGATATTTAGCAGCAACACCGGCAAACGAAATTTGTTCAAACTCAACATTCAAATAACGCTCAATGCTTTTAGTGAGGTTCCAATCATTAGCTGATACAAACGAAATCGCAGTACCTTCACTGTCTGCACGGCCGGTGCGGCCGATACGATGCACATATTCATCACCGGAATGCGCCATATCGAAATTAACAATTAAATCTACACCGGCAATATCCAACCCGCGCGCGGCCACATCAGTCGCTACTAAAATTTGTGTTTTTCCCTGACGAAATAAATCGAGTGAAATTTTACGTTGATCCTGAGCAATATCACCGTGCAATGCGCTCACTCGATATTTGTTATAGCGCAACACGCCATCTAACTGTGCAGCTTTAATTTTGGTATTGGTAAACACCACGACTTTTTCAAACGACGTTTTTGCCAACAGCGCAAGCAATAGCTTTTCTTTGTGTTTAACATCATCCGCCAACACCATTTTCTGGGTAATAGCATTAGCCGCTTCTTCAACATCAATCTGCTCGGCATCACCCAACATCACTTCTTTAATAAGATGACGTAAACCTTTTTGTTCCATAGTGGCAGAAAACAATAAAGTTTGACGCTCAGCGCGACAGGTTTCGGCAATCTTCAACACATCCTCATTCAAACCCATCTCGAGCATGCGATCGGCTTCATCCAATACTAAAAATTCCAAACCAGAAAATTCAGTAGACTTGTGCGCAATATGTTCTGCCATTCGCCCAGGCGTAGCCACTATGACTTCCGGATTTTTGCGTAATACTGCTTTTTGATATTTAAGCTCTTCCCCACCACAAATCATTGCTACTTTGACTGAGGTAAAACGCAATAGCTGCTCGGCATTTTTAACAATCTGGCGAGCCAGTTCACGAGTTGGCGTTAAGATTAAAATACGCGTGCTGATGGGGTTGATCGGAGCAGCGCTGAGAATTTTTTGCAAACTCGGCAACAAGAATGCTGCCGTTTTACCGCTGCCGGTTTTGGAGCTTACCAATAAACTCTTGCCTGCTAAAATTTGTGGGATAGCTTTTAGCTGGACTGGCGTTGGCTGTTCATAGCCATGGGACTCTATCGCTTTGCGCAACTGGGGATCAGCAATCAGCTCTTGGAAATGGATAGATGTCATGGTAAATCCTCAATAACGTATAAACAGGCGAAAAGCGGCGCAATCTACGCAGATTATACGGCTTAATCAATCGAAACCGCCTGCAATCTGCGCAGAGCTTGCGTAAACTGCCGGGCTGTTAGCCCTACGATGCCTTTTGCGTGGCCTCGCAACACTTTTTTATGAGAAATACGCGCCCTTATGAGAATCATGTTAGCCCCAATGGAGGGCGTGGTTGAACACCATGTACGCGATATTTTAACGCGAATTGGCGGCCTTGATGGCTGTGTCACTGAGTTCATTCGCATAACCGATCAAAAACTCCCCTATCGTGTCTTCTACAAATATGCGCAAGAGTTAGAAACCAACTGTGAAACGCCTAACGGCACCCTGGTTAAAGTCCAACTTCTTGGCAGCAAACCCGAACCCATGGCAATTAATGCACTGGAATTAGTAGGCTATGGCGCAAAATCTATAGACCTTAACTTTGGCTGCCCCGCAAAAACAGTCAACTCTCATGAAGGTGGTGCTTGCCTACTGCGCCAACCGGAGCGGGTTTACGCCATTATTAAAGCTGTACGCGATGCAGTGCCAAAAGAAATTCCCGTTTCAGCCAAAATCCGCCTGGGTTATGAAAATAGAAGCAGCTATCTGGAAAATGCCAGCGCAGTAGAATCCGCCGGCGCCAATGAACTCACAGTACACGCACGCTCCAAAGCTGATGGTTACAAACCACCGGCCTATTGGCACTATATTGCCGATATCAAAGCCCAACTAAAAATTCCCGTAATTGCTAACGGTGAAATTTGGACAGTGGAAGATTACCTGCGCTGCCGTGACGAATCTCAGTGTGATGATGTCATGCTTGGCCGTGGCTTGCTTGCTTGCCCGGATTTAGCAAGACAAATAAAAGCACATATTACCGGAGAAGAATATCAGCCACTCACATGGCCAGAAATTTGCGACATATTATTTACCTATTACCAAACAACCGTACCGCTTTATCACGAAAAAAATTGTGGTAATCGAGTCAAACAATGGTTGATGTATTTGAGCAGACAATATCCCCAGGCGGCATTATTTTTTGACAATATAAAACGTAAAAGTGAGCCGCAAGAAATTGAACAAGCATTTTCTCAAGCACTGGCAGCTTGCGATTTAGCATAAAAAAACCCGCAAAAGTGCGGGTTTTTTACATTTAGTTAGTGGCTTATTAAATAGCTGCTTATTAAGCGAGTAACTCATCTATTACAGAAGTCAGCTCTTTAGTATCTTCAATTTTATCCATTAACTTCACCACATTAATGCCTAATTCAGTGGCTAGCTTATTAGGAAAGTTCGCCGCAATGGTTGCACTATCCGCATCGTGCTCATTCATTGTATTAATATAAAGTGCCATACTAATAACACCCGCCAAGCGTGGAAAAACTTCTGCAGAATCAGGATCTAATTGATAGTGAATACCTTTCACAATAACATCAGGAAATTTCCAACGGCTCGTCAACTCTGCTCCAGCTTCAGCAAAACTAAAGCCCAATATATTTTTTTGCGCCGCAATCGGATTTGCACCTTTAGCAACGGCTTTTTTAATTTCTGCGCATTCACTCGGCAATAAAATATGAATTAGCAACTCACCAATATTGTGGATCATTCCACAAGTAAAAGCAGTTTCCGGGTCATCGTGTGAGAAACGAGCAATCCATTTACAGGTTGAAGCTACTGCAAAACTCTCGTGCCAAAACTTTGGTAAATCCAAACCTTCTGGCGCCTTAAATGCACTGGTCAAACCTGAAGCTAGCACCAGTGTGCGCACCGCATTAAAACCGAGTAAAAATACTGCATCAGTTACCGAACCTATTTTGCGATTACCACCATAATGTGCAGAGTTAGCCGTACGCAGTACTTTAATGGTTAGAACTTGATCAGAGCTAATTTTCTTTGCGATAGCATCATTACTCACACTGTCATCACCAAAACTCTCAATGAGTTCCTGGATCACCCTGGGAATATTGGGCAATTTTTGCGCATTATCGATTAGATCATGTAAGTTCACGATTTCGCCTCACTCAACAGAAAGACATATTCTGATAATAGTTCAGCTTTAACTGTTTGCGAGCTGTAT
>JAYTSJ010000084.1:0-7028 GCA_043745725.1 Gammaproteobacteria bacterium | reverse complement strand
TCGGCATCAACGGGTGATTCTTTCATTTCAGTAATATTTGGCCAGACTTCGGCTAATTCAGCCTTAAGTTCCAAAAATACTGCTTGATCTTCTGGCAGTTCATCTTCTGAGAAAATAGCACCTACAGGGCATTCTGGTTCGCACAGTGCGCAATCAATACATTCATCTGGGTGAATGACCAAAAAATTGGGGCCTTCATAAAAACAGTCTACGGGGCATACTTCTACACAATCAGTGTGCTTACATTTAATGCAATTTTCCCCAACTACAAAAGTCATAGGTGACTCCAAGGTTATTCATTTAACAAAATTGGCAATTCAAGAAATTCGCATTCTAAACAGGCTTGGCTGTTTTGGGTAGCATTTTGCTAATCTCTTTGCATTGCTATCAGAATTATTTGCCCTTTGTATAAAGCTCTTTTAGACGATATAACTGCTCTAATGCTTCTCTCGGCGACAAATTATCCGGGTTAATTTTTTTCAATGCTTCCATTGCCGGATTTGGCAATGCATCAAATAACCCTGATTGTTGGGGCGATGCAAGGGCTATATTGGTGTGATTTTCAATTGCATTTATCGGCGCAGATTGCATAATTTTGGATGATTGTTCGGGGTGAACACCTTGTTCCAATAACTGCAATTGTTCTTGCGCTTGCATTAATACTGATGCTGGAATTCCCGCTAGTTTGGCAACTTGTAAGCCATAACTTTTGCTGGCGGGACCTTCTTGTACCTTATGTAAAAACACAATGTTGTCGTTGTGTTCAGTCGCGTTTAAGTGAACGTTGACTATGCCTGAAATAGTTTCAGGCAAGCTTGTAATTTCAAAATAATGAGTTGCAAAAAGTGTAAAAGCTTTCACGTTTTCAGCGAGATGTTTTGCGCATGCCCACGCCAGGGCTAAGCCATCAAAGGTGCTGGTGCCGCGCCCAATTTCATCCATCAATACCAGGCTATGCGCAGTGGCGTTGTGAAGAATGTTGGCAGTTTCGGTCATCTCCACCATAAAGGTTGAGCGGCCGCCAGCGAGATCATCGGATGAGCCGATACGTGTGAAAATGCGATCGACTATACCAATAGTTGCTTGTTGTGCAGGTACAAAACTGCCGATATGCGCGAGTAAAACAATCAGTGCAGCTTGCCGCATGTATGTCGATTTGCCGCCCATATTGGGGCCGGTGACTATCAGCATATGGCGCTCGCTGTGAAAGCGTAAATCGTTAGGTACAAAGGGCACGCCGGTGACTTGTTCTACCACTGGATGGCGCCCACCCTGAATATCAATACCTGTATTCTGCGTAAGCTTCGGGCGGCAAAAATTTAAGACATCCGCGCGTTCGGCCAGCGTTGTAAGCACATCCAACTCTGATACAGCAGCGGCAGAATCTTGTAAGGGGATAAGTTGTTCATTGAGAATATCCAGCAGTTCTTCATAAAGCGCTTTTTCGCGGGTAAGGGCGCGGCTCTTGGCCGAAAGTGCTTTGTCTTCAAACTCTTTCAATTCTGGTGTGATATAGCGCTCAGCATTTTTAAGTGTTTGGCGACGGATGTAATCAGCGGGTGCCTTTTCCGATTGTGCGCTGGTAAGTTCAATAAAATAACCATGCACACGGTTGTAGCCCACTTTAAGTGTGGAAATTCCGGTGCGTTCGCGCTCGCGAATTTCCAAGTCTAATAAGTATTGGCCAGCGTTAGTGCTGATATTGCGTAAATCATCCAACTCAGCATCGTAACCATTGGCAATTACGCCACCTTCACGGATAACAACTGGTGGGTTTTCAATAATTGCGCGAGTTAGTAAATTCACTAATGCAGGGAAAGTGCTGATTTGTTGTGCAAGTTGCAATAACAGTGGCGATGATTGTTTTGCCAGCTCAATTTGCAATTCGGGATAGCAGGCGAGTGACATCATTAGCCGCGATAAATCCCGTGGGCGAGTTGAGCGCAGTGCCAGCCGGCCCAGAATTCGCTCCATATCGCCAACTTGTTTCAGAACTCCATGAATGGGTTCAAATGCATAATTGTTTTGCAGCGCAGCCATGGCTGCCTGGCGTAAGTTGAGCTGGCCAATATCGCGCAAAGGGCGATTTAGCCAGCGGCGCAGTAATCGGCTGCCCATGCTGGTAGCGGCGCGATTAAGCACTGAAAAGAGTGTGTGTTCGTCACCACCGTTGAGATTAGTGTCCAGTTCCAGGTTGCGGCGTGTTGCGGCGTCCATAATTACCGCTTCATCGCGGTTTTCATGCGCAAAGCTGCGTACATGGGGCAGGGCGGTACGTTGGGTCTCCCGAGCGTAGCTTAACAAGCAGCCTGCAGCGCAGAGAGCGGTTTTAAGATGATCGCAACCAAAGCCTGCCAAATCCTTGGTACCGAATTGTTGTACCAATAAGCGTTGCGCCGTTTCCAGCTCAAATTCCCACGGCCCACGGCGACGCAATCCTTTACGGTTTTCAATTAATGTCGGTGTGGTGAGGTGATCACTCAGTAGCAGTTCAACCGGGCTTAAGCGTTGTAATTCTCCGAGTGCCGCATCCAGCCCCTCTACTTCCAACACCAAAAAGCGACCGCTTGCCATATCCAGTGAGGCGATTCCAAAAATATCTCCTGCTTGATGTAGCGCCACTAACAAATTATCGCGACGCGAATCTAACAAAGCTTCATCACTTACTGTACCCGGCGTGACTATACGCATTACCTTGCGTTCAACGGGACCTTTGCTGGTGGCCGGGTCGCCAATTTGTTCGCAGATAGCAACCGATACGCCTGCTTTTACAAGCTTGGCGAGATAACCATCGGCGGAATGAAAGGGAATGCCGGCCATAGGAATGGCTTCACCATTGGACTTACCGCGTGCCGTGAGGGTTATATCCAGTAGTTCAGACGCTTTTTTTGCGTCATCAAAGAACAGCTCGTAAAAATCACCCATGCGGTAAAACACCAACTCGTGGGGGTGCTCTGCTTTTATGCGGAGATATTGCACCATCATGGGTGTGTGAAGATCTGGTTGTTGGGTAGTTGAGTTCATTGGGCTTCATTCTTGTAAAGTTCAGCCGCGCAGAGTAACAAACCTTTGTCATGTAGAACACTTGAACTCATAGACTAAGCAACAAAATTTTACCTTATTTGGGTAAAAATAGTGTTGAAACGTGAATTGTGGTGAGGGCAAATTGGTTTCGCTAAATCCTTTTAATTGCCGCCTTGGGCGGGGGTTACACTTTTGATGTATTGGTTGAAAAAGATTTAACAATTCTGGCAAAGGTAATAGCTTTAGTAATAGATTTAAAAAAGCGCGCACCTATAGCGAGTGAGAGAACTTCAGCGAGTATTTTTGTGCCAGGTTGCTGGGTCAAAAAGCGCATAGTCATGCTGCGGGGGTAAGAGTTATTTGCCGCAGTTGCTTTGATAAGTGTAAGCGAAATGACTTCGCGTTGATTTTTAATTTGTTGACGCAGTGCTTCGCGCTGTTCACACAATGGTATTTCGGTGGTTATGGCCATAATTTTCCCCTAATCTCGATTACAATTTGCTTCTAATAAGCGCGATGTCGGCAGCGAGCTCTTCACGAGTGGCTGCAAAAGCGTCGCTACTCAATGCGGACAGTTTTTGAAAGCGATGCCACGCGACAAATACTCCAAGCCCATAAATGGCAATTAACGCTACTATGGCATGGATGCGGTAAGGTGTTTCCCAGCTCAAAGCTAATACAGCTGCTCCCGTAAAAAACAAAATACAAAGCACGCACACAAAACCAAATAGTGTGATAATAAACATTTGTAACAGTCGGTTTTTTTCTTCTTCCCATTCAACACTTGCAAGTTTTCCGTGCAGTGCTAGTTGTGCCAATAAAGCTCCACCCGCCGATCGCAGCAAGCGAACAACATCCAACGAATTAATAAGCGTGCTTTCGCCACTGGGTGTTGGTGCTGGCGTGCGTAATTTTTCCATTAGAGATGACCAACTCATATTTTTAACCTTTTGCTATTAGTGGCAATTCGAATTAGCGGTGAATTGTATTAGTGACGACTTATCTATAGGGGCGCCAATACACGGTTTATAAGCAGACAATAAACGCAGCGTTGTTATGAGTCTGTGCGCAAACGCACCTAGAAAATATTCGGCCGTTTAGCGATGGGTACACGCGGTGTGGTATCGGTAGAAAACAATTTAATTTAGTGGTGAATACTAAATCAAATAGCGTCGATAAAGGTAATGATACTCTTCATAACGTTGCTGATGGTTGGATTACTTCTAAAGTGAAATCTAATTTCATCTACTCAAGAAATGTCGACAGTTCAGATATCGAAGTAAATACCAGCAGCGGTGTTGTTACATTGAAAGGTAAAGTGAACAGTGGTGTAGAGCGTGCACTTGCGGTAGAGCTTACGCAAAATGTGCGTGGCGTCAAAAGTGTTGAAGCAAAAGATTTAGTATTTTAAAAATTTAATATTGCATCCAAAAAAACGCTGGTAGATAAAAATCTTCCGGCGTTTTTTTTGAATGAAATATTTTCTGGATGAATTTGTTGAGTTGCGAATTAAACTTCGGAAAAAGCGGAGATATTATTTCTCTGTGTAGGTAAATGTTATTTCTGAAGGTGATTTGTACGTTGGCGCACTGAACTGTGGTTTGTTATCGGTGATTATGGTTACAAGTCGGAGCGATACGCGTCGACATATTCACGAGGAAAGTCATTATGCGTCACACACATCAGATAGCCATTCTTAAGCAACCTCACCATTCGGCAACGCGGTCCCTCCCTGTCACAGTATTTTCCGTGTTGGGTTCCGTTGCGCTGACTTTTATGCTCAGCGCGTGTGCGTCAGAGCCAAAACCACCGACGCAAGCATTACAAGCAGCAGAGCTGGCGATTAGCAATGCTGAACAAGCAAGAATTGCAGATTATGCTTCACCAGAATTGGGCGAAGCGCGTGAAAAACTCACTGCAGCACGCTTAGCAGTAGAGAAAAAAGATATGTTGGCTGCACAGCGTTTTGCGGAGCAGGCGCAGGTAGATGCCGACTTGGCCACAGCCAAGCAAGGCGTAGCTAAAGCCAAAACAGTGAACGACGAAATGAACAAAAGCACTTCCACCTTAAAGCAAGAAATGCAACGTAATTCGGGAGCTAAATAATGAATACATTAACAATGAAAAAATCATTAAATGATTTAAAAAAACTCAGCATGGTTGCCGCGGTTGCATTGTTGTTGACAGCTTGTGCAAGCACACCCAAAGCTCCGGAAGGTTCTGCAGCAGTGCGCAGCAAACTAACTCAATTACAATCTGATCCGCAGTTATCCAGCCGTGCACCCGTTGCAATTAACGATGCTGAGCAAGCAGTTCGCGCCGCAGAAAAACCTACAGAAAATAAAGGCTTATCAAAACATTTAGTGTGGATCGCCGATCACAAAGTGGACACTGCTGCTGCACAAGCACAAACGCGTTTATTAGAAGATCAACGTAAAAACTTGAGCGAACAGCGTGAAACTGCACGTTTGGATGCCCGTACTTTGGAAGCTGATAAAGCTCACATGGACGCCAATCAGGCGCGTAGCGAAGCAGATCAGGCACGTTTGGATGCTGAAGCAGCCAAGCGTCAGTCGGATGACTTGCAGCGTCAAATTGCTGACCTCAATGCTAAAGCTACCGACCGTGGTTTAGTTGTAACACTGGGTGATTTACTGTTTGAAACTGGCCGTGCTGAACTCAAAAACAATTCCGCAAACAATCTCGGCAAGCTCTCTGCGTTTCTCAATAAATATCCAGATCGTACAGTTATTATTGAAGGTCACACCGATAGTGTTGGTGCTGAGGATTACAACTTGGGTTTGTCGCAACGCCGTGCTGATTCAGTGAAATCTTATTTGTTAAATCAAGGTATTGATGCAGGTCGTATTGTTGCAACAGGCAAAGGAGAAGGCTTTCCTGTTGCAGGTAATGAGTCTGCAACCGGGCGCCAAATGAACCGCCGTGTTGAAGTTATTATTGCCAATACAGCTGCTAAGTAATCGATTATATAAGCCGGGGTGGCGTGAAGCTGATACAGGTTTCTTTCGCTGTTGTCTCACTCCATTACCGGCTATAAGTTAATCCATTTTTAATTTTTTAGGAGAAGATCGTGAGCTTAGGAACTATTTTATTAATTGTTTTAATCTTAATGTTAGTTGGTGCTTTTCCAACTTGGCCACATAGCCGTAGTTGGGGTTATGGGCCGAGTGGTGGTGTAGGATTGTTGGCCATCATTCTTGTGGTGTTATTGTTGATGGGGCGGCTGTGAGGGATGTATATCCTCGCAAGCATTTCTTACAAAAGCATCCGGACACAGCTCGGTTAGCAGTATTGTTGGTGCGACCTTGTTTTAACCTAATGGTTATGGTTGTACTAATACTGTTGTTTGCTGCCCGTTGTAGCCATGCTGCAGTATTATTTTAAATGGTCTATCTTTAACGGCCTATCTCATCGCGATCTTTTTTATCTTAGTGAGCCGTGATCTTAGACCGCGTTTTATCTTAGCTTCACCTAGCGCACGTCACCCATCAGGCGCGTCGTTTCTTTCTTTACCACGCCATAGCATTCACAGGCGCGAGTTTCCAGTGCTTTTCTATCGAGTACGGCAATGTGGCCACGGCGATAGAGAATACAGCCTGCAGTTTGCAAACATCCGGCCGCTTGGGTGACGCTTTCACGGCGTACGCCGAGCATGCTGGCAACCAACTCTTGTGTCATCACTAACTCCCTGTCTGGAATACGGTCGATGTTTAACAATAACCAGCGGCACAATTGTTGTTCCACTGAATGATGGCGGTTGCAGGACGCCGTTTGAAACATATGCGTCATTAGCGCCTGCGTATAGCGCAGCAACAAACGTTGTAGTAAACCTGCGCGATTAAATTCTTCTTTCAGCGCAAATCGATCCATCTGGTAGGCATGACCAGCGGTTTGAACCACTGCCGAGCTAGGCGTGGTAGTGCCGCCCATAAACAGCGAAATACCTAGCATTCCTTCATTGCCTACACCCGCTGTTTCTGAGG
>JAYTSJ010000083.1:0-27584 GCA_043745725.1 Gammaproteobacteria bacterium | reverse complement strand
CTTTGCCTAACAATAAACGCACACCCAATGTCTTATCAATTAATGGCGCGTTTACCACGAGATCTGTATCGGTATTTAACCCACTGCTTTCTGCAGTTTGTGAGACAGATGCATTTAAGTTAACTGTAGTTTTAGTTAGATCTGGCTTGGCGGTAATGTAGCGAATTAAACCGCCAATAGAGGCATTACCATAAAGTGTACCTTGCGGCCCACGCAAAACTTCTACTTGTTGTAAATCCTTTAAACTAAAGGATGGCGGCACATAAAAACCTTGTAGGGGAATATTATCGACGTAACTCGCCACAGTGCCACCATCATTACCATTTTCATAACCGGTCATAGCATCCATACGCAAACCGCGCATCACTAAAGCCGTTGGGTTACGCGGCCCCGCATCTAACAATGAAAAGCCCGGCACTTGATTCGCTACATCACTCAAGGTTGCGAGTGGGTTAAGCGCATCCATTTTAATAACACTAATTGAACCTGAAAAATCTTTCAGTAATTGCTCTCGCATGGAGGCTGTAACCACAACCTCTTCTATCTGTGCGGTTTGCGTTGTAATCTCAGCAACCGCTGGCACCGAAATCAACAACAAGGAAAGCATTCGAAATAAATAGCGATGGTATGCGAGTATAGGCAAATAGTTTTTTGGTTTGTGATAACGAATCATATAACTCTAAACTCCCCAAGAATTTTTATGTTTTATTAAGATGACTGCGTTTTGAGCCTGCATCATAGGTGGTAAGAAAGTGAATTACACTAAAAATTTCTTATCGTTCTGCACAATTTTTCTCAAAAAAAAAGCCGCAAATGCGGCGTTTTTTAAGAAGATAAAATTAATTCTGTCGCAAGGAATTATACCAAGTCACTTCATGTGAATGCTTGTCCACATCGGCAACAACATCTAACACTAATGCAAACAACGCCATACGAACTAATACACCGTTATCAGCTTGGCGAAAAATCGCAAGATTAGGGTTTTGATTTAGGTCGTTATCGAGTTCGTTCGCATCTGCACGCGAATCACGCGGCAGTGGGTGCATGATAACGGTGTTAGGTTCGCAATACTGAGTGTAGATTGCTTGATTTAAACGGAATCGACCGCGATACATATCCGCTTCATCTTTACTGTTAAAGCGCTCTTCTTGAATGCGCGTGGAGTAAGCGATATCAATATGTGAAATACTAGTCGTTAAATCATCGGTGATCGTAACTGCGTGACCGGCATTACGTAATTCTTCTACGATAAATTCAGGCATTGCTAATTCTTTGGGTGACACCAATACAACTTGCACATTGTTAAACACGCACAAAAGTTTGCAGAGCGAATGTACGGTGCGGCCATGTTTTAGATCACCAATCATCGCAATACGTAACCCATCAATACTGCGGCCATTTGATCGCAACTCTTTACGAATGGTATACAAATCTAACAGCGCTTGACTGGGGTGTTCATTAGCGCCGTCACCACCGTTAATCACCGGCACACGGCTCGCTTCAGCAAACTCTGCAACTGAACCTGATTGTGGGTGACGCATACAAATCACGTCGCTATAACCTGAGAGTACCCGTGCGGTATCGTACAACGACTCGCCTTTGGTAATCGACGAGCTTTCAAAACCTGTGGTCTCGCGTACATTACCACCGAGTAAATTAAACGCTGCGCCAAAACTCACACGTGTGCGTGTGCTCGGCTCAAAAAACATATTGCCAAGAATTGCACCTTCAAGTACGCGCGTCATTTTGCGGCGCAACGCATAAGGTTCCATGGCATCGGCCACATCAAAAATGCGCTGAATATCGGCACGTTCAAATTGTTTGATAGAGAGAATATGAGCGCCAGTAAAGTTCACAGAAAGTCCTGAGCGGCGAGCCGCATAAAAGTGTAAGAGGGTAAAACAATGATCGCTATTTTAACGGCAGAAACGGGAAGCACAAATGATTTTGCAAGGAATTTTAATGTGTTGTAATTAACAGAGGATTTTATCAACGGGAACCAGCTGTAAACGACTCGTATCGGCACGAATATCTTTCCTCGGCAAGCTTGACTGTAAACGCGACAACACCATTTGTGCAGTTGCGCGATAAGTCGTTAGTTTGCCACCCATTACCGATAGCACTCGAGGCTGATGCTCATTATCTACTGCAAACAACACATCACGTGGGCGCGCAAAGGCTTTTTTATCGCTTCGCGGTAACACACGCAAACCGGCAAAACTTTCAATCTGCTCTGCAACCACGTTTAAATGGGGAAAATAATGCAGCAGTGTGGTTAATAAATATTCTTGTTCGACGGCAGTGCAATGCGCTTTTTCCGGAGCCTCAGTGTGTAGCCGTTCAGTAGTACCTAACAATAATTTACCCTGCCAGGGCAATGCAAACACGGCACGCCTATCTTGTGGTGCTTCAAGATAGAAATATTGTTTTAACAAGGGTGGTAACAATAAATGGCTGCCCTGCACTAAATCAACGTCAGGCAATGGTAATGCTGGCTGCACTCGCGCCAACACATCTCGCGCCCAAGGGCCAGCGCAATTCACCAGCACTCGGCAACTCACTGAATCTTGTCGCCCGGCAATTTCGTAGCTCACTTTGCAACAGCTGGCATCACGCTGCGCACTGACGAATCGCGCGGGTATTTGCAACTCTGCGCCAAGAGCTTGCGCTGAATGTAACACTGCACGCGTCAAAGCAGCATCGTCAGTTTGTGCTTCGTGATAACGAAAAATCGCCTGCAAATTTTCTTGCTTCAACTCATCAAGGTCACCCCAGCTAGTTTTTGGCAAACTACGAAACATGGCATTTTTATTCAACCCCGCAAGCAGCGCATACAAACTCAACCCGGCACGAATGGTCAGCGGGCTACGTGTAGAATCTTTATATAGAGGGATATGCAATGGCTGCAATTTTACTAATTCCGGCGCGAGTTTTAATAGCAACGCGCGCTCATACAAACTCTCCCACACCAAACCAAACTGTGCACTTTCTAAATAACGTAAACCGCCATGAATTAATTTTGATGATTTACTCGAAGTACCCGCTGCCGGCGCTGTTTGTTCTAGCACCAATACCGAATAACCCGCAGCCACCGCAGCTTGTGCGACTCCGGCGCCTTGAATACCTGCGCCAATTACTACCAGGTCGTATTTCATCTAGAATATCCAAAGAAGAGTTATGCAAGTATAGGCCAAAGTTTTAGCAACAAATAAATCATTGCAACCAATCAGTCATTTTCACCTTCCACATTTTAAAACGTGATTGGATTTGAATATTTTTATATGGCGTAAAAATATCGTCGCCTTGTTGGGGCTGCCATTCGCTTGGCATTCCTGCAGCCAGGTAAGCAATACCTTGTAAAGTTGCATCGGTGTTGTTGCTGCGATGAACTTGAGTTTGCGTAAGATCTGCAATTTTTTGACAAATAGCATCGGCATTACTGAGACCACCACTAATAACAATTTTTTGCACCTTGCTTGGGGGATTGCCTGATATATTCATTAATTCAATATTAACAACAATTTGAAAAATAACTGATTCAATCCAGGCAAGTATTTTTTCGTAGCGTGATAAGTGTTCGCTAAATTGTGATTGTAAATCCGTTCGCCAAAAAGGTGCGCTCAAACCACCTACTGCATTTAAAAAATAACAATCCTGTGCTGGATTAAGTGCAACTGCTTTATTAATTTCTTCTGGCGTAATATTCAATCCTGTGCACTGCTGTAAAAAACTGATGGCAGATGCTGCACCGTTTACTGTTGCCTCCCAGGCATATAACGATTCCGGTAGCGGTTGCGGCAACAGGGAATCTACGTCCGTAACATAATCGGTGAATTCTGCTGCATAACAAGTGGGCGACGCCAGTTCTACAACTTCTGTCTTTATTTTAGGTTGCGACAACAATAAGGGGCTTACTAACAAACCCTTTGGCGCATTCAGGTTTTCACTTACTCGCTGAATAAATGCACCAGTTCCTATATTGACATAGCAGGCAGATTGATCGGGCAAGCCCTGTGCGAATAATGATGCACCCTGATCTCGTGCACTGGCAGAAAATGGAACTTGATAGCCATTAAACAAATGACCTAACATTAAATAACCAAAATGACTATTGTGAAATAAACATTCTGGCAATACAGATTTTGGGATATTAAATAAATCGAGTAGCGATTGATCCCAATTATTATTTTCTAAATTCCACAGCAAGGTACGTTGGGCGTGACCGGGGTCAACTATATTTTTTTTCTGCAACAAATGCCAAAAAATGTAACTTACTATAGGGCCAATACTGAGCCTGTTATTTTCTAACGCTTGAGCTACAGCTGGATAGTTTTCAATGCACCAGCGTATTTTACTTGCGCCATAATGCGGTGATAAACGCAGCCCGGTAATCGCTTGCACCTGCTCATGAGAAATTGGAATATTTTTTAGAATTAGCTCACCACGAATATCTTGCCAACTGAGAACCGGTGTTAATGCTGCGCCAGTTTGATTATCCCAACATAAAAGCGATGAACCCTGCCCTGCAAAACCTGCTGCACGTACATGACGAATATCATCACCCAGAGCTAATTGAATTTTTTGCAAACAATCCTTAATGCCGCTGAGAATTTCTTCGCCATCTTGTTCGATAAAATTTTGCACGGAATTTTCTGGCTGATAATTTTTTGTAGTGCATGGCGCAGAAAAACAATACAGCTGCTCACCACTGCAGTTATACACCGCAACACGAGAACTTTGGCCGCCCTGATCTATGGCGAGAATAAGAGCTTGAGTCGATTGGGTCATGAATTTTATTCTTTAATTCCTCCCGCTAACTAATATGAGCTTAGCAAGTAATTATAAAGATACCCGACTGCATTCATGTGCTCACGAAATAAGAACGTCATGAACATCGCCGCTCTTGCGCATCCATGCGCGCGCGGCATACCGTTCATCCTGAACATAAAAAAAGCGGCCTAAGCCGCTTTCATATTATTCGCCCAAATTGGGATTCGGGATAAATCCACCGTAGGGGAATTGCGCGATTTTATCGCTGCCGCTTTTGACCTCACTGATTTTAGCTGGGCCCTCTTTTTCAACTTCATCGATACGCACTATGGAGTGCATGGGAATATAAGAGCGCTTTACACCGGCGAATTCAGCTTTGAGCTTTTCTTCAGCCGGATCAATTAACAATTGGCTGCGTTCGCCAAACACAAATTCTTCTATCTCAATGAAACCATACATTTCACTTTGATAGATGGCGCAGGCAAAGAGTTCGTACACTTGGCCTTGATTAAGGAAAATGACGCGATAGACGGGTTTTACTGCCATAGATATCTCTTAAATAAATACATGATGAAACTTAAAAAGCCGCGCAGAATACCACACATGGGCCTAATTCTCGCAGACTTGAGTGCTTTTTGACAGATCCGCCAACTCCACCTGGCGCACTACCCTCCTTACGCACCAGATAAGCCAAATTGGCAGGATTAAAAAATTCGACGATTGATAGCAACTCGCATTAACGGTAACCTTCTCACCTTGTGATGAACAACTGTTAAGTAGCCAGTTGAGCCATCGCCGCAATATGTCCGCTACACCCCTCAATACAGTAGAGCCTAAAGATGCAAACCAAAGAAATTCTCAGTCAATTTATTGAAGCCATGCGTATCGAAGACTTCGATAGAGCACTGAGTTATCTTGCCAGGGAAGACTTTCTATACGTGGGCCCGAACATGACCTTTACCAACCCCGAGGATATGCTCACCTTTTTATTTGGCATGGCCAGCATTCAAAAAGATATTATTCTGCGTCATATCATTGTTGAAGGCGACTCAGCTTTTGCAGCTTTAGACTACCAAACTTACTATGAACCGATTGGCGATGTCCGTATTGCTCTTTGGGCAACGGTTAAAAATGGTTTAATTTGCACTATGGAAGGCTTCTACAATGCGGCCGTAGTAGAAAATATGCTAGATGTTAATAACTCTTGACCGCTATAATGCGCGCCTGCTTTTGAATATATTTTAATCAGGTTTGCTTCCCATGCTTCTCAATGAAATATCCGTCCCAGAAACGCCCGCGATTACTGCGACCGAAATACCTAACACGCTTAGTGAAATGCCAAGCAGTGAAATGCAAAGCAAGAAGCTGTATATCAAAACTCACGGCTGCCAGATGAATGAATATGATTCATCACGGATGAAGGATTTGCTTGGTCAGTCGCACAATATGGTTGCGACTGAAGATCCTGAAGATGCAGATGTTATTCTCATTAATACCTGTTCCATTCGCGAAAAAGCACAAGAGCGCCTGTTTCACGAACTGGGCCGCTGGAAACAACTCAAGAAGAAAAAACCTGGCTTGATTATTGGCGTTGGCGGTTGCGTTGCCAGCCAGGAAGGTGCCGCTATAGCAAAACGCGCACCCTATGTAGACCTTATTTTTGGCCCACAAACTTTGCATCGTTTACCCGAAATGATGGAAGCCGAACGCCGTAATGGCGCAGCGGTAATTGACATTAGCTTCCCTGAAATTGAAAAATTTGACCATTTGCCACAACCAGATGCCGATGGCGTAAGCGCTTTTGTATCCATTATTGAAGGCTGCTCAAAATATTGCACCTTCTGTGTAGTACCTTACACTCGGGGTGAAGAAGTAAGCCGTCCTCTGGCCGATGTGCTGACCGAGGTCGCCCACTTAGCCAAACAAGGCGTGCGCGAGGTGAACCTGCTGGGACAAAATGTAAACTCCTATCGCGGCGCCGGTGCCAATGGTTCGATCGTAGATTTGGCCGAATTGATTACCTATGTCGCCGCAATTGATGGCATTGACCGCATTCGTTTTACGACCTCGCATCCCGTCGAATTTAGTGATGCGTTGATTGACGTTTATAATGAAGTACCCGAGTTAGTCAGCCACCTTCACTTGCCCGTACAAAGCGGCGCTGACCGTATTTTAATGGCGATGAAACGCGGCCATACCGCACTTGAATACAAATCCAAACTGCGTCGCATAAAAAAGAATCGCCCCAATATCAGCTTCTCATCTGATTTTATTATTGGTTTTCCCGGTGAAACCGAAGCAGACTTTGAAGCAACCATGAAGCTGATACACGATATGGATTTCGATACATCCTACAGCTTTATTTACAGCCCGCGCCCAGGCACTCCGGCTGCTGATTTGCCCGATGACACCCCCGAAGAAACCAAAAAGCTGCGCTTAAAAATCTTACAGGATCGCCTTATCCAACAAGCTATGGCAATTAGTCGCCGCATGGTAGGTAATGTTGAGCGGGTGCTCGTGACCGGGTACTCCAAAAAAGACCCGGGCCAACTGTCTGGCCGCACCGAGAATAATCGCGTCGTCAATTTCCGTACTGACGATGTAGACTTAATTGGTAAGTTTGCGGATATAAAAATTGAAGAAGCCCTCACCAACTCATTGCGCGGTAGCGTGGTAGCGTCGGAATTGGACGCAGATTGGGTGCGCTAGGGTAGAAATGGGTAACCAGCTCAGAAATGGGTGAACCAGACGCCACAAGTTTGTGCTATTCACGAACAAGTCACTAGTAAGTCTTTATCCTGAAGCCTTTATAGTTTAGGCTTCGAGATTCCACAGTCACACGAGCTCGCTACAGACATTGAACAGCCACACTCATATCGCTCCTGAACCTGTCGTTCAGCATCTCGCGCTGGAACCTAATGATAGCCGCCGCCTTGCTAATCTCTGCGGACGCCTTGGGCAACACATACAGCAAATTGAGCTGCGTCTTGACATTGAAATACATAGTCGTGGTAACGAATTTACGCTGGTAGGCTCCGCGCAAGCAACCAACACAGCTGCAGAATTATTACGCCATCTTTATCATGAAACCCAATCAATCGAATTTACGCCTGACGAAATTCATTTAGCGTTGCAAACTTCGGGTATTGAAGCGCTTATGGATCAATTAAATACACCACTTACAAAACTTGACGAAAACAAACTCATCGATAACTCCATCTCAAGCGTCACACTGATTCGCACCAAAAAATGCACCATAAAACCGCGCGGGCTCAATCAACTAGGCTATGTAAAAGCGATACAAGAAAATGATATTAACTTTGGCATTGGCCCCGCCGGCACAGGCAAAACATACCTCGCAGTTGCTTGCGCAGTTGAAGCGTTACTGAAAGATCAAGTTGAACGTATTTTACTGGTTCGCCCTGCCGTTGAAGCAGGTGAAAAACTGGGGTTTTTACCTGGCGATTTAGCCCAAAAAGTAGACCCTTATTTACGCCCACTTTATGATGCGCTGTTCGAAATGCTCGGCCTTGAAACTGTAGGAAAATTAATGGAGCGCGGCATCATTGAAGTTGCGCCATTGGCTTTTATGCGCGGCCGCACCCTTAGCAATTCTTTTGTCATTTTGGATGAAAGCCAAAACACAACGCAGGAACAAATGAAAATGTTTCTAACAAGAATTGGTTTTGGCACCACTGCTGTTATTACTGGCGATCCGACACAAATTGATTTGCCGCGCGGCCAAGCATCCGGCCTGCGCCATGCCATTACCGTATTAGAAAATATTCCGGGAATTAGTTTTACCCACTTTAATGCGAAAGATATTGTGCGGCATCCATTGGTATTAAGCATCGTAGAAGCTTACGAAAAATTTGAAAAATCACACCCCAAGCAGAGCTAATGTAACAAAATGTCTTACCAGATTGATATTGAAATCAATAGTATTAATAAGCAGATTCCCAGTGTCGAAAGTATTGAACGCTGGATTAGTGCTGCATTACACAGCGATGAACTCGTCAACGCAGAAGTCAGCGTATATATCGTTGACGAAGCCGAAAGCCAGGAATTAAATTTTCAGTATCGCGCCAAAGATAAACCCACCAATGTGCTTTCTTTCCCTGCGGATATCCACGAAGAAGTTGGTGTACCTTTGCTGGGCGATTTAGTTATTTGCGCACCGGTAGTGGCACGTGAAGCAACAGAGCAAGGCAAAAGCCTCGATGCGCATTGGGCACATATGTTAATTCACGGCACCTTACATTTACTCGGTTACGATCACATCGAAGATGATGAAGCAAATGTAATGGAAGCACTGGAAACATATTTAATAACGCAGATGAATTTTCCAGCGCCCTATGCAGAAATCGTCCAAGTTGAAACCAATAAAATTGAAGCCACCCAAGAATAACATAACAGGTAGTAAGAAAATGTCGGAAGACCATCCTAGTAGTACGCATACTGAAAAACACGAAAAATCATGGCTTGATAAATTACTGCATACTTTCAGTACTGAACCAAAATCACGCGATGAATTATTGGAAATTATTAAAGACGCTGCCAACAATCATTTACTCGATCAAGAAGCGCTCAGCATTATTGAAGGTGCACTTGATGTTTCTTCATTACAAGCACGCGAAATAATGATTCCCCGTTCGCAAATTATTGCGATACGCATGAACGATACACCACAAGAGTTTTTACCCTTGGTGATTGAATCAGGTCACTCACGCTTTCCGGTTATTGGTGAAAGTAGCGACGACATTAAAGGTATTTTACTTGCTAAAGATTTGTTACCGCTAGCGCTGAATGGAACTGAAAATTTCAATCTGGAAACAATTTTACGGCCCGCTAATGTGATACCTGAAAGTAAACGCGTTAATATTTTACTGCGTGAATTTCGCGAAAACCGCTATCACATGGCATTAGTCATGGATGAATACGGCGGCATTTCCGGCTTGCTGACAATTGAAGATATTTTAGAAGAAATCGTTGGCAATATAGAAGATGAAACTGATGGTGAAGAGGGTGATACTTTTATCAAACGAGTCAGTGATACAGACTATATTATTAAAGCACTCACACCGATTGAAGTATTCAATGAACATTTCTCTGCCAAATTAAGTGAAGAAGATTTTGACACTATTGGTGGAATTCTTATGCAAGAATTTGGACATATTCCTAAACGCAACGAAGTGGCTGTTATCGACAACTACCAATTTCGCGTACTCTACGCCGATAACCGTCAGGTTCATTTACTGCGGTTAACGATTATCTAAACTGTTGCTGTACAAAGCATGATCAAATGGGAAGCAAGTTTTAACCAGCGGATAAATAATGAACCTTAATGAATTTTTCCGTTATTAACAATTTCTACTTTAAATTCCCTATTGGCTTCATGCTCAGAAATAACGGCACAATAATAATTCATTTTACCTTGTATTTTGTGCGCCGGATAAATATGTATGTTAGTACCTCCACTTTCCGGCTCGTAAAATCCATCTTCAGAATTAAACAAAGGAATAAAATCACGCGACGCAATTTTATTATACAGCTCCTCTGGAGCATCCTCTTCAAGCATGATTTTTAAATGTTCAGCAACATCCTCTTCCGTATAAATTATACACAGAGATTTAGATCCATCGCGGGATAGCAACGCAAACCGCGAGGGGCCTGTCAAATAATAATACTCACCCACATCCAAAGAATCACACACCGACTGAAAATATTGCGCAAGCTGTACATCGGCAAAGAAAGGCGTGCCACTATCTATCGCTTCGGCTTTAATACTGCTCGACAACTCATTGAAATATGCAAACTGCATTTGATGAATAGTGTTTTCGAGAAGATCCAACATATTCTCATCACTTTTTCTCAAATAATAATGTATTGTATTATCATTAAATGCTTTTACTGCATCCATCGGGGTAGCGTAACCCGTTAGTAATATTTTCTTAATCGCCGAATTTTTTATTTGCTCACAAAACTCAATGCCATTCATTGCTGGCATGGAATAATCAACCACCAGTACCGAAATTTCCATCATCCGCATTTCATCAAAACGCTTTAAATTGGGGCGAGTAAGTACCTGTTGAACCCACTTATCTGATTCTCCATGCGCCTCCTGTTTTTCATCTGCCTCCACCAAATGTTGCGTGCGTTGCTGCTCATTGATGTAAGAAAGGGCTGTTTGTGGATTATCAAATACCTTAACATTAAACTGCCGTGAAAAAGTCATTGCAAGTGTTGATAAAAATTCAGCGTTATCATCTACAAAAATGATTTGTGTAGGATAAAAACAGAGGGGAATTTTTGATTTCAATCTAATATCCTATGGAATTTTTAACGGCTTAGAAGAGGCATTTAATTAACATAGGCTTAGTATACACAAGATATTACAAGCCAATTCAAGAATGCAGTAAATAACACACTTAACTCAAGCAAAGGTTAATATACGTGAGCTCAATTCACAAAACTCCTTACAAAATCTTTAATAAATAACTTATGTTCAATCAGGCGTCAAAAAAGCTATTTTGCGTTTATTCATTGGCGATAACTATAAAAATTTACGTGTGGCAATATTTTTTATAGTCAGGTCGTTTAAATTAACATAAATATCAATTCATCCTTTACTATGCCCGCAATAGATTATCTCGTGCTACCTGAGTTACTACCAACAAAAACGTAATCTCTAGTCTAGCTATAAGTTTCCTATTTTCAATCGACACACACATTAATAAGTTATCTGCAGATGCATACCCTTTATGAAGCTATCCACTACTGCCAACTACCTATGCAATCTCCCCTCTGGGATAGCTTGCTTAATCTCCATTATAGCAGGCGGAATTCTTCCGCTTAGTGTTGCACCATTTAATATCTGGCCATGCAGTATTGTAAGTTTAATCATCTTGGCATTACTGATTAACAAACAATCATTAACCCTCGTGTTATGGCGCACCTGGTTTTTTGGGGTGGGGATGTATGGCGTAGGTGTTTCATGGGTGTACGTTAGTATTAGTGGTTTCGGTGGCGCACCAATACCTTTAGCATTAATTCTGGTATGTGTTTTCGTTTTTTTTCTGGCGGCCGCTTTTAGCCTGCCATTTTATATATTTGGTCGCTGGCTCAGCCGCAGCCCCTTAAGTTTATTAATTGCCTTTCCCGCACTCTGGATGCTTATTGAATGGCTACGCACTTGGCTATTTGGTGGTTTTCCGTGGCTATTCATTGGTTATGCGCACCTACATACATGGCTCTCAGGTTGGGCGCCCGTAATAGGCGTAATGGGCTTGAGTTTTATCATTGCCGCAACTGCCGGGGTAGCAGCAGAGTGGATATGGCAAGCACAAAAATCGCGCAACTTAATGATCGCTTCTGTTATTACCGCTTTACTGTGGGGCGCAGGTTTGGGTTTACAAAAAATCACATGGACTAAGGCATCTTCTGAGCCCATTAAAATTGCCATAGTGCAACCCAATATGGCACAGGCAAATAAATGGCAAGAAGATTTTCAGCAATCAACTTTAGATTTACTCAGAACACAAACCGAACCACTTTGGGATCATAAAATTATTATTTGGCCAGAAGCCGCAGTGCCGGTTATTTACAGCGAAGCTTTGCCCTTTTTAAATGAAATGAACCGAACTGCAGCTGATCATCATGCGGGTTTAATTACCGGTATTATTTTTGATGATCAAAACACAGAACGTTACTACAACTCTGTAGCCACATTTGGCGATGCCATTGGCATTTATCACAAACGCAGGCTGGTTCCGTTTGGCGAATTTGTACCTTTAGAATATTGGTTGCGCGGGATCATACATTTTTTAAATTTACCCACGTCTATCATTAGTTTCGGAGCTGAAGATCAACACGGTTTAAAAATTGATGATACTTATATTTCACCCTATGTTTGCTATGAAGTTGCTTACCCGGATTTAGTAGGCAGTAGTGCAATGAATGCACAATTATTAATGTCGGTCAGTAATTTAGGATGGTTTGGTGACTCACTAGGACGCCATCAATTTATGGAAATGGCGCAAATGCGCGCTTTAGAAACACAACATTATTTTGCTTACAGTACTAATAATGGCCCGAGCGCCATCTTTGACCGTAAAGGCGATATTCAGGCGCAAACAAAAGCCTTCGAGCAAACCACACTTAGTGCAGAGGTATATGCCACTTACGGCTCTACCCCATTTATGCGCTGGGGTAGTATGCCGCTAGCAGGCTCATGTATTTTATTGTTATTGAGTTTATATCTGCGTTCATTAAAGCAACGCACTAACAACCACATAGCAGAAAATTAATTTAAGCTAATGCGGATTGTGATTCCCCAGAAATATTAAGTAAACTCAATAATTGATGCTGTTGATTGAGAGAAGTAATGACCTCACTGCGTGGAGACAATGGCGACATACCCACCCACTCAAAACGCCAGCGCCAGAGACTAGGGGCAGCAAGATCGCCACGCAACTCAATCATTTCAAAACGACGACTATCTAACTGAAAAAGTTCACGTAACTGAAATGCAAAATGCTCTGCATTTTTTGCCACTAAACTGGAAGCTTGCTGAGCCAAGGCCGCCACAAATACATATTCACGCCCGAAAGCCTGGATATGTTGTACCGCCAACCGAATGTTCTGCCCTAACCTGTTCTGCAACTCAATACTCACAAATGAACCAGGTAATATCATGTATGCATCCTTTATTTTTTTACTAATATTTTTCTGCTAACACTGAACCTGCCAACTCGCAAACCCAATATGAATGCATAAATAAAATAGATATTGTAACGTCAATAAGTTGAACTTATTAACTAGAGTAATGTCACCATTATTTCCGACATAACTTGTTGGCAAATGTTTAAAAAATCTTACTGCTTGCGCAGCGGGAGTTTACGCTTAAAAGATGTCAGTTCAAGTTTGTTTATAGTTAAGTGAGATATTCTTCCAAAAAAATAATCACCTTTTAAAATTTGTTCAAAAGTACAGCAACTATGTTTCAAAAGTGCAGCAATTATGTTTCTTTTGGTGGCCTACGTTGAGCGATTGGGTAACAACAAGCACACACTTTGCTATTACATTAACGCCCATCGCATCAAACGCTCTTTACATTAAAGAATATCGGTGACATCAAGATACTGCACTACGCCACCATCAGGAATAAAAGCGTCACTCACAACAAAAGTTGCGCAAGAATCATCTTCTGGCTCAGCAGTAAAATTTGAATTAGTGTGCAGATCGGTAAAATTAAATAATGTTGTGTCTGCTAGCTGTGATGGTGAAACATTTTTGATAGCAGAAAAAAGTGTTTCTGTCCGACCCGGGTATTGTTTTTCCCAAGCATGCAACATGTCTTTAACAACTTGACGCTGCAAATTTTCTTGTGAACCACAGAGATTACACGGAATAATCGGAAAACTTTTTTGTCGAGTAAATTCAATAATGTCGCTTTCTTTACAATAGGCTAGCGGACGAATAATGATATTGCGCTTGTCGTCTGATAACAATTTTGGCGGCATAGCTTTGAGTTTTCCGCCGTAAAACATATTTAAAAAAAGCGTTTCAATTATGTCATCACGGTGGTGCCCAAGCGCAATTTTTGTTGCGCCTATTTCATCCGCAAAACTATATAAAGTGCCACGTCGTAAACGCGAACACAAACCACAAGTCGTTTTACCTTCAGGAATAATTTCTTTAACAATGCTGTATGTATCTTTTTCAATAATATGGAAAGCCACGCCGAGTGCCGAGAGATACTCAGGCAGTATATGTTCAGGAAATCCTGGCTGTTTTTGGTCCATATTAACGGCCACGATTTCAAAATTTATCGGTGCAGTTTTTTGCAAACTCAACAAAACATCAAGCATGGTATAAGAATCTTTACCACCAGAGAGGCACACCATTACCTTGTCGCCTTCTTCGATCATGTTGTAATCCACAATCGCACTACCGACTAAACGCCGTATGCGTTTTTGCAATTTGTTGAATTCAAGACGATCCTGGCGAACATGGGGTTCATTCATAATGGCTAACTCAAAATCGCGGCCTGACGCCAGCGCTTAACGAAGAGGCGCGCATTGTACGGATTTTGCGCACAACAGGGAATAACTGTTGCCAGAAGAATACCCTTGGCGGCAACTTTAAACCCAACACCATTGTCGAATCATCCAATACAGGCTAAGTATTGCCTTAACTAACTCATTAGATTGCCGCTAGTTGGCCAATAATCGCTCAAGGCGTATGCTGTAGAGCCTGTCATCACTCAATACAGGTGATGGCACAAGCCTTGCTGAAGCATCATTAAGACACTTTGGATTTGAGGGGAATATTGATGGCAATTTTGCAAACCATATGGGAAAAGATTTCCGGGAAAGCTAGCGATTTTGAGCCACCTCACTCAGAGCCTTTATCTGGCGAGCTACAACAAGCCATGGCCTCGCTGAGCACTATTGGCCTGAGCACTACCCAGCCAGATCAGTATTTGCCGCTACGCCGGCTACATGCTCAGCGCCAACTTATCGAAGTTAAAATCACCGGCAATAGCCAAAGCTACCAAACATTGATTATGGCGATTGATATTGACCGTGGCCTGTTGTGGCTCGATGACTTGTTCCCCAGCCAGCGCCAATTAAAAGTGGGTGACGCTATAACCCTGCGTCACCATCGTAACGGCGAGCAATTATGCTTTAGCTCTCCGGTAGTGGCATGGGGTGACAGCTTTGGCGCTAGTGGTTTGGCCATTTTACTCCCGGAAGCGCTCAGCTATCAGCCTCGCCGGCAACATCAGCGCTGCGATCTAAGTCAAAATTTATCCCTTACCGTAAAAATTCGCCCCGTGGGTCACGAGCCAAGTTATGGCAACCTACAAGATCTTTCGCTCGGTGGGTTGGGTTTACGTGTCGCAGGTAATCTCCTTGGGCAATTACGTCACGGCGCTTTGCTGCCAGTTTGCGAGCTCAGCCTTAGCGATGAATTACTGATACGGTGTAGCGCTCGCGTCCGCGCTTTCTCCATTACCCGCGCACCGCATCGCTGCACTCTCATTAGCGCGGAATTTGTGGATATTAGTGTTGAACGTCATCACCAATTACAACAATTTTTATATAAGACGACACATAGCAATTCTCAGTCGCCATCCCAACAAATATTGTCACAACAATTTGATCAACCCGAATTGAATCTACGCACAGCTTAAATACAAATAGCTTATAAAAGCATACGCAGTTTGTTAACCTAAAAGAAAATATATATCCCAGCACAAACATATAAACGAAGAAAGGAGGCAGAGTAAGCAAAAACAGAACAGGATCGCAATTAAATATGGGTTGTTAACAACAGATTCACTATAATTAAAATTGATACAACTCCCAAGAGAAAAATATGTTATCCGCTACTGAATTGCTTGAACTCGATCGCGAATATCTTTGGCATCCTTACACTTCATTTACCAATCCCTTAGCTGTTTTACCTGTACGCAGTGCACAAGGTGTTCATATTGAGTTAAGCGATGGCCGCACATTAATTGATGGTATGTCATCGTGGTGGAGCGTGCTGCATGGATACAATCATCCCGCCATTAATAAAGCTATCACTGATCAAGTCAATCAATTTTCACACGTTATGTTTGCCGGATTTACCCATGAACCTGCGGCAATCTTAGCGAAAAAATTAGTTGAAATAACACCCGCAGGATTAAACAAAGTTTTTTTTTCTGATTCAGGTTCAGTTGCGGTTGAAGTCGCACTTAAGATGGCCATTCAATATTGGCACTCGCAAGGCCAAGCGCAGCGCACAACATTTTTAGCACTCAAGAATGGCTACCATGGCGATACCTTCGGTGCTATGAGCGTGTGTGATCCACACACAGGCATGCACCATTTATTTCATCAAAGATTTTCTCGCAATTTATTTGCTGAGGCACCGAGCTGCGCCTTTGATGAAAAATGGGATGACCGCCATTTCAACGACATATCAAATCTAATACAACGTAATCGTCAAAAAATTGCTGCTGTTATATTAGAGCCTATTGTTCAAGGTGCAGGTGGAATGCGATTTTATTCGCCCATCTATTTACAGCGCGTACGTAAGATATGTGATGAAATGGAAGTGCTACTCATAGCCGATGAAATTGCCACAGGTTTTGGTCGCACAGGAAAACTTTTTGCGTGTGAGCACGCTGGCATAAGCCCCGACATCATGTGCGTAGGTAAAGCTCTTACTGGCGGATATATCACACTCGCCGCCACACTCTGTAACGATAAAGTGAGCGATGGTATATGTCATGGTGGCAAAGGAGTTTTTATGCACGGCCCGACTTACATGGCCAATCCGCTCGCTTGCGCTGCTGCCAATGCTAGTATTGATTTATTATTAAACAATGATTGGCAAAAAAAAGTTACCGATATCGAAAAACAATTACAAACCGAATTAACACCTTGCCGCACATTAAAAGCTGTTGCCGATGTACGGGTACTTGGTGCAATAGGTGTTGTGGAATTAAAACAACCGGCTGACGTTGCGACCTTGCAACCACAATTTGTGGACCAAGGCATTTGGGTGAGACCCTTTGGCAAACTGGTTTATATAATGCCGCCGTTTATTATTAACACACAAGAATTGAAAAAATTAACGAGTGGCATTTTTAATGTTGTGAGCAAGCTATAAAAAATCTCCACAAAAATAAAACAAAAACGGTTAAGCAAAAATATTTAAGAAAAAAATCATTCAGAAAAAACAGACTGTTAGATTATTGAATTTTTTTAATCCCGACAGCTGCACGCACTTTTTCCAATAATGGCTTACTATAAGAGCGAGCTTTGGCCGCACCGGCTTGCAACATTTCTTCAATATGTGCGGGATTAGCCAACAACAGTTCGTATTTTTCACGCGCGTCACCCACATGACCATTAATCAATTCGAATAATTGTTTTTTTGCTTCACCCCATGCAATGCCATCGGCAAACGCCTGGCGCATGTCGGTTGTTTGTGCAGGCGCTGCAAAGGCTTGCCAAATTTGGAACACGGCAGAAGTGTCAGGATCTTTTGCTTCACCTGGCTCAAGTAAATTAGTAAGAATTTTATTAATAGATTTTTTAAGTTGTTTTTCGGGCAAAAATAACGGAATGGTATTGCCATAACTTTTGCTCATCTTGCGCCCGTCTAAACCTTGCAACAAAGCAACCGTGTCATCCACTTGTGCCTCGGGTAACACAAAATGTTCACCATAATGATGATTAAATCGCGCGGCAATATCGCGAGCCATTTCAACGTGCTGAATTTGATCTTTACCTACAGGCACCTTTTGCGCGTTGAACATTAAAATATCCGCAGCCATTAAAATCGGATAAGAATACAAACCCATCGTAATACCAAAATCCGGGTCTTCGCCTGCTTCTTTATTAATATCCACCGCACCCTTATAGGCATGAGCACGATTCATTAAACCTTTTGCAGCCATGCAAGTTAACATCCAACACAACTCAGGAATTTCTGGCACATCGGACTGACGATAAAAAACCGCGTTGTTAGTATCTAACCCCAGCGCTAACCAAGTAGCAGCAATTTCACGCGTGGATTGGTGAACTAAAACAGGATCATGACATTTAATCAGCGCATGAAAATCCGCCAAAAAATAAAAAGATTGCACGTCCGCACGCTGGCTCGCTGCAATTGCCGGGCGAATAGCCCCAACATAATTACCTAAGTGTGGAGTGCCAGTGGTAGTGATGCCCGTCAAAACGCGTTGTTTATTCATGATTATTCTTCGTTTCTGATAATAAAAAATCGTACTCGCCGCCTCATCAGGAGGCGGCGCAATCGTCTGAATATATTTTTAAAAACCCATTAGCTGAACGCGGCATTATACAGACAAGCAGATCAAAGTGGAGATGCAGGAAAAATCTTAACGCAGAACAACTGTAAATTAAAGAACAACTGTAAATTAAAGAACAAATCTGAATTAATTAGAGGCCTGATGCAAGTTCGCATCTCGTAAAATTAATGCATCAAACCCGGCTTGATTTAACAACTGGGCAGCAACGTCAGTGCGACGGCCAGCATCATCTGCCACCACATAAGTAATAGCAACATCCAACTGCGGTAGTGTTTTTCGCAATTGATTCAGAGGAATATTGCGACTGAAAGGCACCGACTGAAAACGACGCTCTAAGGGTAAACGCACATCGATAATTTGATAACGGCCTTTTTTAGCGATGTTCAATTGCAGCTCTTCATAGGTGATAAACCTGCGCACAGGCTCTTGTAAAAGCGTAATGAAATCTTCTTTAACCAAACGCATTAACTTACCCGCAGTAAGCATTTTTACCGTGGCATTACGCGTAGTATCACCCACCAGGGCTTCCTCACCAAAATAATCACCAGGGCGCAAAGCAGCAAGCAGGTTGCCTTGTTTATCCAACACAGTTGCGCTGCCGGTCTCCAACACATAAAAATAATCACCACGCTCGCCCTCTTTAAGGACTATCTCATCAGCCTGGGTTTTATAAGATTTAAAACGAGCAAATAATTGACTAATATTACCGGGTGGAATTTTATTAAACAGCGGGGAGGCCAGCAGGCTTGACATCCAATCCCCCTCTTCCATACCGCTAGGCAAGGCTCCTTCAGAACTTTCTTCATGGCCGCTTTCACTCCAGGCCATCACCAAATCCAGAAAGTCACGCTCCACTGTCAGCACACTAACTGCCGACTTGGCAATGGCCGATACCTGAGTAGGAGATGCACTATGCAGTACAAAACGGTGTAGCTCTTTTTCAGTGGAAGAGATAGATTCAACGCCAAATTGTGCGTCAATTAAATCGACATTGCCCGTCAACAAATAGAAAGCTTCGTTAAGTTCACGCCCCCGCTTAAAAACAATTGCGCCTTTATCAAACTTCTTAATATTTGCTTTATCAATGACTTTACTAAGATATTCAAAGGGCAACGTATTGAATGGGGTAAATTTAGCCAATAATTCGAGGGTAATTTCCATAACTCTTCCAGGGTCACATGTAACTGTGATGTTTTAACCAAGCCCTGAATTATAAACACCCTCTAGCCCCAGAGGAAGAGAAGTTATTAACTCTTAGGACTAGGTCACAAAGGGTGCAACATAAGGCGACATATTCCCCGAAAAAACATTGAACTGAGTAGGCGTGTCACTAACGATTACAATAACATCAAAAAGTTATGCAATTAGGATACTGATAAAAGGCTGCTACCGCACGATACAGATAATGCGCGTCCTCAACACCTGCAAGCTCACGAATAGAGTGCATCGCAAATGTAGGCACACCAATATCAATGGTTTTTACACCCACTTCTGAAGCGACAATGGGCCCAATAGTGCTGCCACAACCCATATCAGTTCGTGCGACAAACATTTGCACGGGAACCTGTGTTTGTTCGCAGAGAAGCTGAAAAAAACCGCTGGTCTCGCTAGTAGTCGCATAACGTTGATTGGCATTAATTTTGATGACAGGACCGTGATTTAATAACGGCCCATGGTTTTCATCGTGCTTGTCCATAAAATTAGGATGAACACCGTGTGCATTGTCGGCAGAAATCATTAGCGAACGCTCAATAACTCTTACTCGCGTTTCGAAATCGGGCAACAACCTTTCTAAAAATTGTTCCAGCATCGGGCCTTTAGCGCCGCAGCAAGAGGTACTGCCAACTTCTTCATGATCGGTACAAATAAGCAAGCTGGAAACATCGGTATCAGCCTGTAACAAAGCTTGTAATCCCACATGGCAACTTAATAAATTATCCAGGCGCGCGCTGGCAATAAAATCTTGCTGCAAACCAACCAATGCAGGAGCTTGAGTGTCGTACAAACTTATTTCGTAATCCAAAACCTGTGCAACGTTAATGTTGGAATGTTGATTTTTTAATTGCTCGCACAATATATTTTTAAACGTGGGTGTAACTTTTTGTTCTGCAGAATTTTTTGCCACCCGCATTTGTAACAACAGCGGCACAATATCTTTTTGTGGATTAATGGTACGAGCATTATTAACTTCGCGATCCAAATGGATCGCCAAACTCGGGACGACTGCAACCGGCAACTTAAAATCAATTAGAGCACTGACAATATTATTATCAGGCGTGCGATAGGTTACGCGCCCGGCAAGGGACAAATCACGATCAAACCAGGGGGCTAAAAGTGCGCCGCCATAAACCTCAACGCCCAACTGCAAATAACCTTTACGGCTCAACTCGGGTTGCGGTTTTATTTTTAAACAGGGGCTATCAGTATGTGCACCGAGCATACGAATCCCCGTATCAAGTAAGGGCTTTTTTCCGTACACAAAAGCAATAATTGATGAATCATTGCGCGTAACAAAATAACGCTTACCCGCTTGCAGATACCAGGCATTTTCTTCAGCCAATTGTTCAAAACCGGCAACATCTAATAAGCCGGCCAATGTTTGCGTGGCGTGAAATGCAGTAGGTGATGCCGATAAAAATTGTAGCAACCGTTGATTAAATTCTGTTTGCGATAAAAGTGGTTTCATAACACTTAACTCATTATTTAATTTTATGAATTAGCGATAGGCAACGCACGGATGCGTTGTCGTTTTTGCCAGGAAATAGAATCACGCAAATAGACCAATTCCGCATCCAATACCGGAATTTGGCCATTATTTTGAAAAATTTCGACGGCCAGTGTCGCTATATCTTTGGCGTTGGGATGAGCATCTACGATTAAGGTTGCGGGAATAATTGCGGCCAAATCAGCGTAGTGCCAGCCTGGACCAATTGCGATAAAGTTTTTCTGTAACCCGGCAACAATATTGTATTCGCACACTAACGTAGGCTTCATGACATGCTCTTCATCAAGCGCTTGTGGAATTGTGTTTGCGGTGAATAGCCCCCAATATATTTCTTCCATCCGCGCATCTAAGGCCACTAACAATGGCAAATTATTATCGGGTTGTTGCTCAACAAAACCTCGCGCCATAGCCTGTAAAGTAGATACAGGTATTACCGGCAAATTAGCACCAAATGCCAAGCCCTGTACCACTCCCATACAAATGCGTAACCCGGTAAAAGATCCGGGGCCACAACCATAAGCGATAGCATCCAAATCGTGCAGATTACATTGTGCCTGCCGTAAAATTTCATCCACCATCGGCAATAAACGCTGCGTGTGGCTTTTGGCGGCTACTTCAAAAATATGAATTATTTCACCATCAACATGCAACGCAACCGAACATGCATCAGTAGAGGAATCCAGAGCGAGAATTTTAGTCATAGCTTTTTTAAGGACAAAAAAATAGTGTGTAGACAAAAAAATAGGCTCACAAGGAGCCTATTTTTGTGCAAGTTAAAACAGTTTAGCTCAATACTGATAACAACTGCTTGCGAATTGTTTCTACGCTGCCTACACCATCAATTCGGAAATATTTAGGTGCATTTTTATTGCCAGCATCAACCAGCTTTTGATAAAAACCTACCAGCGGTTTAGTTTGCTCATGATAAACCTTTAAACGCTTACGCACTGTTTCTTCAAGGTCATCGGGGCGCTGCACTAATGGCTCACCGGTTATATCATCATGGCCTTCCTGTTTCGGAGCATTGTGAATCAGGTGATAAACACGACCAGAAGCTTCATGCACGCGGCGCCCACTTAAACGCGCAACTATTTCTTCATCCGCAACGTCGATTTCAATGACATGATCGATAACCACACCGGCTTCCAATAAAGCTTCAGCCTGCGGAATAGTGCGCGGAAAACCATCAAACAAAAAGCCATTTTTGCAATCACTTTGCGCTATACGCTCTTTGACCAGGCCAATAATTAAATCATCAGACACTAAGCCGCCCGCCGTCATAATATCTTTTGCCTGCAAACCTAAAGGCGTGCCCGCTTTTACCGCTGCACGCAACATATCACCGGTAGAAATTTGTGGTATCCCAAATTTCTCCATGATCAGCTGCGCCTGAGTTCCTTTACCCGCACCTGGTGCGCCCAACAATATCACTCTCATTATGGATTGCCTCTTAAATTTACGCTAACTACAGCAACTTGTTTAATCTAACTACAGTAACTTCATTCTAGCGACAGTAACTGCGACACTAAATCTAAATCACCGTGAATCAATTTATTAATTGCGAATCAATGCGCACTGTAAATGCATAGCCGTAAATGCATAATAGTGCCGATAAAAAAGGCGTTACGATACACGGCCAGACCGTCAATCACAACCTTTGGCGCCATTCTCAAACCCGCGGTAACACATCGTTTAACATCCCTAAACCAATTGCACTAAATAAATAGCGGAAAAAACCCTCTCAACTTAAAATTTATCCTATTTTGATTGAATTAACCGATATCCCATCCTACAATCGTGCCAATTAATTGCAAATTAGAGCGTATAAATTGCCCAATAAAGTAGAGCTTGATGAATATGACCGCAAAATTTTGCGCGCACTGCAGGAAAATGCTGATTTTTCTATGGCAGACTTGGGGAGTCTGATTGGGCTATCGCATACGCCTTGCTGGCGACGCTTAAAACGCCTGGAGACAGAAGGTGTTATTCGCGGCAAAGTAACACTGCTAGATGCCAAAAAGATTGACTTGAACGTACGCGTACACGCTTTTGTTACTGCTAAAAACCACGATGAAGATGCGCTCAGTACATTTGAGGCCGCTGTGCAATTTATCCCAGAAATTGTGGAATGTTACTCTACCAGCGGCGATAAAGATTATGTATTGCAGATTGTCACCAATAGCGTGGATGACTATGACAAACTGTTACGTAAAACTTTATTAAAATTGCCTAATGTTGGCAGTATCCATTCCACGTTCTCGCTTAAACAAATTAAATATACAACCCAACTACCTATTTAATATCACAAGCTATCTATTTAATATTAACGATCGGCCTATTTAATATTTTCTCAATGGCTAGTTGATATTAACTAAATTTTATAGCGCTCTTTAACCGTTTTATTTTTCCATTCCTGTTGTGCAACGGCAATGGCCTCAATGGCCCGCCGCGTTTCATTAGTACCAGCATCGGTAACCCGAGTAATTATTTTCCCGTTGCGGAATTTATCACTACAACAATATTTTATTGTTGTAGTTTCAAACTTACTTTTATTAAACGTTGGTTTTTCATTGTGAGCACTACGAATTCAACCTGACCTAAGGTGACCCTGTCGCCTACTACCGGCTTGCGATACTTGCTAAAAATATAACGCGCAATACTCCAGCTTGCCATTTCTGCCGGCACGGGAAAGTTATACACCATACTTAATTCAGATAATTTCGCGCGTGAAGTAATAACAAATTCACCAAAGAAAGCCTGCGCAGATAAACGTTCAGTTTCCTGAATACCAACCAATAATTTATCTAACAGTTCCAGGTCACTCGGCATACTCAATAAAAAAACATGATCGTCTGCTAAAAATTTTTCATCCGGCTGCAAACTAACCGGATTGCCATCACGCAGCAAACACAATAATTGTACCTTCGCAGGTAAATACAAATTTCCCACAGTACGGCGCAATACAGGGCTACCCACCGCTAATTTATAACCAACAAATTCGTGGCCAACCTGACCAGGCACACCTAACTCTACACGCTGTACCCGCGAGCTAGTCGTAGGGACATTCAGATTTAAACGACGTGCGAGTGGCCCCACCGTCCAGCCTTGTACCAGCAGTGATATCAACACAATAAAAAAGGCAATATTGAAGAAAAAATTCCACCCTTCAACGCCAGCTAGCCATGGAAACATCGCCAATACGATAGGAACTGCACCGCGTAAACCTACCCAACTAATAAAGAATTTTTCTTGCCACGAAAATTGAAATGGCAATAAACATAACCACACCGCCACTGGCCGCGCGATAAACATCAACACTACTGCAACCAGCAGCGCACTACCGGCATAGCCCAATAATTGGTGCGGTGAAACCAGTAATCCCAGCATTAAAAACAAACTGATTTGCGCCAGCCACGCAAAACCATCATGGAAACGCTGAATATTGTAGAGCCCGCGTGAAACACGATTGCCCACCATCAAACCCGCCAAATACACGGCAAGGAAACCACTGGAATGTAATACGGCAGCCAAGCCAAAGATAAAAATGCCACCAAACAACGCTAATAGCGGATAAAGCCCCGGGCTCAGCGATAAGCGCTCAACGCCATACGCCAAGACTCGCCCACCGGCGATACCTATCAATGAGCCTACGGTCATTTCCCACGCGAAATCACGCAGCATCAACCAGTCAAAGGCCATGTGCCTGGTCATCATTTCTACCAACATGATGGTGAGAAATACCGCCATGGGATCATTTAAGCCCGACTCAATTTCAAGTGTGGCGCCCACACGGGATTTAAGCGCTAACCCCTGCATTGTCAGTACCGAAAATACCGCTGCGGCATCGGTAGAGCCGACAATAGCCCCCAACAGCAGGCCATGTATCCATGACAAACCCAGAATCCAGGCCGCAAGACCACCACAAATGCCCACGGTAATAACAACACCCAGGGTCGCCAGCGAAAGCGCGGGATTTAGGCCAACACGAAACAGGTGAATCTCTGTACGCAAACCGCCATCAAACAAAATAACGGCGAGCGCCAAAGTCCCCATAAAATAAGCGGCCTTGACGTTTTCAAAGCGAATCCCAAAGAAACCATCTTCGCCAACCAACATGCCAATAATCAAAAACACCAATAACAATGGCATGCCCATACGCGGCGACAAAGTGCTGGCAAGAATACTGATAATAAACAGCGCCCCACCAAAAAGCATGAGTTCGTTAAGTACTTCCATTCAAAAATCTCAGTAAAATAGCAACCAATTACAGAATATTACTACAATCCTAGCCTAAAGAAGGGAAAGCTTTTTTAGAAGCTTTAAGGTTTTTTTTGCAGAGCTTCGAGCGCCATCCTGCTATCATCCACATCACTACTCTTTGCTATAAGTTGTTATCCATGCTCAATAAAGATGCCCTGTCACAATTAGCTCAATTAAAAAGCAATTTGACTTCCAAACCAGTAATCATCCCAGCGGTTAAACAACAAATTGACCAAAGCCACAATCCAGTTGTTGTGCAGGCCCAGAGCCAAGACATTCGCCAAGGCATAGTCCGCAGCACCACTAAACGTTTTGGCTTTGTGTTACTCGACGATGGTCGCGAAGCATTTTTAGACCCGGAACAAATGATGCGAGTCTTGCCGGATGATCGTGTAGAAGTTGTTATCAGCACCAATAAAAAAGATCAACTAGAAGCCCGCCTGGTCAAACTCATTAGCAGTTCATTAAAAGAATTCGTGGGCCGTTACGTCAATAAAGGTAACAATGATTTCGTCGAACCAGACGCCACAAATTTTAATCGCTGGCTATTTATTCCACCGCAAGCGCGCAAAGGTTTTAGTGTGGGCGATTTAATTCACTGCTCCATTTCACGCCATCCATTTAATGATGGCAAAGCACAAATTCATATTATTAATCGCCTTGGCAAAGCCGACGAGGCGGGTGTAGAAAGCCGTTACACCATCGCAAAATATAAATTACCCAATGAATGGGTAGCCACCGCGCAAGCTCAAGCCAGTAGCATTAACTGGTCACCGCTCACATTTGAATCAGGCGAATTGGATTTAACTCATTTACCATTTGTGACGATTGATTCAGAAAATACGCGCGACATGGACGATGCAGTTTATATTGCCAAAAATGAAAATGGCTGGGAATTAATTACTGCAATTGCGAACCCTAGTAAACATATTGATATCGATAGCCCCTTAGAAATATCCGCCAGAGTGCGCGCCAGCACAGTTTATTTGCTGGGCCAATCTATCACCATGTTACCGGCAGAGTTATCGCACGACACCTATTCATTAGTGCCAGAACAAAAACGCGCCGCATTAATTTGCCGTATACAAATTGCAATGAATGGTGAAATTACTCATTATGAATTTTCCGAAGCACAAATTCGTTCACAACAAAAATTAAGCTATCAAGCCGTTGCAGATGACCTGAATGGTATTAAAAGTTTGAGCGATGCAGGCTTTACTGTAAACGATACCATTAAAAATTTAATCAGTGAGCTGCAAGCTTTCACTCAAGTGCGCGCAAATTATCGTTTAGAGCATGCACTGGTAATGGATGAAAAAGCAGATTACTTTTTTATACTCAATGATCAGAAAAAAATCGACCACGTTGACAAACGTGATCGTAACATCGCTCATCGCATGATAGAAGAAGCGATGTTAGTCACCAATATTTGTGCTGGTCAATTATTTTTACAACACCCGGGTTACGGAATTTTCTCAACGCATGTTGGGTTTCGCCCCGAACGTTTAAATGATGCTATTTATTTGATTAATGAAGACCGTCCAGATTTAATTGCCGCAGGTTTAAGCGCAAGTGATCTGACTCAACTCGACAAATTTCAACAACTTTTTAAAGAGTTGCGTAGCAATCCAACAAATCACCCTAAAAGCGCCGCACTCTTATCGCTCCTGCAACGTATGCTGCAAGCTGGCTCACTTTCTTTCGAACCCATTTCGCATTTTGGTTTAGGTTTTCCAGCTTACGCAATGGTGACATCACCCATTCGGCGTTATAACGATTACTACAATCATATTGCTGTTAAACGTATTCTGCGTGGACAACCTAAAGTTGAAATTCATAACGACTTACCAAACCAACTACAAGAAACCATCAATATTGGCCGTCAGGCTTGCCGCTATTTAGAGCTATGGTTGTGCAGTCAATTTATGACGCAGCAATTAGACACCTTACACATAGGCACTATTGCTCTCGTTAACTCGAATGGTATTGGTGTGC
>JAYTSJ010000082.1:0-9539 GCA_043745725.1 Gammaproteobacteria bacterium | reverse complement strand
CTGAATTTATTCATTGATAAAAAATATTGCCTTATGATAGTAATTTTGCAATGCTATCACGTTATTAAAATACCTAAATCTCTTTCGCTATGGGTATAGATATGGGGCTTTCAACATTTGTAATCAAACAAGCTTGAGCATACTACTGCTGTGAGATTACCTATTAGTCGAACAGCAGTGGGGAAAATCGACAGGGGATTAGAAATATTGTTAATTTTTTTAAATTTTGTTTACTTAACGGCCAGTTCAGCCAGACGTTTTAGCAAAAAACGTTGTTCTGGTGCCTGTTGAGTTAAACGCAACGCTTCTGAATAAGCGGCTTTGGCTTGCTCTATTTTGCCAAGGCGGCGACACATATCGGCACGAGCAGAGTGCGCAAGATAATATTCCAACAAGTCACCACGTGCGAATATGGCATCAATCAAGCTAAGACTTGCTGACGGGCCATCGCGCATAGCAATAGCAACAGCGCGATTAAGTTCTACCACCGGCGAGGGCGCGACACGCAAAAGCACGTCATAAAGCCCGACAATTTCATGCCAGTCGGTATCCGTTGCGCTGGGCGCCTCACCGTGTATGGCCGCAATTGCAGCCTGCAAACTATAGACACCGACACTGCCCAAACCCAGTGCGCGCTGAATAAGCTCGGAGCCTTCGGCAATTTGCGCGTGATTCCATAAGCTGCGATCTTGCTCATCCAATAAAATAAGATCACCGTTTGCAGCAACACGCGCTAAGCGACGTGAATCTTGCACCAACATCAGCGCCAATAAAGCCAGCACTTCAGTTGCTGGCAACAGATCCACCAATAACCGACCAAGGCGAATAGCTTCGCGCGATAAATCAGCGCGCATTAACTCAACGCCCGAAGATGCCGAATAGCCTTCATTAAATACCAAATAAATAACATGCAATACCGAATCAAGTCGCGCGGGTAAATCAGCTTGTGCAGGAATTTCGTAAGGAATGGCAGCATCGCGAATTTTTGCTTTGGCGCGCACAATACGCTGCGCAATAGTAGTGGGTGATGCAAGAAATGCACGCGCAATTTCTTCTGTAGTCAGCCCACAGATTTCGCGCAATGTAAGTGCGATTTGAGCCTCAGGTGCAATACTCGGATGGCAACAAGTGAAAATAAGTTTAAGTTGGTCATCTTCAATTTGCTCTTCTGCCCAATTGGCGCTGTCACTGGTGGCCTCTTCTAATTGCGCAACCAAATCTGTAAACGATGCATTAAAAATTGCACGTCGGCGCAAATGATCTATCGCTTTAAAACGCCCAGCAGATACCAACCACGCGCGCGGGTTTGCAGGAACACCATCAACAGGCCACTGCACAAGTGCAGCGGCAAACGCATCATGCAATGCTTCTTCAGCCAAATCAAAATCGCGCAGCAAACGAATTAAAGTCGCCAATACCCGACGGCCTTCGCGTCGATAGATGGCGCCCAATTCGGCTTGGAATAATGTTTGTTCTGTGGTATACAAAAAATAATCCGATCAGTAATATTTACTATTCAGATAATACAGTAAAATAGTCATTCACTTAAAAAAAGTCGCACAAATAATATCTATGAAAAATATCATCAGTGCATTAAAAAAACTTACCGTAAATGATCTCAATCAATGGGCAGGCGACGCGATTGTGGGGCGAGCGAAGGGCTACTTCAAGCACGTAGAAAACCTAAGTTATTGTACCGATGGCCGTTTAGTAGCCTATATAAATGGCAGCGAGCGATATTTAACTTACATAAGTTTCAATAAGAACAATGCATTAGATTCGTATTGTAGCTGCCCCTATTGGGCCACTTGCAAGCATGCGGTAGCATTGGTGTTGGTGGCAGCGGAGCAGGTCAAACTAAAACGCGAAATACCACTACTAACCGAACAAGATGAACTTTATGATGATCTTTTTAAAGATGATGAAATTGATGACGACGAATATACAGAAACACTACATGAAGACGACCGCAAAAGAAGCAAGGGCGAGGTAAAACTTAAAGTACTCCTGGCAGCTAAAACTAAAACCGAATTGGTCGAATTTTTATTGGATATTTTGCCGCACCATCCAAAACTCATTCACGAATTACAAAACACCGAACAATTAAAAACTGAAAGCCCTGACAAACTCATCACCAAACTCCAGCGCGACATAAAAAAAATTACATCGCAATCTGCTTGGTATGATCCTTGGAATAATATCGGCAAATTACCTGACTACTCACCCATTGTTAAACAAATGCAAAATCTGTTGCGCAATGGCTATGCAGACGCATTACTGAATATTGGTGAAGAGCTGTTACAACTCGGGCAACCACAAATAGAGCAGTCGGATGACGAAGGTAAAACAGCAGGCGCCATTGCTGAATGCATGGCTGTAGTTGTGAAAGCCTTAGCGAAATCATCGCTCACGCACTCGCAGCAACTTTATTGGTTTATTGAGCATGAAGTAATAGATGACTTCGAACTCTTGGCGCCCGATACAAATTTATTGGATGACACGAACTATCAACCCGAAGATTGGCGCGAGTTGGCCGGCTTGCTGAATAAACGAATTGCCAAACTTCCGAAAAAATTGGATAGCTACTCGCGCGCACGGTGGGTTACATGGTTATTAACCGTTTATGCAAAAGCGCAAATAAAACATCAAGCCATTCCTCTACTTGAACAAGAAGCTGAACGCTGCAATTTACAAACACAACTTATTGAAGCACTACTCAGTGCAGGTGAGCTCACTAAAGCACGACAGTATTGCATTCGCTTTTACAGCGCAACAATCAAAACCCTTCCCGGCATTGCAAACAACTTAAAAAATCAATTGCGCGATATTGCACAACAAGCCAAAAAATATGATTTAGTGGCAGCGTATTGCGCGCAGGATTTTTTTGCTGACTCAACTGCAGATGTATTTATTCAACTTCAAAAATCCACTATAAAAGCAGCTTGTTGGCCCGCTATTCGGCTCGCTGTTTTAGAATATTTAGAAACAGGAGAGAGACCAGATACAGATAAACAGCGTAAAGCGCAAACTTGGCCGCTACCCAAGCCAGAAGTATCGCCACCCGACACTAAATCACCTTTTGTACGCTTCCCTAATTTCGATGAACTTATTCATATTGCCATTTTTGAAAAACGTATTGATGATGTCGCCATTCTGTTTGAAAGAATGCGAAAAGCCAAACAACAAAATGACTTCACTAATGAACATGTTGCTAAATTTCTCTCGCTTACTCACCCACAAATTGCGTTGGATATTTGGCAACACATTGCCGAGCAACATATCGCCCGTGTCAGCTCTAGTGCATACGTAGAGGCCGCTGAGTATTTGCGTTTAATGCATAAAGTTTACAAAACCACAAAACGATTACCCGAATGGAATGCATTAATTTTACGGCTACGAACAACACATAAAGCTAAACGCCGATTGCTGGAAGTGTTGGATGGCTTGAAGGATAAGAAATTGGTGGGCTGAATATAGTTCCAAGCGCTCCATTTTAAGGCACAAGATTAACTTGCCTGACCGTCCTGAATCTAACCATTACCTCAGCACGCTCTATTACAGCTCTTTTTCGTGCACATCAGCAGGGATATTGCACCGATCGAATACATTTATATGCTTGCAGCCTGGCCTGATAAAAATACTCACCCGCCGAGCTTGAACGAAAACCTTCCATTTAGCAGAAAATATCGGCACACATAGCGATTTTTTAATATTTTGACGGCAAAGTTACTTTGCTGTTAGTGGCTGGCATAGCGCTTGCAAAACCAGTGCTAACTTGGAGTTTTATTTCGCTATGTCTTCTTCGCCTATTACTGCCCTGACTAAAACAGTTGCCAGCGTGTGCCCTTATTGCGGCGTGGGCTGCGGCATGCTGCTGGAAACGGATGGCACTAAGATTTTAAAAGTCAGTGGCGACAAAAATCATCCCAGCAATTTTGGCCGGTTATGCACCAAAGGCCAAACCAGTGCCCAGGCATTGCGCAATTCCGGACGTATGGAAGCAGCTTTTGTCCGCCTGGATCGCGCCAGTCAATCTGTGCAAACATCCATGGATGTGGCGATTACCACTACGGCTAAACGCCTGAAGGCAATTTTGGATGAGCACGGTGCGGATGCACTATCGTTTTATGTCTCCGGGCAGATGTCTATCGAATCTCAATATCTGGTTAACAAACTCGCTAAAGGGTTTGTCCGCACTAACAATATCGAATCCAACTCGCGCCTGTGTATGGCCAGCGCTGGTGCTGGCTACAAGCTGTCATTGGGGTCAGATGCGCCACCCGGTTCTTACGCCGACTTTGATCACACGGATTTATTTTTTGTGATTGGCGCGAATATGGCCGACTGCCACCCAATCCTGTATTTACGCATGATGGATCGCATCAAAGCTGGCGCGAAAGTGATAGTCGTTGACCCGCGTCGCACGCTCACGGCAGACAAAGCCGATCTATTTATGCAGATCAACCCCGGCACCGATTTGGCATTGCTTAACGGTTTGCTGTATTTGTTGTTAGAAAATGGCCACATCGACCGCGAATTTATCGCCCAATTTACGCAAGGCTGGGAAGCGATGCCGGAATTTCTGGCCGACTACACACCAGAAAAAGTCGCCGCTATTACCGGTATCTCGGAACAAGACATCCGCAATGCCGCGCGCATGATTGGCGACGCAAAAGAATTTATGACTTGCTGGACGATGGGGCTAAACCAAAGCACTCACGGCACCTGGAACACCAACGCCATCTGTAACTTGCACCTTGCCACCGGCAAAATCTGCCGCCTTGGCAGCGGGCCGTTTTCGCTCACCGGCCAACCCAATGCAATGGGCGGGCGCGAGATGGGTTATATGGGCGTCGGCCTGCCAGGGCAACGCAGCTTATTAGTCGAAACCGATCGCGTGTTTACTGAAGATATGTGGGGCGTGGAGCGCGGCAGCATTAGTACCAAAGTCGGCAAAGGCACGGTCGACATGTTTGCGCGCATGGCAGCAGGCGAGATTAAAGCCTGCTGGGTAATTTGCACCAACCCGGTTGCCAGCGTACCCAACCGCAAAGTGGTGATTGAAGCTTTGCAAAAAGCTGAACTGGTGATCGCACAAGATGCTTTCCTCGATACGGAAACCAACCGCTACGCTGATATCCTCCTTCCCGGCGCACTTTGGGCAGAAGCCGAAGGCGTGATGATTAATTCCGAGCGCAACCTAACGCTTATGCAAGCCGCCATTTGCCCACCGGGCGAGGCGTTACCCGACTGGCAAATCGTAGCGCGAGTAGCCTGTGAGATGGGTTATGCCGACAGCTTTAGCTACAACTCCGCGTCCGAAATCTTTGACGAAATCACACGCAGTTATAACCCCAAAACCGGTTACGACTTGCGCGGCATTAGCTACAACCGTTTACGCGAAACCTCTATTCAGTGGCCTTGTGCCAGCACGGATGGCAGCGATCGCAACCCGATTCGCTACCTCAACAATGGCGTAAACCAAACCTTAAAAATTCTGGAAAATGGCAGCAAACCCGAACTACTTTTTGCCACCGAATCTGGCAAGGCAATATTCTTCGCACGCCCCCATGTAGATGCAGCAGAAATGCCCAGTGGCGACTTCCCCTTTTTCCTCAATACCGGCCGCCTGCAACACCAATGGCACACGCTCACCAAAACGGGCAAAATCGCTACATTAAACAAGCTTAACCCGGGCCCTTTTGTAGAAATTCACCCGGAAGATGCGCTTGAGCTAGGCATCAAAAACAAAGACAAAGTAGAAGTGCGCTCGCGCCGTGGCTACGCCATACTGCCGGCACTGATAACCGATAGAGTCTTGGTGGGCAGCTGTTTTACAACCTTCCACTGGAACGATATTTACGGCGATAATCTCACCATCAATGCAGTAACCAGCGATGCAGTTGACGCCATTTCGCAGCAGCCAGAGCTAAAAGTCTGCGCCGTTAGCCTCACATTGGTTGAGGTTTTCGCGAGTGACAATGTACCCGCTAGTGTTAGCCAGGCAGCGAGTATGGTGTTTGCACCCTTATCTGAAGAAACCAGCATGTCTCTGATTAATACTTTTGCCGAAAACCTCGGCCTTGACAGCACAGCAAAACCCAGCCTTTCTGCCGAGGAAAGCCGCTATCTGAACGGCTTTATCAGTGGTTTGCAGGCCACTGCAAAACATATCAATGCCGTACCCGCGCTGCCTGCAGAGGCACCGATCAGCAGCAACAATCTTGTTTATATCAACGGCTTGCTCGCCGGTATGTTCAGCCGTGTGCTGCCGTTAAATGTTGCGTCATTAAATTGTGCGTCAACTGCAGCAGCACCTGTCGAAAGTAAAGCTAACATCAGCCTGCTCTGGGCATCGCAAACGGGCAATGCTGAAACCTTAGCCGAAAAGTTTGCCACACAACTACGCGAACATGGCTGGGCGGTTAACCTGCAGGCAATGAACGATTACAGCGTGGAAAAACTCTCACAGAACAAGCGTGCTATTTTCATTACCAGCACGTTTGGCGACGGTGATGCGCCCGACAGCGGCGGCGATTTCTGGAGCCAACTCAGCAGTGACTCTGCGCCAAACCTGACGAACCTGGAATTCGCGTTACTTGCACTGGGGGATTCAAACTACGATCAGTTTTGTGGCCACGGCAAAAAACTTTTCGGCCGTTTACAAGAACTCGGCGGTAAAACATTAATAGACCGTCAGGATTGCGATACAGATTATGAAACTCCGGCCAGCACCTGGTTTGCTAAGCTGATGGAAACCCTCAATAGCAGCATAGCGATGACCAGCAGCGCAGCCGTAGCCAGCAACACAGCAGCAAGCAGCGCCAACACCGGGGGCAAGCCCGGCAGCTACAGCAAAACTGATCCCTACTTTTCGCGTTTAATTATTAACAAACGCTTGAACAACGGCAGCAAAAAAGACACGCGCCAATTTGGTTTTGATTTGGGCAATCAAGACAGCAAAATCAAATATGAAGCAGGCGATGCTCTTGGCGTGTGGCCACAAAACTGCCCCGAGCTCGTTACCGAATTAGAAATGGTGCTCAATTTAAATCAAGAAGCACCCGTCATTGTGGATACTAATGCGCTGCCACTACGCGAAGCCTTGCAACATAAATTCGAAATTTGTCGCCCAAGTTTGGAAGCACTGCAATTCATTGCCGCGCGTTCCAGCAGCAAAGAATTACAAAGATTATTGCAAGCGGATCAAAAAGAAGAATTACAAAATTGGCTGTATGGCCGTCAGTTGGTAGACATCATTTACGAATACCCAATCCGCTGCAGCTCCGATGAATTACTGAGCGTATTAAAACGTATGCAACCGCGTTTATATTCTATTGCCTCCAGCGCAAAAGAATTTGAAAACCAGATTCATCTCACCGTTGCTGCGGTGCGCTATGAAAGATTTTTTCGCACCAACAGAAATCGCAAGGGTGTTAGCTCAACATTTCTTGCCGACCGGGCTAATGGTGTAGACATCCCGATTTTTATTCAAGCCAATAAATATTTCCGCGTACCTAACGATGGCAGCATACCCATCATCATGGTCGGCCCTGGTACCGGCGTTGCACCTTTCCGCGGTTTTTTACAAGAGCGGCGCGCACGCGGCGACACAGGCAAAAACTGGCTGTTCTTTGGCGAACAACATGCAGCGACGGATTTTTATTATCAAGACGAATTACAGGAGTTCCAACAACAAGGCATACTCACTGAATTAAACCTCGCCTTCTCACGCGACCAACAGGAAAAAATTTACGTGCAGGATCGCATGCGCGAAAATGGCGAAAAAATTTGGCAATGGATAGATGCTGAAGGAGGTTATTTTTATGTGTGCGGCGATGCCAGCAAAATGGCAAAAGATGTGGATAATACCTTGCGCAATATTATTCAACAGTACGGAAAATTTGATGACGCAGAAACTGCAAACTACATGCGAAAATTAAGTATGGATAAACGCTATGTGCGGGATGTTTATTGAAAGACCTTCTTTCAATCCTCATTAGGCAATCATTTTTTGCGCTCCCGCAAGCGCAATACTAACGCATCCTGATCAATCACAAAGTCGAATCGCCCTAGAATATCCACGCCCAACAACCCATCAAACTCCTCGGAGCTATTCATGGGAAAAAGCGCAAGAATATGCTGCGTAAACACCAAACTGCCAACACTCAGATTATCAACGGTAAAGAAATAACTATCCTCTGCACCGCTGGCAGTATTTAAACGAAACGGCTTAGCGGCTTTGACGATAGAGGGATATTTGGCGGCATAACTTTTCGATACACCACTCAATGATGCACCTGTATCCAACAGTAATCGTGCAGGATGGCCTTCAATACTCACATTAATTAAATGTTGGTTACCAAAACGAACCAGGGGTATTGCTAATTCATCGGTAACGGTTTTGCCATTCAATTTTGCCAGAATTTCTTCTGCACGTTTTTGCGCTACGGGATCGTTAGCGGCCATAAGGGCGTGATACTGCGCTTGATAGGTATCATCCACACCCAGATACAATGACGCCAACATCAAATGCAACTCACCATCATTTAGACTGAAAGTTTGCAAGGTGTCTAACTGTGCAATAAGCCATGCAGAATCATTGCCGAACAACGCCGGCTTTTCATTTAGCATGATTAAATAATTTTTTATTTGCCTGATGGCCTGGTCAATTTTTTTTGAATCCACTTCAACTTTAAGGTAGTGAAACCATGCATCAATTGCCGATTTATGCTTGCCCTGCTTTTGATAAGTATTCGCTAAAAGAAACCACGCCTGAGCAGAATTTATATTGGTTTCAAGATATCCCAGTAGCAAGCGAACAGCATCATCATAATTTTCATTAGCAATAAGTTGGTTAACTCGCCCCCACGAAAATAACTCCACATGCGGCAACTGCGGATTTAATGCTGAATTATTTTTAGCGTTTAGATCTCCATTTTCGTGCAGCCCGAGTGGCTCGGCTGAATTGTTTACATTTTTATCCTGTGCACTACCTGGATTTAGATCACCCACTTTATTCACAGCAGCATACTGTGTATTGACATCATTTTGCTGCAGACTCAAGTAACGGTGATATTCACTCGCAACAAAACCCAACAAGAAAAAGAGTAGCGCGCCCATTAGTGATTTTATGTTAATCATTACATCTCTAGCCTTGTTAATATTCCTGCAATGTTGTCATAACATTTGCATATATTTCGCCTTTCACCACCCGCGTATAACCCACCCATGTTGCGGGATAACCGTAATCCCCATAAGACTCGAGAGTACTTGCTGCTCGCCACTTTTTCCACATCGCTATGGGTACCGGCGACGATACCACATCACTCTAGAGCCCTCCGCAATTATCAAGGATACATGATTGAGAAAACCCAATGCATCTATTAACATGGAGCGTCTTTGCACTTTATGTACCCATGTTTACTTCCATCAATAGCTATCTTCAAGGAACTTTACGATGCTTAAATCCATCCGTTTGCTAAGCGTTACGCTCTTCGCTAGCCTTATCCCGGCACTTATGACTAGCAATGCTCAGG
>JAYTSJ010000081.1:0-3280 GCA_043745725.1 Gammaproteobacteria bacterium | reverse complement strand
AGACATTTTCATTAAAGACATCTGCATTTAAGGCATCTTCATTAAAAACATCTACATTGTTGCGCACTACTACGATCTTGATTGTTTGTGCGGGATTATGGGCGTGCGGCGGTCAAACAGTAAAACCGCAAACGCAAAAAACGCCGGGGACAAAAGCGAATGAAATTGCGGATCTCTATGTGGTGGATTGTTTATTGCCCGGACAAGTGCGGCAACTGGGTGGCACCAGTTATATGACACCACGACGCCCCATAATTACATCGGCAGCGGATTGCCGAATTCGCGGTGGCGAATATGTTGCTTATGATCGCGCCGATTATAAAACTGCATTGCAGGTTTGGCTGCCGACTGCTGAATCCGGCGATGCTGAAGCGCAAGTGAATGTGGGTGAAATTTTTGAGAAAGGTGCAGGGGGCGAGCCAAATTATCCCGCCGCTTTATTGTGGTACCAAAAGGCAGCAGATAAAGGTAACACCCGTGCGCAATTTAATTTAGGAACTTTATACGAACAAGGTTTGGGTGTACCCAAAGATAAAATGGCGGCGCTCAATTGGTATCGCAAAGCTTGGGGCATGGCGCAGGATGATGTGATTTATCAATCGGCTGCACAAGGTGCCCAGGATGAATTGCGCGCACAATTGCAAAAAGTTTTAGCGGAAAAAGCAACGCAAATTGCTTTGCTTAATAAGCAAATAAAAGCACTACAAACTGCTGCTCCAAAGGCGGGCAACACGCAAGACACTGAGCAACAATTAGCGCAATTAAAAATTTGGGTTGGCAATTTAGAAAAAGAAAAATATATCGCTAAAAATGATATAGACAACATGCCATCAGTATTGCCGCATTTGCGCGAGCCCCAAGCTGCAGCTGCAGTGCCGGTAAAAGCAGGTAGTGCAACTGATATTAAGAAAGGTGATTTACACTTCGGTAAATATTATGCGTTGATTATTGCCAATCAAAATTATGAGCACATTGATAGTTTGCTAACCCCCTTTGCAGATGCCAAACGGGCGAAGCAAATTCTTGAAGAAAAATATGGTTTTACCGTTTCGTTATTATTGGATGGCAATAACACAACAGTAATGAAGGCGATTAACGATCTCGATAATCAGCTTACGGAAAACGATAACTTATTAATTTTTTATGCGGGCCACGGTAGCCGTATGCAAGCCGGTGGCATTGAGGCGGGTTATTGGTTGCCAACTAATGCAAGCCCACCACCAGATGATACTTTTTGGGTTTCAAACGAATTTGTAACACGCCATTTGGCGCACACGAAAGCCAAGCGTGTATTGGTAGTGGCGGATTCATGCTACGCAGGTTTGCTGTCATCTGAGCCCGGTTATTTGTTTATGGGCGACAAACAAAAATATACCGATGAATATATTCGTTATAAATTACCTAAAAAATCGCGCTTATTACTTTCTTCAGGTGGCGATACTCCAGTATTAGACAATGCCGGTGAAGGTCACTCGGTATTTGCCCGCGCATTTTTGGATGCGCTCGATAGCGCTCAGGGTGTTCTTAGTGGGCCTGAATTGTTTTTAAAAATTAAGGATCAGGTTTCGGCTAAAGCGAAATCCGTTAATTTTGTGCAATTACCAGAGTTCAAAGTGATTAAAGGCACAGGGCATGAAGTGGGCGATTTCTTTTTTATTCATAAATAACCATCTTGGTGATTAACATGAAATTAAAAAAAATAGCAGGATTTATAGTGTTAGCCAATGTGACCTGGTGCAGTCAGGTTCATGCCGGCTTAGCTGAATTAAATTTTACCACCGAGGTGGAGCGCCAGAGTGCGTTGGTTACGCTGCAATCCTATAACGAATTAATAGCGGATGCGGGCTGTTCTGACGATATGACTGGGCCTGGCACCCGCAACCCCACAGGACAACCAGGAGCTGCAGCGGTTTGTAACGGCGCAACTTATCAATTATTTACCAAGCTGCGCGCACTGGTACAAACTGCCCGCGAAATTAGTCGTGATGATGCCTCTACTCAATATAGTTTGGGTTTAACTCAGCAAGAGTTAAGTGATGCGTTGCGCTGGACTGCGCCCGAAGAATATTCTGCGCAAGGTTCACTCTCGCGTGATTTTATGAAAGGGCAGATTGCGGGGTTAAGTTCGCGGCTTACCGCATTGCGCTTAGGTGCTACTGGATTTAGTGGTGTCAATAATCAAAGTATTGCACTTAACGAAACGCGGCCCATGGGTGGCGGTGCCAGTGCAGATCAAAAAGATAATACTGATGCCTATAGTCGCCTTGGCGGTTTTATTAATTTCTCTGTAGGTGACGGCAGTAAATCTGCAAGTAATTTAGAGGATGCGTTTAATACGGATGGCAAGCGAATAAATGCCGGTTTGGATTATCGCGTAAATCAAAATTGGGTTATTGGAGCCATGCTTGGCTACAGTAATCAAGCGGTTAATTTTGATCGTAAGAAAAGTATTGCTGAAGGAAAAATTCAATCCAGTGGTTACAGTCTTATGCCTTTTGTATTGTTTCAATCTGAGCAGTTTTATGCGAGCGCATCTGTTGGTTCGCAAAAGTTACAGTTTGATGCGGTGCGCGTTATACGTTATCCCAGTACTGATACAGAAACAAAAAGTAAAAGTGATTCACAAATATCCAGCTATGCACTGGAAGCTGGGTATAGCTTCCAGAAGCAGCAATTTACATTCGAGCCATTTGTGAATGTAAATTCAGCCACTACTAATATTGATAAATTTGTTGAAACTGATCGCGATAATTCTGCGTTGAATTTGGCAGTGGACGGACAAAAACTAAAATCCAATGTCCTTGGGCTGGGCGTTAACCTACGTTATATGTTTACGCCCTCATTTGGTGTAGTAACACCTTTTGCAAGCATTGAACAACTTAAGCAAACCGATACTGATAAACATATCATTGCTTCGCATTACGTTAACACCGTAAACAGTACTAACGAATTTGCGTTACCTGGTGATAACCCTGATAGTTCGTATCGTGTCGTTACGCTTGGAGTGTCAAGTGTATTGCGTGGAGGTCGCGAGCAAACAATGGGTGGTACCGTGGCCGGTGGTTTGCAAGGTTTTTTGCATTATAAAATAATTCAGGGTTTGCAAGATTATAAAATGCACACAGTTGAGTTTGGCCTTCGTTACGAGTTTTAATGGTTACTGGCTTGGTTTTTTATTGAATTACTAACTAGGCCGCAGCAAAGAGTACCGTCTTTGCTTGAAAGAAAGATTTTATCAACTTTTTATCTGCTTTAATTTTTTCTAAATCTGTAATCGCTC
>JAYTSJ010000080.1:0-6204 GCA_043745725.1 Gammaproteobacteria bacterium | reverse complement strand
TAATACGAAACGAACCTGACGTTTGTTCATGCCCAAATTGAGCTTGCTTACCATTTCGGGGGTAATAATATGGCCTTGTTGGATATTGAGTTTATGAACGCCCGGAAAGAAGTTGCAACCGGCAAAGCTAAACATACACAGGGTGACCAGTAAAACACGACTGGCTAATTTCATAAGAGGGCTTCCACTAAATTATTTGAACACGGATAATACCCGAACCACAGGAATACTGAGAAGGTTTTGGGGGAAAAATGGCAGATGAAAACCGAGAACTGCGTAAAGTAGGCTTAAAGGTCACTTTACCGCGCATCAAAATTTTGCAAATGCTTGAATCCGCAGAGCGCCACCATATGAGCGCTGAGGATGTTTACAAGACTTTGATGGAGCAAGGTGACGATGTTGGCTTGGCTACCGTATATCGGGTGTTGACTCAATTTGAAACTGCCGGCTTGGTGGTAAGGCACAATTTTGATGGCGGACACTCAGTATTTGAGATTGCCCGCGGTGAGCACCATGATCACATGGTCGATATAGATAGCGGAAAAGTCATAGAGTTCCATAATGATGAAATTGAAGCCCTGCAGAAGAAAATCGCTGCAGAGCATGGTTACGAACTAACGGATCACAGTTTAGTGCTTTACGTAAAAGCATTAAAACAATAACTGAATTTTATTAGCCCAAACCTTTTGGGCTAATAAAACGCTCATAGAAAGCATGATCTACGGGGGTAATAATACATTGCAGTGTGGCGGTATTAACTTTTCCTTGCTCCATTTTGAATTTAATAATTGCACATGACACATCTTCACCTGCGACATGTCTGATCTCCACCTCGCACTGTTTTGCAGTGCATTCCCTCTGAATAATGTTTTCCCCCGCGTATCAATAAACCGTCTACATGGAAAGTAAATCTTTGGCGGCAGCCTTTCCTTAAAAAGAAAGGTGTAATTAACCGCGTAGCTATGACGTAGCTATGATCAAATTTTTTGAGAAAAATATCTGTAGTAGCATCCACCGCTCCATAGTGCCTACAAATGCAGTGAAATGTATGCACCGCTTATCCAATTTATCGCTTTTCATTCTTTAACTCATTACAGCATGAGTACGCCAGCACACTGAACTTCGCTTTTTAATCAGTCATTATTATCTCAAGGTCGGATGCCATAGCGCGCAGACGAATCTAACGAGAATAAATATCATGATTTACATAAGCGATTTAGCTCTGCCCGAAGGTTCTAGTAATCGGTCGTTGCGTTTTGCAATCGTCACCACACTTATATGTATGTCCACCTTCATTGAGGTGCTGACTCTGTTTAGCTGAAACACTACAACTACAAATTTTTTCTAATTGCTATTCAAATTAATGCTTTATAAGAATTTCAAAACGCCAAAAGAATTTTAGGTAGCGGCGCAAATTTCTGGTGAGAGTTGCATCTTTCACTATCTCGATCGCACTGAAATTACAGTGCGATCAACACAATTAATCAGGTAAAAAAAATGAAAATTTTCAGGAAATATTCCACTCGTGTTTTATGCTTTTCAATGCTTCTGTTAACAGCGTTTGTAGCTGGATGTGGCGGTAGTAATAATCACCATAGTAGCAGCAGTCACGCCGCTAGTAGTCATATCAGTAGCAGCGTCAATGTTAGCGTGAGTAGTTTGAGTAGTGCTAGCAGTAGTAGTATGAGTAGTATCAGTCAGACTGTGGCGCTAGCAGTTGTTTCCACTGTTCCTACAGCAGCTGCTATAGGTGTGCGTCCCAATCGAAATATTAGTGTCACTTTTAACAATGCAGTGGATCCAACAACTATCACTTCTGACACATTTATTGTGACGGGGCCCAACGCGGTGGCCGTTGTAGGTGTTGTGACTTATGCCGATATGGTTGCTACGTTTAATCCGGTAGCCGATCTTCAAGACATGACTGTGTATACCGTTACGATTAAATCAAGTGTTAGTGATCTTGCGATTCCTGCAACTCATTTGGCTGCAGATTTTGTTTGGACTTTTACGACTGCTGCAGCACTTGCGCAAGGCCCTGGTCCAGTTAACCTTGGCACGGCTGGCAATTATGTAATCCTGGCAAAATCTGCAGTATCAACTACTGTGGGCACAACCGTTGTTGGCGATATTGGTCTTAGTCCTGCTGCGGAAAGCTTCATCACTGGTTTTGGCCAAGCGCGTGATGCCACCAATGAATTTTCGATATCTTCGATGGTGACCGGTAAACTTTATGCTGCCAACATGGCGGCTCCTACACCAACAGTTATGACTACGGCCGTCGGCGATATGGAGCTTGCATATACTGATGCTGCAGGCAGAACCCTGCCAGATTTTACTGAGCTAGGTGCAGGTGATATCAGTGGACTGACACTTGTTCCAGGTCTTTATAAATGGGGTACGGGTGTTTTGGTTGCATCTAATATTACGCTCTCTGGTGGTGCAAATGATGTTTGGATTTTCCAGGTCGCACAAGATCTTACTGTGAGTAATGCCGTAATTATTACCTTGAGCGGTGGTGCTTTGGCGAAGAATGTTTTCTGGCAGGTTGCAGGTCAGGCAACGCTTGGCACTACGTCAGATTTCAAGGGCGTTATCTTGAGTCAAACGCAGATTGTGTTAGGGACAGGCGCAATTTTAAATGGTAGAGCACTTGCACAGACAGCAGTTACTCTAGATGCTAATGCGGTTACAGTGCCTGCGCCTTAATGCAGCTTAATGTGCAGTCGCGATATGAAAAAGTAGGATTTAATTAAATACAAATTTACTTTTAATGTAACGCAAAAAAATGCCTGTATTTTTCAATACAGGCATTTTTTTGAGCTTTTAATATTTTAAGTTTTACACAATGTAAAGTTTTATACGGCTACTCCATATCGGAGCTGATCAGTGCCTCTTTGTGATTGCGGCGGCGCCACAGCCAGGTATTAAATGCTTGCGGTAAAATACTTAAGCAAGAGCAATAATAAATAAATTTAAATCCAATCAGGCGTGGGCCAACCGGCGTGTTGCGAAAAATATCGCCGGCGAGAATTGATAACATTGCTTCTTGCATGCGCCATACATTGCGCGGTTTCATGAAAATTTTACGAATAGCGGGCGACGTGATTCGGAAAATAAACCACGAAAACATTTTTGGGCCATGCACCATATTTTTCTCGAAAATACGGAAGGCTTGTTCGGCCATTTTCTCTTCGCCGCGCAACCAATGATCAATCGCTGTCGCACTTTCAAATGCGCTGTTCATCGCGAGAAATACACCCGACGAAAACATTGGGTCAACAAATGCGTAAGCATCACCAATCATCGCAAAGCGCTCACCGCGGCAATAATTGGAAGTATACGAAAAGTTTCCTGTAGCCGTTGCTGGCTCTGCCATAGTTGCATCTTTAAGACGCTCGGCCAGCTTGGGTGCTAGAGCAATAGTTTCCATGAGAAAACTAGTGGGATCCGTTTTGCGGGTTTTGAAGTAGGCTGGAGAGGCAACCGCGCCGACACTAACAGTGCCATCCAACAGCGGGATATACCAAAACCAACCGTGATCAAACCAGAACAAAGAGATATTACCTTCGCGACGACCTTCCGCACGTTTCGCACCACTGAAATGGCCGAACAATGCCGCACTACTGTGTTCAGGGTGACGTTTTTTAATGCCGAATTGACCGGCGAGCAAGGTATCGCGGCCGCTAGCGTCGATCACAAAACGCGGGCGCCATTCACTTTCACTACCATCCTCTGCTTTGACTTTCACCAATGCCCGCTGGTCTCCGCCTGCGTCCATATCTACATGGGTAGCGCGGCAGCCTTCAAAGGTACGCGCTCCGCGTTTAGCTGCATGGCGGAATAATATTTCATCAAATTCTGAGCGACGCACATGTACCGCGTAAGGAAAAGCCTTGTCCATGGCTTCAGCGAACACAAAGTCGCTGGTGTGCTCGTGCCACGGGGAAACAAATTCTGCGCCGTATTTGGTGATGCCAATTTTCTCTACTTCTTTACGTACACCCAGGCGATCAAACAAGGGCATGTTCATCGGCAGCAAGGATTCGCCAATATGAAACCGGGGGTGATGGGCTTTTTCCAGTATCACAACATCGTGACCTTTATCGGCCAATAAAGCTGCTACTGCAGAACCTGCCGGGCCGCCGCCAATAACCAATACATCCGGTGCCATGGTAGTGAATGGCGTAGTGTTCATGGCGGGACTTGCACCTGCGGCCATGTTTGGTTTCATAGTGTCTGTATTGTGCGTTTCGACCTTGTTCATTTCATTGCTCCACTCATATTGCTAGCGTAATTTTTCTGGCTCTTGGTTTGTCAAAGCGGTTAACCAAAGCAGTTTAGACGGCGGGCACGATACCAAAAGAATGCAATTTTCGATAGCCGTTACTGCCTCTCAATTGGATTTCAGTAACACCAGCCAGTCGTGCCCTTACTAACCTACAAGTGCTAATGCTACAATTGCCGCCCCCATTCAACCATGGAAGATTATTTAACGTGACCAATTCAGCCCTTTCTATTAAAAAGCGCATTTTGGTGCCCATATACTCCCAATCTGGGCAGTTAACCTACATTACGCAGCAGATATTGGCACCACTGCAAGAAAGTGGTGAATTCGATATTACGCTCTTAGTTCTTAACCCGATCACACCTTATCCTTTTCCCTGGCCATTTTTTCGTTTTTTGGATGCGTTTCCAGAGTCGATCTATCAAGTGGCCCCCCCACTTGAGCCGCTAGCACTTGCTGAAAGCGATGAATTCGACCTGATTATTCTGCCGTATGCAGTGTGGTATTTGGCTCCCTCACTGCCTGTCACAGCATTGTTGCAAGACCCCGCTTTTAAGCGGGTTGCCAAGGGTAAGCCCGTTATTACAGTGATTGCTTGTCGCAACATGTGGCATCTCGCACAAGAAAAGATGAAAGTAGCATTGAGCGCTATAGGTGCTCGCTTGCTGGATAATGTGGTGTTGACCGATCAAGGCGGTACCTTTGCAACTTTTATCACCGTGCCGCGTTGGTTGTGGACGGGTAAAAGTAATCCATTTTGGGGTTTGCCTGCCGCCGGTGTTCATCCGGATGAGATTCAACGCTCGCGTCGCTTTGGGGTGGCGTTGCGCGATGCCTTACGGCAAAACCAGGAAAAAAATGATCAGCCTTTGTTGTCTGGTTTGTCAGCCGTCACAGCAGAGCCTACACTTCTTGTCAGCGAAGGCGCGGCAACACGCAGCTTTATGGTGTGGGGGAAATTGGTTCGCGCGATCGGGCAGCCTGGTGGTGCAGCGCGGGTTCCGGTGCTGTTTCTGTATGTAATTTTTCTGAAAATTCTGATCCTTACCGTAGTGCCAATCAGTTTGTTGTTGCAGTTGCTGTTGCGCCCACTCTTGCGCAATAAGTTGGCTGTTGCCAAACACTATTTTGAAGCTCCCTCAGGTTCAGGTACAGAACGATTAAAACAATATGAGTAACGATTAAAACAATATGAGTAATGTGTACATCACGAATACTGGGGCTTATTTGCCTCATGAACCTGTAAAGAATGACGAAATTGAATCTGTATTAGGCATGATCGCAGGCAAGCCTTCGCGGGCGCGGCGGATTATTTTGCGTAATAACGGCATTTTGTCGCGCTACTATGCAATTGATAAAGCGACTGGCATGCCTTCGATGAGTAATGCCCAGTTAACTGCAAAAGCCATCATTGCTTTGAATGTACAAGGTAAAGTAGATGTGCTTGCCACAGGCACCTCAACGCCCGATCAGCTGCTACCGAATCATGGCGTAATGGTACATGGCGAATTGGGTTGGGACACCCTTGAGGTGGTATCAACCGCAGGTGTATGTCTTGCCGGTGCCAGTGCACTTAAATATGCTTTTTTAGCTGTAAAAGCAGGCGAAGCAACGCGGGCTGTTGCTGCAGGTTCAGAGCGAGTGTCGCCGCAACTTCTGGCACGCCAATTTGAAGCCGAATCCGAGCATAAGGTTAATGCACTCGAAACTCGTCCTGAAATAGCGTTTGAAAAAGATTTTTTGCGCTGGATGTTGTCCGACGGAGCAGGTGCAGTGCTATTAGAAAATCAGCCCCGCGGCCCGCTTTCGCTAAAAATTCACTGGGTTGAATTGTTTTCCTACGCGCATTTGTTGCCTGCTTGCATGTATGCAGGGGCGGAAAAAAATCGTGATGGTTCGCTCACGGGTTGGGCGGA
>JAYTSJ010000079.1:0-6749 GCA_043745725.1 Gammaproteobacteria bacterium | reverse complement strand
TGCAAAAATAATCAGTGGTACAAATAACATCACGCGCTGTTTATTCATTCACAAGCACCTTAGTCAGCACCACAGTTGTTGCATGTGTTTCGGTCTCAGCCATCACCGCTTTTTGTTTACGATAACGTTTGTCGGTAACCGATAAAAAAGCACCAAATGCCATCATTAACGCACCCAACCAAATCCAACGCACAAAAGGTTTTACATGCACGCGCATCGCCCAGGCACCATCCCCAACAGGCTCGCCCATAGCGACATAAATATCGCGAAATAAACCCACATCCAATGCGACTTCAGTCATTGAATTGCCGCGCGCAGTGTAATGGCGTTTTTGCGGATACATATCCTCTAATGTATCGCCATGATAATTCACGGTAATGAAGGCTTGATCAGCAGTGTAATTGGGGCCCTGTATTTTTTTGAGCGACTGCAAGGTAAATTCATAACCGGAAAGTTCAACGGTTTGATGCTCTTGCATCCGCAAATCGCGCTCAATACTATAGATACTCGTTAAACTCACGCCGATTAAGGTGGCCGCTATACCTAAGTGCGCAATCACCATGGCATAGTAACTTAAACTTAATTTTTTAAATCCAGCGACAACGGATTCACTATGCCGTAGCTGATAAATAATATCAGCGACTAATCCTGTAAAAATCCAGCTGCCAATAAATACTGCAACAGCGGCAGGAATACTATATTCCTCGCGATAAAACCAGGGGAATGCTAATGCAAAAACGACACTAATCACCCAAGGCTTCCACAGTATATTCAATAATTGTTTCGCAGAAGTTTTCTTCCAATTAGAAACAGGACCAAACGCCATCAGCAAACACAACAATCCCATCAGCGGTAAAAAGAAAAAATTAAAATAAGGTGGACCGACGGAAATTTTTCCCCAATGCAATGCATCAGCAATGAGTGGATAAAGCGTACCCAGAAGCACCGTTATCATCACGACACTTAAAATAATATTATTGCCCAGCAAAAATGTTTCGCGCGATAACCAATTAAAACCAATGGCGCTTTTTACGACAGGTGCACGAAATGCATAAAGTGTAAGTGAACCACCCACTATCACGAATAAAAATGCCAAAACAAAAACACCGCGCTCAGGATCATTCGCGAAGGCATGAACTGAAGTCAATATGCCAGAGCGAACTAAAAAAGTGCCGAGCAGGCTCAACGAAAAAGTAAAAATCGCCAACAAAATGGTCCAACTTTTAAACAGACCGCGCTTTTCAGTTGCTGCTAGCGAATGTAATAAAGCTGTTCCGACAATCCACGGCATAAATGATGCGTTTTCTACTGGGTCCCAAAACCACCAACCGCCCCAACCTAACTCGTAGTAAGCCCACCAACTGCCAAGTGCAATACCAATGGATAAAAAGCCCCACGCCAATGTTGCCCAAGGGCGTGACCAACGCGCCCAGGCACTATCCAAACGACCTGTAAGTAAAGCTGCAATCGCAAACGCAAAGCACACGCTGAAGCCCACATATCCCATGTATAAAAAAGGCGGATGAATAATAAACCCCGGGTCTTGCAGCAAAGGATTTAAATCGCTGCCATCTTGCGGTGATATCGGTAAAATTCTTTCAAAAGGATTGGAGGTGATGACAATAAATAATAAAAACCCGACAGCGATAAAACCCAATACACCTAATACGCGAGCTTGCATATCCAGAGGTAAGGATCGGCTAAATATCGCAACAGCAAGCGTCCAACCTGACAACATTAAAATCCACAATAATAATGAACCTTCGTGCCCGCCCCACACAGCGCAAATTTTGTAGTAATAGGGCAATAAACTATTGGAGTTACTGGCAACATACTTGACAGAGAAATCATCATGCGCAAATGCATAGGCTAAACAAAAAAATGCAATGCTCACAAATACAAAAAAGCCTACTGCTAGTGAGCGGCCAGAATGCATTAATAAATTATTACCGTAATGTGCGCCAAGCAAAGGCATCACGGTTAATGCAAAACTTAAACAAAGCGCCAGGATTAATGCGAAGTGACCTAATTCAGGAACCATATTTTATCTCCTTACAGACAGCTTGATCATTACCACCATTTTTCATGCCTTCCGCAACTTCAGGTGGGGTATAAGTTTCATCGTGTTTTGCCAGGACTTGTTCGGCTTTAAATACACCTTTATCGTCAATCATGCCATTCACTACTGCGGCCTCACCTTCAGCAAATAAATCCGGCAATATGCCAGAGAATATTACCGGTACTTCGGCAGTACCATCGGTAAGAATAAAAGCAATATCCAGCGATTCTTTTGCACGAACTACGCTACCCGGCTTGACACAACCGCCGCCGCGAATGGTGCGGTTATGAGGCGCTTCACCTGCGGCAATTTTACTTGGCGGATAAAAAAGATTTATGTTGGTGCGCATCGCATAAACAATTAAACCAATGGCGATACTGGAAAAAGCCACACCGAAAATGACAAGTATTAAACGTTGCTTGCGAACTGGATGCATAATTAAATTTTCTACAAATGGATTAATTTTTTGTACTGCAACTTGCAATAACCTACCAGATAGCTTTAACTATTTTTCTGTAACTGAGCCATTTTTTTCTGTTGTTTCAAAAACGTTTTTTTCTGCAACAACGGGTTTACCACTAAACAAATTAATACGGTAAAGGTGATGCAGTAACAGGCCCACACATAAGCCCCGTGGCCATTCATCGTTAAAAAAGCATCGAGCGAATCAAATTGAAAATTCATTATTTGCCGCCCTTTTTATTAACTTCAATATTATTATCAACTGCCATATTATTACCAACGGCCAAATCATTAACCCATTGCGTACGGCTTTCGCGGCGTAAAATTTCCACGCGAGTATGAAGTAACAAAACCAGGGTATAAAAACAATAAAAACCAATCAACATAACAAATAACGGATAGAGCATCGAGGGATGAATAGTCGATTTACCAATAAATTTTATGGTCGCAGGTTGATGTAACGTAAACCACCAATCTACTGATTTGTAGATAATCGGAATATTCACAGTGCCGACCAAGGCTAAAATTGCGCTGGCTTTATCCGCCGTATCGCGATTTTGAAACGCTTGTTGCAACGCGATAACGCCCAAATACAGAAAAAATAAAATTAACATTGAGGTAATACGTGCATCCCACACCCACCAGGTACCCCATGTTGGCTTCCCCCAAATGGCACCGGTAATTAAAGCTACAAACGTAAGCGCTGCACCAATTGGCGCAGCAGCTTTCATTACCATAAAAGGTAATTTCATTTTCCAAATTAAACCTATGGCACCACTAATTGCCATAATGTAATAACCCGCTAAAGCGAGAAATGATGCCGGCACGTGAATATAAATAATGCGATAACTATTGCCTTGCCTCGCATCCGTGGGAGCAAAACCTAAACCCCAAATGCCACCCACCAATAAAAGTATTAAGGTAACGAGTGATAGCCAGGGAAGCCAAGCCTCAGTTTTTTCATAAAACCAACGCGGCGAACCTAAACGATGAAACCATTGCCAATTCATATTTTCCCCTCAGCTCTTCACAAACAACGTTAACCGTTAACGCTAACACGCAATGCACCTGCAGCGGCGAGTGGCGCCAATACTAATGCCAAGGCCAAACCTGCGCCGAGCACGGCCAACTGCATATTATAATCTTGCCCTAAGGCCGCAGCCTGTACGCCATTGGCTCCAAAAATTAAAATGGGCACATACAGCGGCATCACAATCAGTGATATCAACAAACCGCCCTTACGCAAGCCGACTGTTAACGCAGCACCTACCGCGCCAATCAAACTCATAGCCGCAGTACCTATCAATAAGCTACAACATAAAGCAACAAAAGCATTGGTTGGTAGCGACAGCATCACACCTAACAAAGGTGCCAGCAAGGTTAAAGGTAAGCCTGTTGCTAGCCAATGCACTAACACTTTGGCTAATACGCTAAAAAATAGCGGATAAGGTGCAATTAACAGTTGCTCCAGAGAGCCGTCATCAAAGTCACTACGAAATAAGTTATCCAGCGATAGCAAGGTCGCGAGTAACGCCATCACCCAAATAATACCCGGAGCAATGCGCATTAAGAGTGCAGTTTCTGCACCAATCCCCAGCGGAATCATGCTAATGGCAATCAGGAAAAAGACTAACGGATTAATCATGTCGCCTTTGTGACGAAAAGCCAAAATTAAATCGCGGCGAAACGTTGACCAGAATAGAGACGGCGAATTACCCATGCGCGCTAGTCTCCTGGTAACCAGCGGTATGCAGCCTGGCGTGAGCTAAAGCAAAGTCCTGCAAGTTGAGCTGCTGTAAATCCGGCACGTTAATATCTTGATGCGAAGTGACTAACACCAAACCACCCGCAGCAGCATGACTTGCCAAACGAGCTTCCAGCAACATGGCACCGGCCTTATCAAGTGCGGTAAAGGGTTCATCTAAAATCCATAGCTTGGCGGTGCTAAACACTAGGCGCGCCAAGGCAACACGACGTAATTGACCTGCAGAAAGCTGGTAACAAAGGGTATCTTCATAACCTGCTAATTTCACTTCTGCCAAGGCCTGCAACAAAACCTCATCGCTCACACCACCTTGAATGGCTGCGTACCAACGTAGATTTTCTAAAGGGGTTAACGATTTTTTAATGCCGGGTAAATGGCCAAGGTACAGTGATGCGTTGGTGTATTCCCATGCACAAGTAGCCAGTGCCTGCCCTTGCCATAAGATTTCACCTTGATAATCCGGTGAAACGCCGGCTAAAACACGAAGTAAAGTCGTTTTACCACTACCATTAGCGCCAAGAATTTGTACTACCTGCCCCGCATAAAATATTGCATTAAGCGAACTGAACAAAATTCGTTCATCACGCTCGCAAGCAAAATCACGTAATTCAACCAAGGCAGACAATTGCGACAAGATAATGTTCCACACTAAAGCTCAGAAGAACTAATTCCAAACGAGCTAATTTAAGAAATGCACAGGCTTTACACCGAGAGCTCGCTATACTCAATCTAGATACTTTTTTGATCTAGAAGCTATTTAGATTCAGGTACTATTCTAACAATGTTATTTTTATAACAACGGATGTTAGTGTACGCTTTTAGTTGCGCGATTATAGCCCCGGCACCCAAGTCTTTCACGTGTTATTCAACAACCTTTTTCAAGGGCTATTTAACAACCACGCTTACCAGATTACTCATGAATGGATATTACCAATATTACCCAGAACCTGATTAAAGGTTTGGAACAAAAAAACACGGAACAACTGGTTACCTTGAGCCGGTTGTTGAATGTAGCATTGGGGAAAATGGTCATGGCAAGTGTGACCGAAATAGAACCTGTAACACCCCAGGAGCGCGATGTTTTACTTGCCCAAACCGTTAAGGCTTTGCTGCAAGTTAACAAACTCGCCAAAAACACAGCAGCGCTTTCACCTGCTTTAAAAATAGAAATCACCCGCTTACTTGATCAACAAACACTCATTAAATCACCTGAATTAAAATGGGTTAATTTGTTGGTTAATGGTAAGTCTTTGTTAACCTACACTGACAAGCCCTTAGCAGCTGGTCAAACGATACCCGTACAATTAGTTAGCCCACAAAAATTAGTGTTGTTGGATTTACAACAGCTTAATAATATTACCGATACCCAAAAATCACCTGCCGTTACATTTAATTTAGAAACTTTTTTATCTAAAACAGAAACCAGTAGTCAGCAAATAAAGCAAGTAGTAGCAGATAACCTGCGACAACTTCTACCCTATAAAGATAAACCAACTGTGTTGTTCTCCGCTCTTAACCAATGGCAAAATATCCCCAAGGCTAATCAGCAACAACTAGTATCACCCACACTTTCTCAAGCGCTAAGAAGTGTGGCGGAGCAAATACGCTCACCGTTACAACTCGGCCAGCCAAAAATATTAGAACAAATTATTAAAAATTCTGGTGTATTTTTTGAAAACAAATTAACAGCTCATTCAACAGCAATCAACCAAACCACCAACCAAACAATCAGCCCAACAATATTGAACCGCACCTATACGCAAGACTTAAAAGGTTCATTGCTAACCTTATTAAGTAAGGTCAATCAAGAATTAACTGATAACAATAAACCACTCACCACTGAACAAACTGTGAAATTATTACAACAAGTGAGTAGCTATATTCCCATAGCGGGCGCCGCTACAGCACCTGGTGATACGCCAAAAAATAGTTTACCTGAGAATAGTTTAACTGGGGATATTGGCTTACTCATACAACAGCTGATGACTAAACCAGTAAATGAATTATCAGACAAGGAATTGCGTACGCAATTATTAATATTGCTACAACAGCACAGCTTGCATAGCCTTGCAAAAATTCAATTGCAACAGCTGACCAGCTTAAATCATGAATTGGATACTAAGGATAGCAAGCAACCTAATGCATCCTGGCAAATCGATATCCCTGTTAAATACCACAATGAAGTTCAGCAGCTACATTTACACATTAATCGTGAATGGGTGGACGATAAAAATTCAAGCAGCGAAAATAAAACCGCAACTAAGGTGAAACAATGGTCAGTAACACTGCGTTTTGATTTACCAACACTCGGCGAATTTTGTGCTCAAGTGGCCATTATTGATACGAGTGTAAGCGCTATTTTATGGCAACGCGAGAAACGACCTTCTCACACATAAAACAACACATAGAAAATTTGCGAAAAAATTTAGAAGGCGAAGGTATTCAGGTAACACAAATACAATG
>JAYTSJ010000078.1:0-5184 GCA_043745725.1 Gammaproteobacteria bacterium | reverse complement strand
TGTGGGATAACTCAGACAGCCTTCTCTGAAGGCTGTCTTTTAGCCCCCTTTTAGGGGGTTACACAAAACCACGTTCTTAGAACGTGGATTTTTACTTTTATAGTTAAATGATTTTTTTCAGGGTGCGGATGTTGCAGTTACTTGTGGATTTATAATGCGCCAATCTTTTACTTTGCTATTAATTACTCCTGTTTCGCGATAGGCGCGGGTGACGATGCCTTGCTTATGCAGTTGTGCTAAACCCCTTTCTAAAATAATATAAGTTTCTCGCCCCAGAGGATAGGTGCGGCTCACCGCCCAGCCACGACTACCCGCTAGTAGAATTTTAAAAATGGTAATAGTTTCCGCCGACAAAATAAATGGCCGATAACTCTGCAAAATATTCTAATGATTAGCTAACGCATAGACTGGCTTTAGTGTTTTCCTTTCATTATTGTTCAATGATAAATACAAACTTTCCGTTATGGCAAACCAACAGGGTCAAACTCTGCGCTATACTCACAAAATATCAACAAATTCCAATAGGTTAGTTCTGTAATTTTCAAGAAATGTGCGAATAAGCCGCAGTGTGTGTATCAACATGAATGACATTGAATACAAAGTAGTTCAGCCGAGCCCATCACTCTTTCACTTTGTGGAAAGTTTTTGGATGGTCGTTAATAACAGCAACCAAGCCAAAGACATTATCGTGTTGCCCGATGGCAGAGTTGATATTCACTTTTCCTATTCTGACGAGGAAGCCTATAGCATTAGTGTCGCTGGGCTAGAATGCGAGCCTTCCCACACAGCCATACCACCCCAATCGGTTATGTTTGCGGTTAGTTTTAAATTGCTGGCCATGGAGTACATTCTAAATATCAGCGTTGCCCCAATTTTTAATAGTCGAGGTAGCTTACCTGATGATTACTGGGGGATTGCCAAAAGTGATCTCAGTAATTTCGATCTTTTTTGTCGTAAGGTTTCTGAAAAAATTACGCAAATGGTCAATGACAACGTGGATGTAAGAAAGCTGAAAATGTTTGACTTGATTTATTCGACTCAAGGCTCTGTGAGCGTTAAAGAAGTTGCTGAAACCGTTCATTGGAGCAGCAGGCAAATAAATCGCTATTTCAACGAATGGTTCGGGTTATCACTCAAAGCCTATTGCAATATTTTAAGGTTTAGGGCGACTTTTCCACATATTAAAGAAGGAAAGCTTTTCCCTGAAAGTTATTTTTCCGATCAACCGCATTTCATTAAAGAAATTAAAAAATATTCAGGTCATACGCCAAAAGAACTCTATAAAAATAAAAACGACCGATTTATACAATTATCGATACTAAAGAAAATGTAATCTGACCTCACTGTTCATTCTGGTGGGGTTGTAAAGATGTTAATAGCAAACAAAACTGTAGCAATTATTGGTGGTGGCCCAGGCGGTTTAACTCTTGCGCGGCTTTTACAAATGAAGGGTGCTAATGTAAAAGTTTACGAAAGGGATTTAAATAAGGAGGTAAGAGTGCAGGGCGCTACGCTGGATTTACATGAAGAGTCTGGATTAAAAGCACTGCGTGAAGCGGGCTTGATGGATGACTTCATCGCCAATTATCGCCCAGGTGCGGGCAGAGTTCGGGTTGTTGATAAGTACGCCGTGATCATTGTTGACGAGCATAAACAAGATGAGCATGTGCAAGAAGGATATGAACAAAACAGGCATGAACAAGTAGGGTATGAGCACCATGAGCTTAAAGAGTCTCGCCCGGAAATAGACCGAGGTCCGCTGCGAAATATTTTACTGGAATCGTTACTGCCTGAAACTGTTGTCTGGAATAGTCATTTCAAATCCATGACTGACGGTGACGAAGTCAATAGTAATGGCTGGAAAATTGAATTTCAAAATGGTTCATCTGCAATAGCGGATATTGTTATTGCTGCAGATGGCGCTAACTCAAAAGTACGCCCTTTTATTACGCCAATCATCCCTTTTTTCGCTGGCCTCACCGCGATTGAAGGCGCTGTTTATGATTCAAAAATTGCAGCGCCGGGAATACACAGTCTGTTAAAAGGCGGAAAAATATTTGCGTTTGGTGATGATAAAAGTTTAATTGTAAGTGCCAAAGGCGATGGTAGCTTAGCCTTTTATGCGGGCTGTAAAACCGATGAACATTGGCATAAAATCCATGGTGTGGATTTCACCAATAAAGCACAAGTGTTGTCGTGGTTTCAAAAAGAATTTTCAGGTTGGGATAGCGTATGGTGCGAATTATTTGAGCAGGCCTCATGGCCATGCATGGTGCGTCCCCAATTTTGTGTGCCGTTGGATCAGGTATGGGAAGCACAACCCAACCTTACTCTGTTGGGGGATGCCGCACACTTAATGCCTCCCTACGCGGGTGAAGGTGTCAACATGGCGATGCTTGATGCGTTGGAGTTAAGTATCTGCCTGTTAGGAAATAATTTTCCAAGTATACAAACTGCAATTGCACACTATGAACAGCAAATGCGCATCAGAGCGGCAGCCGCAGCCAGCATGACGCTAGATTCAATGGCATTACTGCATTCCGAGGATGCTATTACATTTATGACGCGTATAATTAAACAGCCTGAATAAATTTGTATCTGGTTGCAATTGCAATAGATTAAAAATATACCTGGAAAATATTAGGAAACCTAGAAAATATTATGAAACAAGAATTAAATACGAACTTCACTCCTTATCAAAAAATGGTCCTGCTGATTTTAGCTTTACTGCAATTTACGGTGATTTTGGATTTTATGATAATAGCGCCGATCGGTGATGTTCTCATGAAAACATTAAATATAAACACCCAACAGTTTGGCTTGGTAGTGTCATCTTATGCATTTAGCGCGGCTATATCTGGCATTCTTATCGCTGGATTTACCGATAAGTATGATCGAAAAAAATTACTGTTGTTGTTCTTTTGTGGTTTTATTGTGGGAACATTGTTTTGTGCTTTATCCAGCACCTATACGCAAATTTTATTATCCAGAATTGTAACCGGGATTTTTGCGGGAGTAACAAGCTCAGCAATCGCAACAATTGTTTCGGATTTATTTGCCGCGAAAATGCGCGGGCGAGCAATGAGTGGGGTACAAATGGGATTTGCGGTTAGTCAAATTCTTGGGGTTCCAGCAGGTATTTTTATTACTAATAAACTAGGTTGGAATAGCACATTTATGTCTATCGTTTTATTGGCAATGCTCATTTTTGCTGCGATTCTATTTGTTTTTAAACCCATCAACGAACACTTGCACAACCAACGCGATAAAAATCCTTTTTTACATTTGTGGCACACAGTTAATAACAGACAATATCAAACTGGTTTTATGGCCGTCACCTTTTTAACTATCGGCGGGTTTATGGTGATGCCGTTCAGTGCAATCTTTCTCATTAACAATGTCCATGTTACCAATGAGCAATTGCCGTTTGTATTTTTGTGTACGGGTTTGTCATCGTTACTTCTTATGCCGATCATTGGCAAGCTGAGCGATAAATTTGATCGCTACCGTATTTTTGTGTTTGGCTCTGTTGCAGCGACAGTAATGGTGATTCTGTACACGCATTTATCGGTCACTCCGCTTTGGCTGGTGATCATTATCAATATGCTCGTCTTTGCGGCAATCATGTGCAGAATGTCACCCGCAATGGCGTTAAATACGATGGTGCCAAAATTAGAAGACAGGGGCGCTTATATGAGTGTTTCCGCTTCTTTACAGCAAACGGCTGGAGGTTTAGGTTCGGTGATTGCAGGAATGATTGTATATCAATCGTCAAAAACCAGTCCTTTGGAAAATTTTGATATTTTAGGTTACGTGGTTGTCGCGGTATTTATATTATGTGCTTATTTAGTTCGCAGAGTGAGCTTGAGTTTGAAAAAACAACAGGCTGATTAAAAACAGAATTGTGGATCAACAGCGTTACACTTTCTACCCACGCGTTGCTCCACATTTTTTATTCAAGCTATTACCCGTCAGTATTGAAAATATTAAGCTTCAACGCTGAGCAGACTTCCATAAAGTGGTTGAGCGAGATAGGCTTTCGCCTTATTGGGGTTGTTGGTACCTACATTTGTCGCATTGTTAGTGCCGCTACCCTGCCCGGGATTTGTGCCGTCACCTAAGCCGGAGCGATTTGTTGAAGTATTTTTCGTTTCAACCTTTGGGGTCTCAACTTTCGGTTTCTCTACTTTTGGTTCGACCCTAGGGGTATTTGGCGCGGGTATATTTTTTACACCAATAATGGCGTCATTAAAATCGTTATCTCCACCGCCGTATAAGTCTTCGAAGCCAATCACTGTGCCTGCAGTTGTTTTAGTGACTTTAGCGTGCACTAGATTGTCGACATTATTCGCAGCTGCACCAGTTTTAAAAAATTGTCCAACACCGTTGTCAATACCAAAATCAATTTTAGTACCCGTCGCAAACTTGCCTATGTTGTAAGTTCCTGTTTGATTGTCTATCCCCAAGTAGTTGCGAGTTTTAAAATTGTCGGACGACCAATATATTTTGTTGTTGTATCCGGAATCTGAATTTTTTATATCGACAACAACATCACCGTCGCCCGCTACGAACTGATTAGCGTCGGATGCGGGTGTGGATGTCGATTTTTCGGTGGAGGTATTTTGGTTGGAAAGCCCGAGATCAGGCGTCTTAGGTGCTGCTACTGTCTTGCCCACCTTGGCATCTTTAATAGACTGTGCTGCAAGGGCTTTAGTTGTTACTGCGGCTTGTATCTGGGGCACTTTGACCTCTACTGCTGCCGCCTTAACTGCTATTGCGATTTGTGCTGGCGCCACTTTGGCTGCAGCAGCTGGTGCTTGAGGCGTTTTTTCCGCAGCGGCCGTTGCCGTTGCGGCCTTCGCAATTTTCTCAGGCTGAGCTTTTGCCACCTTGGCGGCGTTCGCCGCTTGTGTCTTAGCTGCTAACGAAGTGAGTAATGCTGGACTTTTTGCTGTGACAATTGAGCTTGTTGAACAAATTGAACTAGTCATAAAGAGTGCCTCAACAGAAGTGAACAACCGCTTGAGTGTCAGTGCGCCCAGTCAGTATCAACTTCTGCGCAACCCGGCGAGCATGGAATTTCTTCTTTAGCCCCGTAGCTTTGCGTCCCCGCCTTTCGATGGGTTTGCCAACATTGTTAGAATAGATCTTGATGATTTAGACGTCAAAAATTCTTGTGAGCAA
>JAYTSJ010000077.1:0-22585 GCA_043745725.1 Gammaproteobacteria bacterium | reverse complement strand
GTCATAGCGCAATAAACCCGTACGAGTTAAAACCCATAATATATGTTCTTTATCTTCGTAGAGATTGAAGACCATCTTTACCGATTTTTTTTCTGTTGCATCTCCCATGACAGCGGTTTGGAGGATAAATTTAAATTCATAACCATCGTAGCGAATAAGCCCACCGCCGCCACCTATCCACATAAATCCTTTACTATCCTGGAGAAAAGCTTGAACCTCGCTCAAGGCAATATCTTTGTTTTCCAGTAGATGTTGAAAATTAATGCGCTGCGGAAGCGGCTCAAACTTTGCAGCAGGTTGCGCAACTGCTAGCAGGAGACTATCTGTAAAGAGGTAAAGCGCAACGACTGACAGAAACTGCTGCAGAAATTTTTTATGGCGATTCAATTCGCAAGATAAATACTGCATTATTTTTCCATATTTATTAGTTGATATGACGGATCTTAAATAATGTGCATGCGCCAGGAATTTTTTATACAATATTTACATCAATACGGAAAATGTGTTTTGCGGTAATTCAACAATTAATTCAAACTGCACCATTGTCCCAAGACCAAGCGCTTTACCCGTAGCATTAGCCCCCAATAGTTGCAGAGAAATATTTCCCTGTTGTGCTAATAAAAACTCTTTGACCGCATCCATCCCAACACCACGACCCGATATATCGGTAACTTCGTTTTTAGTTGAAACACCTGAAATAAAAATTAACTGTGCAATGTTGTTATAGCTGGGTTGATCCTGAGTTTGCCACTTACCTAATGCAATCCCCTTTTGATAAAGCTTGTCAATATTGAGGCCCTGCCCATCATCTTTGATATGAATGCGGAGGTTCTTTTCAAGCGGTATAGCTCGTATTTCGATGGTGCCAGCACTGGACTTATTTGCCTGTAAACGCACTGTCGCAGGTTCAATACCATGATCAATACTGTTACGTAAAATATGGGAAAAAATATTCGTCATTAATTCATTGGCACTCGATTTGATGCGCACTTGATTATCTTCAACGACAACTTTAGGCGCCTCTTTATCAAGCTGCATTGCAATCGAAGATAAAGAGTCGACAACATCAGCCAAGACATCAGTGATGGGGGTAGACAAAGCGCGATTTAGCCATGTTTGAATCGGCAACAAGGGTTGTGCAATATTGAGCGCCGGGAATTGCTGGTTAGCTACATCGATACAGCGCTGTATGCTTTCAATGGTTTTACTGTCAGTCCAATAACCATTTTGATCACGAGCGCCACTGCTGCTGTCGCCACGACCCAATACCGTGTAATAAATACGCTCGTACTCCTGCATGATCTCTTCTACCCGCAGTAGATCACTCATCAATTTGTTGCGATCCAAGTTAGTTTCAGGATCCTTTTTGAGCGCGCTATAAACAGATTCGACGTCATGCACAACATCGCTAAAGTGACTGAGATTAAACGTGCGGCAGTTGCCCTTGATGGTGTGCATATTGCGGAACAATAAAGCAAGTACAGCATCGCTACGCTGTTCAGCACTTTCAATTTGCGTTTTGTTTTCAGCAAGAAAACGTTTGGCAGATATGGAAAATGCCAGGTATTTTTTAGCCGGTACATTTAGCAGCTGACTGATAATATCCAGCTCGCGTTTTTTGCTAAGTGCTTCTTTCTCCATTTTTTTCAACAGCGTGACATCTCTGACCGACACCATCAATTTGACTACTACATCATCGGCAATAACAGGATTCCAATCGAGCGATAGATATTTAATTTTTCCCTTAAAATCCGCTGCATATTCTTCCGTTAATAAGTGCGAATTAAAATCGTAGTTCATCTCATCTTCGCCAATGATGGAATTAATGGCTTCCTTATTTTGGTCAAAGGTGTTGCTGCCGAGATTGGCCCTGCCGAACAATAATGCCATAGCATTGTGACCGGCGATCTCTTTGGTTTCAAAAATCTCTTCTAAAAAACGTGAATATTCCGGATGAATATTGCCATCCGCTTCAACCGTAAATAACCCCTGTCGCATATTGCTGAGCATCGCTTGAATATCGTTATTTTTTTCGCGCAACTCTGCCGTGCGTTCAAACACTTTAATTTCCAATAAACGATTTTGCTCTTCGACCAAGCGACGTTTTTTGCGTTGCGAATGCACAAACAAAATGATCAGGGTAATGATCACCAAGGTATAGAGTGTGTAGGCCCACCAGGTTTTCCACGGCGGCGGCAACTGAACGATAGTTATCGAGGCACCTGTTTCATTCCAGACCCCATCGTTATTGCTACCCTTCACGCGAAATACATAGGTGCCGGAATTGAGGTTGGTGTATTTGGCAGAGCGCTGATCGCCAACTTGTAACCAGTTTTTATCAAACCCTTCTAATATGTAGGTATAATTATTTTTGTTTGAATCGCGAAAATTAAGCGCCGCAAAACCAAACTGGAACATGGATTTCTTATAATCCAGAACAATAGTCTGCGTGTGAGTCAACGATTGTGACAACAGCCCATCCGCATCGCCAACATTGACAGCATCGGCAAATATTTTGAGGCCCGTAAAAGCAACCGGGGGAACGACTGTGTTTTCTTTCAGTTTTTTGGGATCAAAAATACGCAGACCTTCGACACCGCCAAAAATAATTTCACCCTTACGACTAATCACACCAGAGTCGGTATGAAAGCCACCCATCAAACGACCACTATCGCGGTTATAATTTTTAACTTTTTTGGTTTCCGGGTCAAAAACAGAGACGCCATTATTGGTTGCTATCCACAATTGACCCGCGGTATCTTCCATAATTTTTCGAATGTTATCGTCATTAAAACCACTCGATTTGTTGTAAATAGTAAATGTTTTTCCATCGGGATTTAATAAATCAAGACCACCTTCTGTGCCAACCCATAACCTCTGTTTGCTATCTTCGAATATGTAAGTTGCGGAAGGATTACTTAAGCTATTGGGATCTTTTGGATCTGTTTTAAAGTGCGTAAACTTTTCCGCATTTCTATCCATTAAATCTAAACCGGTAGCACCACCTACCCAGAAGTTGCCTTTTGAGTCTTCAAAGGTGTCCCATATAATACCGTTAGTGATAGATGTTGGATCATCATCCATCGCTACATAATGAGTGTATATTTCGGTTTTTCTATCGTATTTACTAAGCCCGCCAGCATGGGTGGCAATCCAGAGATTTTTTTGGCGATCTTCCTTAATTGACCAAACGGTAGAATTGTTAAGACGCGTAGATGTGGTAACGCTAGCCTTCTTTTCGCGTGCAGCATCAAACGGCATGCGATAAAACTCGCCTGTTGCGGGGTTAAGTATCGATATACCACCACCCCAGGTGCCGGCCCATACAGAGCCATCTGCATCCACAAAGGTGCCGAGCACAGCATTACCACTAATGCTTTTGTTGTTCGCTGGATCTTTTTTGTAACTGGTAAACTCATTTTTTTCGCGGTTAAAATAATTTAATCCACCACCATCAGTACCTAACCAAAGATTGCCTTTAACATCCTCACGAACATCTAAAATTGCGCTGAGCGATAAGCTTTTGGGGTCGGATGGGTCGTGTGCGTAGGAAGTGATAGCCGCGCTCGATCGGTCAAAATAGTTAATGCCCGATGGGTAATTGCCTACCCAAATATCACCAGTGCGATCCTGGTACACTGTGCGCACTTGATTTGAGCTAATGGAGCCCACACGCCCCGCTTCATACTTATGATTGGTAAAATGGCCTAGTGGGAATTGTTCTGTGCGTTCAAATACCGCGACGCCACCGCCATCACTGACAACCCACAGCGCACCGAGGGAATCAATAAGGAGTTTCGCAACTTCCTTACCGCCGAAACTATGGGGATCTGCAGGATCATTAACATAACGAGTGGATTGTTGTGTAGCCGGATCAAAGTACACCAAGCCATCAGTGGTACCCAACCATAGCTTTCCGTCTTGATCGGAAACAATATCATTGACCGCATTAGCTTCCAGCAAATCTGGTCTTTCCGCATAGGGCTTAAACAGAGTAAATTTTTTGCCTGCCCAATTAAGTTGTTCTAGACCAGCACCTGTACCCAACCAAAGCGTGCCCGTTTTGTCGATATAAGATACTTTAATAAGTTTGTCTTTCAACCAATCTTTTTTTGAATTATCCGGGGCGATGACCGAGTAACCACTCGTTTTTTTATCAAGAACAAAAAGTCCCTTGGTAGATGAAACAAGCAGTTCGCCACTTGGAAGTTCCATGGCCTGCCAAATATTGGTGGTGCTTATTGTCAGTGATGCACTAGTGTCATCAGGAGTCGGCGTGAGCAGCTCTTTGCTTGGGTCGTAACGCAATAAACCAGTGCGTGTTGACACCCATAAAATATGCTCCTTATCCTCATAAATATGGTTGACCATTTTGACCGGCTTTTTTTCTGGCCCGTCCGCGTTTTGAACGGTTTGGAGTATAAATTTAAACTCATAGCCATCGTAGCGAATTAACCCACCAGCGCCGCCAATCCACATAAACCCTTGGCTGTCTTGAAGAAAGGCCTGAACTTCGCCCAAGGCAATATCTTTGTTTTCGAGCAGATGTTGGAAATTAATACGTTGCGGAAGCGGTTCTGCGAACATGTTGCCAGGCTGCTCACCCGCAATACATACACTGGTTGTTAGAGTGCAGATAGCAATAGTCAATACTGAGGCAAGCTGCCGTAGCGGATTTTTATACTTATTCCATTCCCCCAAAAAACATTGCGTCATAGTTTTTCCCATGGACATCGTTCAAGTGGCAGGTGTTGTGTAGTAATAAGGGTGCCAATTGATTAGTTTTATTCTGTTTGAGTGTAGCAACCCAAGTGTCTACCGCAAGGAAAGTGGAATTTTTATTGTCTAAATTTGACATAAGAAAGTCGAGGAATCGTATTTTCAGGCTATAGATCTATAAAAAGCTCGATTAAAAGCTCGGTCAAAACAAACGATCTGACCGCGCTAAAGCCTGAAAACAATAATGGCAATCCTAATGCATATGGGGACGTTCAAATACCAACGATGTCAAATTGTACCCACCCGTCAGCGTCTTAATTCGCAAGGTATTAGTACCCTCTAATAATGGCAATTTCACTAATTCTTGCGTTTGCCAATTTTTAGTTTTAGCGATAGCCCCGGAGCCCAATAAAGTTTCATTGTTAAGTATTACTGAAACCCGGACATTATCCGCATCCGTAGACACACTCGCTTTTAATAAATAATCGCCCGCTTGTTCAGCGGTAAAGGTGTACTCCACCCACTCATTAGCATCAATATGATTAATAAAGTAAGGCTGCTTTTTGAGGGCTTTATCCACACCAATATCAACGCCATCATTGCGATAAACGCGCCCTTGATTCCACAATGCAAATTCTTTTTGACCTGTTGATACGTGATAGTCCCCGGAGTCCAGATCAAAATAACTATTGCGACCCATATCATATTCTACGGCAGCAATTTCGCCGCCTGCAGCTTTGATTTTGTGTGCAGCAAATGGCACCGCAGTATCAGAATGTGGTTGGCGAAACATGGCGTCGATCACATCGGGATGATAAATATTATTTTCAAAACGAATATCCTGTTTTGCTAATTGCATGAGTGCCTTGTAAGCCTCTTCGCGCGTAGGGCGTGCCCCATGGCCATTTAAAAAATCAACAATTTTTAAATAACCTGCATTGGGTTGGATTTGTATTGGGTTGTTAAAGCCCATTTTTTTCAATGGCCAAAATGCCCAGCCAATCCCTTGCGACTCAACCAAGTTAATCACATCGCGAAACCATAGATTAGAGTTTTCGCCAGACTCTCCCATCCATACAGGTACATTATATTTTTCACGCAATTGCAGTATTGATTGAATATCAGTGAGCGCATTATTACTCCAATATTTATGAAAGCTCAAAGCCATATTCGTATCCCAAGTTGGCAATAGCCCGCTGTAATTATTACCCCAGCAATTACCCTCAATAATAATCATGTGTTTACTATCAACTTCACGAATCGCTTTAGTAATATTGACCATTAACTCTTTTAGCGGCGCATTTTTTTGTTCTTTGCAGCCAGCAATGTCGTCAGCATGCTCAAAACCCCAATTGGGTTCGTTAATAATATCGTAGGCGCCAACCATAGGTTCGTTCGCATAGCGTTGAGCCAATTTTTGCCAAAGGGCGAGCATTTTTTGCTGATTTTCAGGGCTTTGCCAGAGCGAGGGGTTATTCGGGTTGCGGTCAGAAATAGCCACATCATTACCCTGCCCGCCAGGAGTGGCGTGTAAATCCAGAATTAAATACATATTGTTAGCTTTACACCACGCCAATAGCGAATCGGTTAATGCAAAGCCGCTTTCCAACCAGGTGTTTTGTCCTTTTATAGGTTCTTGCTCAATGGGTAGGGTATATAAATTGAAATGCATCGGTAATCTTACGGAATTAAATCCCCACGAGGCCATAGCATCTATGTCCGATTTACGCGTGTGATTAGCGAGCCACGTGCGATAAAATTCCTGTGTTGCCTCAACACCGACAAGGTCTTCAAACTTGCTTTTAATCACGTGTTGCTGCCCAAGATTACCCAACTGCAACATGTAACCTTCTTGCAGCATCCACCCGCCAAGCCCCATACCGCGCAACAAAACCTTTTCACCCTGTTCGTTAACGATATACTGACCGTCCGCATGCAGGTATCCTTGCATGCCTTTAAACGCGGCGTCGTGAGAAGTGAGCGCGGAACTGCGAGAAGGCTCTTGCGCATTAACAGGCAAGCCTGACACTAAAACGAAAAATAACAAAACAATTGCTTTTTTTGTGTTCACTGGTTTTATCCTTTATATCGGTAGCCATTTGGGCGGCTATTGAAGTGGTAATTTGGGTGGTGACAGCATAGTAAAAAATATCTAACCTATGACCAAATTCAACTAACTGATCATAAAAATAGGTTATATTCTGTAAAGTAACCACTGCTTGAAAGAAATAGACGATTACCAGTGTAGCTATTTCATAGGATAGTGTAATTATTTACTTTTTCGATTACGCGAAAAGAACCCAATAAAAAATAACTAATCTGTTCCATATAATAAGTTTTGTACGAACTTCTCCAAAACCGTGACCGTTGTTATACATTGATATCGTCCGCTCACTCGGACGCACAACACCCATACAACATAACTACAACTAGAAAAACATTATGAGAGAAACCATATTTAATATTCATGACCTTGTACTCATGATGACTGCGGTCCAAGGCGCTTGTTTTGCCATACTATTGTTGGCTACTAATCCACGAAACAACAAAAGCAATTATTTTTTGGCCGCATTTTTATTAACGCAAGCCTTTATCCCCATGCATGAATTGGTGTTGTGGGGTAGTGATATTAGAACGATTGTAATGGAGAATTGCCCGCGCTTATTTTTGTGGATGGGCTTTGCGTATTACCTGGATGCTGCGATATTGTATTTTTATGTGAAGTCACTCGTTTATCAGGATTTCACTGTGCGTAAAAAAGATGCCTGGCACTTTTTGCCTTTAGGGTTATTTATTGTTTTTATTTGTATAACCTTCTACAGCTATAACCTGGATGAGCGAATGGCGCTGATCATACATGACAAATATGTTTACAGCGTCCCCAATTTAATTGCTGATTTTTTGTGCAAGATCCTTCGCGTTATTTATTGCGTCGCTTGTTTTTTATTAATTTTAAAATATAAAAATCAATTAAAGAACACTCACTCAACGATTGAACGAGTCGATATTGCATGGTTAAGCGTACTGGTGGTTGGGTTTTTATTGGTAACCATTATCGAGGCAGCATTGGCGAGTGCTAAAATCGTCCATCTGTTTATTGGTTTCCATCTGCATTTATTTGAAGTAATGGGATTGACCGGGTACTACACCGCTTTTCTTTTAATGTTGGTGTTGGTGTTTTCAAGTACTCGCTATTTCGCTACCTTTGAATCCATAAAACAAAAGGAACATTTCAAAAAACCTACGGAAGAGAAACTGCTCAATACCGTTTTTGCTGAAAAAATTGATGCTGCTATGCGTGCAAAAAAACTCTACTTATCTCCCGACTTGACGTTGGACATGCTAGCTGAAACACTAGCGGTCCCCTCCAAAGATTTATCGTTGATATTTAACCGCCACTTCGATAGTAATTTTTATGAGTTTATTAATGGCTACCGCATCGAAGAAGCTAAAAAAGTTCTCATCGATCCCAAACATAAATCTAAAACGATAACGCAAATTTATTTAGAAGTAGGTTTCAACAGTAAATCGGTATTTAATACTTTTTTCAAAAAAATTGTCGGGCAAACACCATCGGAATATCGGAACAATCATTTGTCGCCACAATAGTTTAAGGCTCGCACCAGTCTCAAACTAAAACTCATACTAGAAGTTGCAATGCACAATCAACGACCTTGTTCTTGAGCTTGTTTGTAAGCTTGTACAGCAGCTTCGGCTGCATTCGCTTTTTGCATAGGTGTACCTGCACCTGCCGCATTAAAATTCGTAGTGTTTTGCATTTGCTCCACAGGTACATCGCGCTGGCTAGCAGAATTTTCATTGGTTTGTTGTTGTGCTGGTGCGGCAAGCTTATTCGCCAGCACTTGTTCAGCTGTCGCTTTCTCTGCGACCGACACAACTTCTTTATTGGATTGCCCAGGATTCACGGCTTCTTGTTCGCCCTCAATACTCAGATGCGCAACCTCTTGCTCGGCAAAGTTTAGATAAATTGCCGCTGCAGCGATCGCCACGACACCAACTATAAGTAATGATTTCAAGGATACACTTTTCATATTATTTCTCTGATTAAGACAAAAACTTATTATTCATCATCGCCTAGCTAAAGGCCATGCGTATGATTACTTGTACCTCAAGCATGCAGTAATCGCATCCATAATTTGCGTTAAAAAGTATCACAAATAATTTTAAACTACGCGACCTAAAACTGGAGATAAAAAAACCGCTCTCAATGACTTGGGAGCGGTTTTATTTTGACTGCGTTTAATTACCAGAGATAATTAATATACTTCAAAATCCCACAATGAGTAACCGTAACCAGTACCGCGAGCTGTGCCTAACACGCGCACATAACGGCCAGTTCCAGAAACTGCAAGTGTGTCGTTCGCGCCATCACCATTAGTGACGGTGCTGATCGTTGTCCAACTCACGGCATCTGCTGATACCTGAATTTGGTAACCCTTACCGTATGCAGTTTCCCAATTCAATACCACTTTGGTAATTGTTTTGGTTGAACCAAGATCTACGTAGATCCACTGAGCATCTGTAGCTAAACTTGCCCAACGAGTTGTTGAGTTACCATCTACGGCAAAAGAAGCAACCCAAGCTTCACCTTCATTGCTTGACGCAACGGCAGGACGATTCAACGCCAGGTTAGTAGTATTGATAACGCTGCTTGCAGTAGAGCTTTTAACTGAACTTGCAACTGAACTTGCAACTGAACTTGCAATTGAACTAGCTACGCTGCTTTTAATTGAACTGGCAACGCTGCTTGGAGCGGTTGAAGAGCTAGCAGCAACATTCCAAACTTCAAAATCCCACAATGAATAACCATAACCTGTGCCGCGCGCAATACCCAACATGCGAACATAACGGCCAGTGCTTGCAGTTACACTCAAGGTTTCTTTACCGCCAACGCTTGTGCTTGTTGAGTAAATTTTGGTCCAGGTTGCAGCATCATTAGAAACCTGTATCTCATAGCTTTTGCCATAAGCAGTTTCCCAATTTAATACCACGCGGTTGAAGCTGTAGCTTGCACCAAGATCAACATAAATCCATTGTGCATCTGTCGGTTGGCTTGCCCAACGAGTGCCGCTATTGCCGTCTGCAGCAAAGGTTGCCAGCCAGGCATCGCCTTCATTAGATGATGCAAATGCAGGACTATTAAGTGCTAGGTTGCCAGTTTTAACGATCACGCTGCTAGATGAAGCAGTAGAGCTTTTCACTGACGAAGCTACTGAACTTGCAACAGAAGAGGCTACCGAGCTCTTAACTGAAGAGGCCACTGAACTTGCAACAGAAGAAGCGACAGAGCTCATAACAGAAGAGACCGTTGAGCTTGCAACAGAAGAAGCTACCGAGCTCTTAATAGATGAAGAGCTTGCAACATTATCCACAGTAAAGTTAACCCAGTTCAAATTTGTAGCTTGGTTGAATACCAGACGTACTTTATGAGAACCTGCTGTTAACGCCAATGTGTTATTCACAGTAGCCCAAGTTTGCACACCACCTGTTGCAGGAACATTGATTACTGCTTTTTGAGCGCCATCAACCAATACATTAATAGTACCTGCAGTTGCGCTCGCGACACGAGAAGCCATGTTGTAGGTAGTAGAAGTACTCACAACGTTATATTCAACCCAGTCACCGGCAAGCGTGTCACTCAGATTTAGGTAACCTGATACATCTTGAGTTTGTTCCACACGAATACCATAGGTGTATGTGAAGTTATCTCCGGGATTGGCGCCTGTGTTGGTGCGAGCTGCATTTTGAGTGGCATAGCGTTCAGCTTCTATCAACTTTGGCAGTGTATGAACGTTAGTCGCATCACCGTGTATTGGCATGTTGACAAAGATATCGCCAAGATCCGTAAGAACACCCGATTGAGTAGAATTTAACAAGCTGTTGTAAGGATAGCCCGTTGAGCGACCAATGAACCAGGCATAGCGAGCTACATCTTTGTCATTCTCAAGGTAATCGACAACTTGAGTTAACATACGTTGTTGCGACGCTACTGTAGTGGGTGTTTTCGTCGCATCGTGTTCTGGCTCCCAAGCAGCAAACTCAGTTAACCAAATTGGTTTACCAAATTTTTTGAACTGATTAACATACCATAGAATACCGCCAACATCTGGCATGTAAGCATGGATTGCAATAGCATCAATGCGGCAGGTTGGGCAGATCTTGATAAAATCTTCCAGATAAGTCCAAGGTGTGAAATAAGGGTTACCAGCAGGATCAGTTACGCAATTGCCGCAGAAAGTCAAAGCTACGCTAACAATCTTTAAATTGAAGTCAGTCGCAATTTTTTCCAGGCGTGGCCACGCAGCCGCAGCTTCTGTTGGCGTCATGTTGGATTGGTCTTTGAGCTGTGGTTCGTTAAACGCAAGGATGTATTTCACATCTTTATGCGCAGCGATATAGGCACGCAGAGCTGTTTCATCAAAAGTACCACTCCAGGTCATAGGCACATATTCAACACCGTAGTTTTGATAAGTGTCTTGAATAGCCAAATCAGGCTTGATGCCCCAGTTGTACCACCAGCTCACACCTTTAGACATGATTGCCATATCTTCTGCTGAATGGTTGCCGTAACCAACACCACGTTTTGTACTTTTTACTTTGCCAAAGTTGTCATCAACAAAGATAACAGTTTTTGCAACTGAGGTTAATTTGCTATCGCTGACTGTTAAAGTAACGTTATACGAGCCGCCTTGAGTAAAGGTGTGAGTTGGTTTAACGCCTGAGCCGGAGGTGCCATCACCAAAATCCCATGAATAAGTCAATGCATCACCATTCACATCATTTGATTTGCTTGCGTCAAATACAACAGTTAATGGACCAGCGCCACCCATTACAGAAGGCACAAGAGCAGCTGTTGGCGCGCGGTTAACAACGGTACCGTTAGTGCCTGGATCTTTCGCTAACAAACCACCAGACAGGTAAACATCATCAATTGCCAGACTGGTAATTTCTGTAGTACCGAGTACTTGCAACAATTGTCTCATGTCGAACAAATCGAGATCTTTTGCCAACACCGACATTGGGATAACAATTTCATGCCACTGACCATCACGAGCAAATCCGTAAGGATCACTACCCGCAGTGAAGTTAATCCATTTTTGGCCAATATCATTCACGTTGCCACTTTTGAAACCAATTTGGAATGGAACTGTTTCTGTGGTTTTCATCGAGAAATGCAACGCAGCATTAGCATTATCAAACGCAGTGAGGTTGAAGCCTTCACGCGCCGCTAAGCCCATACCATACCAACCTTGCGCATTAGATTTTATATTTAGCGATGAGTTACCTTCCAGAATTTGACCTGGTTGTAACACAATTGTATTGGCCCAGAGGAATAAATCGCCATTTACACCGAAGGCGAATTCACTCACGCTTGCCGTTTTATGTGCAGGGTTTTCAGTGTAGATACCAAAGTTGCCTGATTCAGGTGCTGGTAAACGGATGCTTTCAGAGTAATAAATGTTGTCGAAAGCAATAGTCATGGGGACTACCGGATCAGGACCTGAAACGCTAAAGAAAGTTTTGATGGTAGTAAAATCAACATTGCCGAATTTGCTAAGAGGGATTGCAACGTGATGCCAGGCACCATCGCGAACCAAACCATATTGTTCGGCACCTGCAATCAAATCCACTGCACCTGAACCACCAGCACTACTGCCAATGGTGATAGTCATGTTTGATGTAGATGTAGTTTTGATGTCTACGTTCAAATAGCCATGAGTGTAGTTATGCATATCGTAATCTTTATGCAATAACCCCATGCCCCACCAGGATCCTGCTGCTATTTGATAACCGAGCGCGCTACTACCTTCAGAAGGAATAGTGGCCGCCGCAACCATATTGTTCCAAATGTAAAGATTGGTGCGATCGCCCCAATTTAATTGGTCCAATGTCGGTGTGGTTTCGGTCATTACACCAAAGTTACCGCTGTAAACATGGTCGGTTGGCAGATGAAGTTCGGTGTTCGCGTTTTTGTAGAGGCGAACATAATCGACATACATTTTGCCCGGTAGCGGTGCAGTGATTAAGTTGGGATCACTAATACCAACGTAACTACCACCAACAGCCAGGTTTAAAAGAATAAATGCAGGTTCCCTGAATTCACTTTTATTCGCGCCGCTGATATCCATCGTGAAATAAGCAGCACCATCAACAGAGATGCTAACGGTGGTAGGTGTCCAATCCAACTTATACAAGTGATAAGCATCGTAGAAATTGGCGGGTACTTGGGTTACCGCAAAAGAATCTGCCTGTGAACCTGTACCTGTCTCTTCCCACCAATGAAGTGCACCAGAAATAGATTTGTTAACCGTGCCACCCGTTTGAAACGCAACAGCACCAGCTTCTAAAAGATCCATCTCGCCAGATTTAGGCCAGCCATCAATACCGATACTAGAGCCTAACATCCAAAATGCGGGCCAAAGGCCGTTACCAATTTGCGGTAATTTAATACGCGCCTCTAAGGTGCCGTACTTAAATGACATGCGGCCCTGGGTGTGTAGACGAGCAGAAGTAAATTCTTTGCCGCTATTTTTTTCGCGCTTTGCCTGAATAACCAGGCTGCCAGCTTCAATGTAGGCATTGTTAGTATCTGCAGTGTAATACTGCAGTTCATTGTTACCGTTGCCTGTTCCACCCGTGGTGTAGGTCCAGATCGATTTGTCGATGCGATCAGCGTTGAACTCTTCTGCCCAGATTGGGGTGGTTTGTGCGTAAGCGCCTGTGGTTGAAATACACAGACCTAATAATGCTAACTTTTGCATCAAAGACTTGCGGGGTGTTTTCATTTTTTGTACCTGCAATGGTTATGTTTATTAAAATTGCGTTGTTTTTGAGTTGTTGAGTTGTAAAAAGCACTACTTATATTTCTATAACACCATGACATTTTTATAGAAATGCAAGTGCGCGTCGTTCGCTTGGCAGCAAAGAACTTATTTATTTGGTATGAATAGAATTAATAAAGCCTACGAGCGGAGAAATCGAGCAAAAAGCAAGGAACTCAAAATTTTTAAGAACTAGATGTGTTTATGGGTACCATAAACTTGTTAAATACAGTGCTTGGTGTTGCCGAGGTGCCGCAGGAAATAGAATAAAGGAGGTCAATTATGGTGTTGCAAATGAGCAAAACATAGATATTTTTAACACTTGGCCATGCATCTTTGCATGCCAGAGCAAGATCCATCAACCAGAATGCGACCCTGATTGATGAATCTTCGCCTTTACACTCAATATTTCATTAATAAACCAAAGTTTGAATACCATGCGCTGGAATAGTGGCTTTTGCTTCATCCAAACCAACATAGAAATTGTAACTAACGTCTGCATCACTTTGATTCATCACGATAGTCGCCATTTTATTATCGCTATTTAAAAATGAAGTGGTTAATAAAACACTTCTACTGCTAGTTGAGCTTACACGCTGGGCATTAGGACGAATGAATTTTGAGAAATGGCCAATGTAGTAATAAATTGGCGAATAAATCAATTCACCCGTTTTGCTGTCTGCATGAATGGCTGAATAACAAAAGTTACTCACGTGATTTGGGCCGCCTTGTTCGTCCAGCAATATGTTCCAGTCTGTCCAGCCGACGCTACCGTTATTAAAATCGTTGACCATTGAATTACCGTACTTTTCCCCATTAGGCCAATACTGGTAACGCTCCGCGCTAAACTTTTCAATTGAAGCTTCGGTTAACAGGATGTTTTTAGTGGGGAAGTTTTGGTTAACATCAGCCACATTATTAAACATTGGATCACCACCGGTCCAAGTCTCATACCAATGGAAGCCGATGCCCCAAGCATACTTAGCGGCTTCCGGGTCATTAAATATGGTATTGGCACGGTAGTTCAGTAAGTCGCGGTTGTGATCCCATACTATAATTTTTTTGTCCTTCAGACCTTCTTTGTGCATAGTCGGGCCCAAATGATTTTTAAGGAAATCGCGCTCTTCTTCCGCGGTAAAAATCATCGATTCCCAAATTTGTTTGGCCATAGGTTCATTTTGTATGGTAATACCCCAAATTGGGATACCTTCTTTTTCATAAGCTTTAATAAACTTGGTGTAATACATCGCCCAAGCATCGGCGTATTCAGGCAAGAGCTTGCCACCGTGGAGCATATCCTTAGTATCTTTCATAAATGCAGGCGCACTCCAAGGGCTTACAAACATGGTTAACTGCCCACCAGCAGCAGCAATAGCTTTTTTGATTAAGGGGATGCGAAATTCACGATCATGGTCAATAGAGAATGTCGCTAATGCTTTATCGCCTTCTTTAATATAAGTGTAACTACCACTGCTAAAATCAGAACTGTGGATGGTAGTTCTCGCCAAGGTGTAGCCAATCCCCTTATCTTTGTCGTAGTAAGCGTGTAAAAGCTCATCCTGTTTCGCTGGGCTTAGTTTGCCAAACACCTCAGCACTCGCATCCGTGATGGCGCCCCCGATACCCAGTAATTTTTGAAAACGATGGTTCGGATCTACAAAAATGGATATTTCAGTTTCACCGGGTTGTTGGCCTTGTGCAAACTTCAAAGTGTCGGTTAGGGCTAAGCGCTTCTCTGCATTTTTGGCGGTGGTGTAAACGCTAATAGTTTTACCGCTGGTCGAAAATGCGGGTACTTTTGTTGCTTTTTGAGTTTCGCCAGCGCCTGCTAACTGCGTGCCTGCAGCTAAAAGGGTAAGTATTGCTGTGGCGGCAAGAACATGTTTTTTCATCTGTTTGTTCCTTTCGTTATTCTGTCGTTGGGTTAAAGTTGAGTGAAATGACGGCGTTAAATGATCTTATGCCATTGTAACTGCCAGCAAGGATATATTGATCAGCGCGAAAGAGTATAGATATCTATGAGATAGGCGCTGACTTTTTTTAAAACTTAAAGCCAGCCTGCTGGTACAAACAACCAAAAGCCGTCGGCAAATAGGATTACACCCATTAAGCCCACGGGTAAGGCCAGGAACCAAACTTCCTTGCGCTTGAGCAAGCCACTAATTGAAGAGAGAACAATGGCAATTTGCAGGAATATGACTGCCAAACCCAGCGGTTTGCCGTGAGTTTGCGCTTCTTCACGGTTTTGCTCTAATTCGCGTGCTTTCTTTTCGATATCAGCCTTTTCTGTTTCGTATTTTTGAACTTTGGCTTCCGCTTCGGCCAACGCTCGTTCAATTTTTTCTTTTTCCTCAGCATTAATCGTTTTAGGCAGCAAATCTAATTGCAAACTGAGATTTTCTTTTTGAATGCGATATAAGCTTTCACGTATACTTTTGGCTTGAAAGAAAGCCCACTGGTCAGAGGCTTGTGCTTGAGATACAACACCTCGTGAAGAAAAGCTACCGCCTTTGAATGTGGATAAAGTAGCGAGCGCGGCAAAGATAACCGTAGTAAAGGCCAGGTAATTAACCCAGGTTTCTTTTTTTTCGGGATTGCTTATATTAGCGGTAGTATTCTTGGTCGCGTTCATGTGGATCCTTATTAAAGACTTAAGTGAGTTAATGGTTTAAGTAAGTTTTATTGGTGTATTGTTTGATTTGAAGCCGACGATCTTACCCGTTGAGAATGAAAAGTGTGCATAAAATTACAAAAAAAACTGGTTGCTTGCAATAGTGCATGCTTTTTTCGTTTGATTTTTATAATTTGGGTTGTTATTGCGCTAAATCATTGCGCCTGATGCTTTTTTTCTCCACACTTCTGCCCCTATGACAAATTAGGACTCGCTCCAAGTAAGCTGGGTTGATTGTTAACTGTTATACACATGCTCATATTAGGATAAAGCTCAGTGATCTCCTATTTATTAAAAGCTTTAGCATTGGTATTCGCCCTAACATTATTGGGGTTTGCGAGCTTACAGCTTCATAATCCAGATCCAATTGCATGGCCTGGCTTTTACACGCTGCGTATTCTAATCCCGTTGCTATTAATGCTTAAAACTTATTATCGCTCATTATTTTTCCTGACTAACCTGTACCAAAACCGTTTTGCTAACAATCATTTTATTAACCTCTACGAATGACTGAATATTATGAAATTATTAAGCCGTCTTTTTAAAAAAACGCCCCCAAAAATTGCCACTATTGATGAGCAAATTAAAGCGCTTGCGCTTCACTCTAACGAACAATTAATGATGGTCGCCACTACCACGAGTGGCGATGATGCTTTACGCGAAGCAGCGATTATTAAATTGAGTTATGGCAGTGAGCTACTCAGCTTAACCACTGGCACGCGTAGCGCACGCACGCAAACTGCCGCGCGCAAACGCATTGGTCAATTACTGGATGACAAAGCGCTGACTAATGATGTGTTAGCAAAAGAAATTTCAAATCCAATTGAATTGATGGCGGTTGTTAGCTATTCATCAGCGGCAAGTTTTGCCGTGCTCGCACAAATTACTAGCTCAACCCTATTGCTTCAACTTGCAAGTGAAGCGAGCACCACGCAAATTCGTCAAGCGGCAGCAGCTAAAATTACCCAGCGCGATCAACTTGAACAACTTGCCAAAACGGCGCAAAGCAAAGATAAAAATGTTTATAAATTAGTAAAAGCGCAATTGGATATATTTAAAAACGAAGATGCTAAATTTGCCGAAGTTGAAACACTTGCTCAGGTCATTTGTACTAAATTAGAAAAACATTCTCATCTAGAAGCAGATACGCTTTTCAAAGCCAGGCTTTCAGTCTTACAGCAAGAATGGTTAGCCTTAAGTCAAGGTATATCTAGCGCAACTGCGCAACGATACTTGACCGCAATTAAATCTTGCGAAGCTAAAATTACTGCTCAAGCTGACGCTATTGCGCAAGAAGAAGAAAATATTGCACTCGATCAGCAAGCACTCACCTTAGCTAAAGCAGCGCTTGAAAACTCAAAAACGTTTATTGCTGATATCTATTCAGCTACACATATAGACGAACTATTAGCAGTAAATTACGAACACAAGTTACAAGAGTTAGCGCAAGCCATGCGTTTAGCTGCGAATCGTAAATTACCGATGGACGCACTTAACAAAGAATTTGAATTGCGCAAACAACAAACATTGCATTTAATCGAGCAGATTAAAAACTCTGGTACGCTAACGCAGTTAACAGAACAATTACATAGCGCTGAAAATAGTGACGCAGCTCAAGCGGTTAAACATAAACTTAATCAATTGCTTAAGCATGCGCAAGAGCTGTCTCACGAACAATTGCCAGAGAGTGTCGCTAACGCGCAAGCGGCACTCAGAAATTGGGTAAAAAAACACAATGCTGTTGAGCAAGCGGCTAAAAATTCCTTGCGTGAATTTAGCGAGTTGATTCGCAAAGGATTGTGGACAATTGAGCAAGGCTTTGTCCGTAAAGCACGCGCCATTCAAAAAGAACTGGCTGAAAAACGTCAACAACATACTGATTTACCGAAAGCTATTCAAGCCAAATTCGATGAGTTTGAAGAGCAAATTACCAAGCTAGGTGATTGGCATGAATTTGCTGTTACCCCGAAAAAAGAAGCTTTAGTGGTGCAAATGCAAGGCCTCATTAACAGCGCAATCGCACCCGAAGATTTAGCGACCAAAATTCACGAACTGCAAGATAGCTGGAAAGAAGTGAGTAAAGGCGGCCAGCAGCAAGATGAAACTCTTTGGCAGCAATTTCATCAAGCGTCCGAAAAAGCGTTTGCACCTTGCAAAGAGTTTTTTGATGCGCAAGCCGCTGCACGTGAAAAAAACCTTACCAAACGCCAGGAAATGGTAACGCAATTACAGCATTATTTGGCGAGCCATGCATGGGATAAAGCCGACTGGGCAGGTGTTGAAAAAACCCTTAAAGTAGCGCGCCAGGAATGGCAGCTCTATTGGCCAGTGCCGCGCAAAGCAGGTAATGATTTGCAACAAACTTTTGAAGGGTTAATGGAACAATTGTTTGGCAAAATTACTACTGAGTACGAAACCAACAAAGCAACGAAACAACAGTTAATAGAAACTGCTCAAGCGCTGGTAGCATCAAGCGATGTTCGTAGCGCAATTGACTCAGTTAAAAAAATGCAAGCACAATGGAAAACTATTGGCAAAAGTTGGTACAAAGAAGACCAACAATTGTGGCAAGATTTCCGTCAACATTGCGATGCAATTTTTGCACGCCGCAATCAAGAAATTGAAACTGCAAACAATCAACGTCAGGAAATACAACAGCAGGCAGAAGCCTTACTCGCAAAACTTGATGCTTTTTTTGCGCTTAGCCTTGCTGAATTAATGGCGGCAAAGGCAAATATTGAAACGCTTAAGACCGATTTTTTTGCTTTAGAGTTACCGCGCGATACTGCAAAAACATTAAATGAAAAGCTGAATACAACCCTTGCTGCTATTGCTGAAAAAATTGACCGCGAACGCAACAAAGCCGAAGCGCAAAGTTGGCTGGATATGTTCAGTGCTGCCGATGCGATTCGCAATTTTGAATTAGCAGTTATAGCAACGACTATAGCAACCACATCTGAAGCTGAAATTAATACCAAAAGAGATGCTCTGGAAAAATTGATCGCCGACACTCCCCGCTGGCCAAGTGGTAGCTTATCAATTATACAGCAGCGTTTCGCCAAGGCCGCAAGCATCACCCTGGAAGATCAGGCAAAAAATACACAAAGCTTACGCATACTCACTGTACGTGCCGAGATTTTGGCGGGCAAAGAAACTCCAGCCACAGATAAATTATTGCGCATGAATTATCAAGTGCAACAAATGCAACAAGCGTTTGGTAGTCGCGACAATAGTTTCAGCACCATGGTGCTGGAATGGATCGCCATTGGCGGCGTCCCCACCGATACATATACAGAATTGCTTAGCCGTTTTAACAGCAGCCGTGAAACGGGTGCGAAAAAATAATTATCGCTGGAATTCGTAACCCACATTAGCTTACATAAAAAGTTTGCACCAAAAAAATTGTCACAAATGAATATAGGAAACCCATGAAAAAAACATTTAAGCTTCATATTGAAGGTAAAAATAGCGATCGTTTATTAGAAAGCATCAAGCACGAAATACGCAAATACTTGAAACGCGAAAGGCGTAAAACTTTGCCAGCAGGTGTGGACTATTGGGATTTCGATTGTAAATTTGGGCTGACCGAAGCCACCGCCGAAGATGTGCACTTGGCAGAAATCATCAAAAAAATCGATGCAGTTTCCGTCAGTGGTGGTGAAGGATTTTATGTAGAAATTATAGCCGCACACGGCATCCGGCAAAAACGCCCCGCCGTTTATGACGAATCTGAAGACGCGTGATTTACTCTGACAACGTGAGACATTCAATCAACAAGCCGCTAGCGATAGCTCGTTAGCGGCTTATTTTTTTCAGTAGTAGCTCTACCCGTGCTAACACACTAAAATACCCATATTGTTTTTCCGTATCACCCATCTTTCTCTGTTTTTGCTGATAAAGGAAATTGATATGTCCTGCTTTAGGTTTAACACGATTGATGTCAAGGCTGACACAATGCATTTTCGCAACTATCTGCAATATTTGCTGGCGATGCAATTCCAACACAATATAAAAAAACTGCTACATTTCTTCCTGGCACTGACAGCACTTTTATTCTGCGCGGCAAGCTTTGCCCAAATAAACAATATTGCCTTAAACCGACCCGCTGTGTCTTTATCAGAAGAGGGGCCAGGCAATTCAGCAGCTAAAGCTAATGATGGCAATAGCGCAACACGCTGGGCTAGTGGCTGGAGCGATCTGCAATGGATCTATGTGGATTTGGGCTCTATTCACACCATTAATCGTGTCGTACTGCAATGGGAAATTGCTTACGCTACGGCTTATCAAATTCAAATCTCGAATGACCGAGTCAATTGGATTACCGCCTACAGCACCACCAATGGTGACGGCGGTACTGATGACATTAATCTCAGTGCAACGGGGCGTTTTGTTCGCCTGTATGCTACTGCGCGCGCGACTCCCTATGGTTATTCCCTCTGGGAGTTTGAGATCTTTGCACAAACCAATACAACACCTTCATCTTTATCCAGCGCAAACAAAGCACTGAATAAACCGGTCGTTGCATCCTCTGAGGAAAGTACTATTTGGCGTGCCGAGCAAGCAGTTGATGGCGATGATACTACCCGTTGGGCAAGCAACTGGATGGACAAGCAATGGATTTATGTAGATTTAGGCAAAACGGAAACCATTAAAGAAGTCATCCTAAAATGGGAATCGGCTTATGCACGAGAATATCAAATTCAAATCTCCGATGATAAATCAACTTGGGTAACCCTTAAAACGGTGACGAATGGCGACGGTGGAATTGATGATCTCAGCATTTCAGCTACTGGCCGCTACGTGCGAATGCTTGGTATCACACGCGCAACAGATTACGGTTATTCGTTGTGGGGTTTCGAGATTTATTAAGCGCTAATTCCGCTTAAATAATATTATCGCTCAAAACCTTCACAACCTATTTACAACGTATAAATAAAATTATTTTTGCTGCGCTTCAATCCACGCATTGACCTTAGTATCTAATACAGAGAGTGGCAACACGCCATCGCTTAACACCACATCATGATAATCACGTAAGGAAAATTTCTCGCCCAATTTTTGTTGCGCACGCGCACGCAACTCCTGAAATTTCAGCGCACCAATCTTGTAGGCAAGTGCTTGTCCTGGCCACGCCATGTAGCGCTCAGTGGAACGACGCGCATCTGCTTCATTAGTACCTTCGGTATCCATCATATATTGCATGGTTTGTTCTCGCGTCCAACCTTTGGCATGCAGCCCAGTATCCGCCACCAGTCGCACCGCACGTAACAATTCCAACTTTAAGTGGCCAAGGTATTGATTTGGGTCTTCATACAACCCCATCTCTTTGCCAAGCGTTTCTGCGTATAACGCCCAACCTTCTCCGAAAGCAGTAATCCAACCAAACTTGCGAAATTTTGGGATGGATAATTCTTGCTGTAACCCCATTTGAAAGTGATGCCCTGGCTGACCTTCATGTAAAAATAAAGTTGTCATCTTAGTGTTGCGGTACTGCGTCGGGTTTTCGATGACGGCGTAATAGATACCGGGGCGAGAACCATCCGGTGCGGGAGAGTTATAATGATCCGACGCTGTTGCACGAGTTAGTTCGGGCTCCGGGCGAATAATTAGCGGGGCTTTTGGCATACGGCCAAATAACGCTGGTAGTTTCAGCGCTATTTTTTTATTTAATACTTCATAGGCATCAAGCACATCTTGCTCGGTTTTAAAGGGGCGAAATTGCGGATCATTATTTTGCCAGCGCAAAAAATCCGACACGCTACCGTTAAATTGATAAGTTTTTTTAATAGCTTCTATCTCTTCGCGAATGCGAGCCACTTCTTTTAAACCTAGCGCATGAATTTCATCTGCTGTCATAGCGGTAGTGGTGTGATGCATAACCTGATATTGATACCAGGATTTCCCATCGGGCAATGCACCAACACCCGCAGTGTTACGCGCATTGGGCAAGTATTCATTTTCTAGAAAAAACGTTAATTTTTTTGTAGCAGGAATTAATTTCGCTTGTATAGCTTTTTTATAAACCGCAATTAAATGGGCCTTATCTGCAGTGCTAAAATTTTCAGGCATATTTTTAATGGCGAGGTAAAACGGATTTTTTTCAACATCACTTTCTGTTAACGCTTTAATCGATGGCAGTCCGCTAATAATTAATGGCTTTGGTTGCACCACCCCACACTTTATACCTTTACGCATATTGACAATTGCCTGGTCAATCCAGCGTGGTAATTTTTCCAAACGCATTAAATAGTGCTCATATTGCGTTACTGTTTTGAGTGGCTGAATATCCTGACCGGTACCAAATTGAGCAAGATATACAGGCAGACCACCCAACTGATCAATAGGCAATAAG
>JAYTSJ010000076.1:0-45894 GCA_043745725.1 Gammaproteobacteria bacterium | reverse complement strand
GTGCTAATGACACAAGCGCTGCAAACCTTACACTTTCCCCATAAAGTATTAGAAGAAATGTTGCGTGTTGGTAAAGAATGTATTGTTACTTTCCCAAATTTTGGTCACTGGAAGGCGCGTTACCAATTAGCGACTCGTGGCCGTATGCCAGTGTCAGATCTTTTGCCTTATGAATGGTACAACACCCCGAACATCCACTTTTGTACGTTCAAAGATTTTGAAGTACTTTGTCGCGAAAAAAATATTAAAGTCATTCACCGCGAAGTAGTCAATGAAGCATCGGGACAGCTGTTGAAAGATGTCTTGCCCAATTTATTTGGTGAAACAGCGATTTATCATTTGAGCAAATAACAGATTGCAAAGTGTCACCTATAAATAACATTTTGCTTTCACTGGAGTAAAAAAATGGCCCTACCTTTTGTAATAGAACCCACACAGTTAGCTGCGTTATTAGCACAACCCACTGATAAAATTTTAGTGATCGATATGTGCGGTGAGCAAACCTATATGCAAGGCCATATCGATGGTGCGATTCATGTGCCACCGCAAAAAATTATGCTGGGCCAAGCGCCAGTGCCTAATAAAATTGCTTCGGTTGAACAACTTAATCGCGTATTTTCTTTTTTAGGCTTAACGCCGGACACTCACGTTGTTGTCTACGATGATGAAGGTGGTGGTTGGGCAGGCCGAATGATCTGGACACTGGATGCGATTGGCCACAAACATTATTCGTATTTAAATGGTGGCTTGCACGCGTGGATCGGTTCTGGTCAGCCTGTCACGCGAGAAATTCCTACGGTAACGCCGAGTAAAACCGATATAAAAATTGACCCCAAAGTTGTCGTCGAAATTCCTGATATTATTAGCGAATTGGATAAAGCCGATTTTGTAGTATGGGACGCACGCAGCCCTGCGGAATATCGCGGTGAGCGTGTAATGGGCCTGAAAGGCGGGCATATTCCCGGTGCGATCAATTGCGATTGGACAAATTTAATGGATCGCAATAATGCGTTACGCATTCGTAAAGACGCGAAAGAATATTTAGCGTCGCTTGGCCTAACCGTAGACAAACGCATGATCACCCATTGCCAAAGCCATCACCGTTCGGGCTTTACTTATTTAGTGGGCAAGGCTTTGGGATTTAATATTCGTGCTTATCACGGTTCATGGTCAGAGTGGGGCAATCATCCGACGACGCCAGTTGAAATTTAATTGAAGGCAAGGAAGTTATCATATGAGAAGAAATAGGGAAACTATGTGAAGAAGTAGAGGACTTTTGCGTGGTAGGGCTAGTTTACAATGCGCGCAATTTATAAATATTTATTCGAAAGGCACAATAAACCAATGTCAATGTCGCTCAGTGAGCGACATTGACATGGCTACTAATTTATCTATTCAAAAGAACTTTAAATATTTGTTCATTACTATTGTTCGCAATACTGTCTTTATCGCCATTGTTAGATGTTGTCATCCATAAATCGCCTTCCAATGTTGGCTCGACGGTGCGGATGCGGCCATAAGTGCCGACAAATAATTGCTGCACATTTGTTAATGAATCACCACTGATAACTTCGCGATATACACGATTCCCACGCAAGCAGGCAACATAAAGTACATCGTTAACAATCGCGATGCCGCTGCACGAGCCATTGGCGGTTTGGTAGGTTTGTTTCGGTGCTTTGAATCCTGGTGTTGTACAACCGCCAGCTGATTGTGAAATGGTTCCTTCACACGCAGGCCAACCGTAGTTACCACCCTTCTCAATTAAATTGGTTTCATCCAATTCGCCATTACCAAATTCTTGTTGCCATAAGCGACCTTTGGAATCGAATGCCAATCCTTGCGGATTGCGATGACCATAACTCCATACGTAATTGTTGTAGGGGTTATCGGAAGGCATGCTGCCATCGACATTGATGCGCAAGATCTTGCCGTTAAGGCTATTAATATTTTGCGCGTTATCCGATGCCTGCGCATCACCCGTCGCTACATACAATTTTCCATCCGGCCCGAAACGCAAACGACCACCATTATGGAATTTGTTGCGACCAATTCCTTTAAGCAAAATCTGTTCGGTTGAAGGAACAATCACACCATCTTTATATTGGATTCGGACGAGGCGGTTATCCGTTGCGGTGGTATGGAAAATATAAAGCCACGGGTCTGTGTCCGGAAAATCTTTCGTGATTGCAAGACCTAGTAAGCCACCTTCACCGTCGGTACTTTCTACGTTGGGCACAATTCCGACGGTCGCTTTAACACCCGCATTAAGACGAATGATGTCATGGGCATCGCGACGACTGTAAAGAATTGAACCGTCAGGAAGCGTCACCAAGCCCCAAGGGATATCGGTTTCCGTCGCAGCTTTCTCAACCGAACATACAGGCGTGGAGCAAACACTTCCAGTTGTTAGCGCTAAATTGGCAGTGGGGGTAGATGTATTTTTTTGGGCATCCCGTGCTGCAACAGAATATTGATAAGTTGTGTTTGCTGTTAAACCGGAATCAAGATAAGTCAGGTCGGGCGTTGAGCCGACTTTTGCGTTATTCCGATATACGTCGTAAGCCGTAACACGGATATTGTCAGTGGCTGCTGCCCAGCTCAAAGTCGCCGTGGTTCCGGTGGCTACGCCTTTGAAATTTGTTGGTGTGGAAGGTGGAGTGATGTCAACCTGACATTGTGGAACGGCAACTGGCAATGTAGGGCTCGCCTGAGAAACATTGCCCGCAGAATCTACCGCGTTTACATATAGTCCCCAATTAACGCCAGGATTAAGTGTAAGTGTAGTCGTTAAAATATCTCCGCCAACGCGCAACATAAATTGGCCGTCGTGATAAATATCGTAAGCAGCAACACCGACATTATCGAGCGCTGCTGTCCAGGATAATATTCCCGAAGTGCAGGTGAGATTAAGAATATTTAAATTGTCTGGTGAAGTGGGAGCGGCAGTATCAGAACCATCACCAGCGATCTGACAAATTTTTCCGCTACCAACAGCAGGGTCACCAAACACGCTGTTATTACATGCCACTTGACTCGTGTATGTGCCTTGAGTCCAACGTGTGTCGATACCATAACGAATTATTTTCTTGCCCGTAAATGTGCAAGTTCCATTCTCACTGGCACAAGTCGCCCATTGCGGTTCAGCTGTTTGGCAACTCTTGAAAGTGCCTACGACTGGATCACCAAATGTTGCATTGTTGCACGCGACTGAATTAATGTAGATTCCTTGCTTCCAAAAATTACCTGCACCGTAACGAACAAGTTTGCTTCCCGCAAACGTACAGGTTCCGTTTTCTTTTGAACAGGCAGTCCATGAATTTGTTTGGGCTTGGATGGTGGTTGCACACACACTTACAAGCAGAGCTATACAGCTTTTTATTAAGAAGCCGGTTCCAATTTGTATCGTTTTCATTTTATTTTCTCCGAATTTTCATTGGGTAAAAATTGTAATAGCAAAAAAGTTATGGATCGAGGCGGCCATTTTATCAATAGGATTTTATCGATTATAATGGCGCATCATTCTTTATAGATTATTTGTCCACAACCATCGACACATTGGTAAATACATATTCACTGTCGTTGTAATCCCAATCAGCGGCTTGTCGCTGAAACGCGAGATCTTCAAATCCGACGTAAACTCCTGCTGGAATTTTCCCGCTTGCATCGCCAGAATAATGAGTCGAATAAATACCATTCGGTGTCAAATAAAAGCCAGGAGAAATCTGCGTTTTCTGCGACCAAACGCCTGCATTTTTTTCTGGAATGGAAAGGAAAATGCTGACGGTATCGCCTGCCAATACATAACCAAATGTTATCGAATCTCCATATTTCAAATAGCGGTTACTGAGCCCAGTGGCGCCTAGCAACTGCCCATTTGAAACGACGCGAATATTTTCTTCAAAGCCTGCTTTGCTTCCAACAAAATAAGCGCTGACGGGCCCCGTCGTTTTAGCAATAAATTTATACCAGACAGCATTTTCAGTGCCCGGATTTGGATAAGACACAGAGGAAGACGCAAATGCAGTGCTCATGGCGCCAAAAGAAAATAATGTTGCGAATAAATTAAATTTGTGTGACATATATAAACCCTTTCAATGATTTGATTGTTTGCGATTTAGCACGCCAAAAATATTTTTATTTTTAAGTAGTACGTAAATCACGCGGAAAAAATAAAACATTAATAATGCGGTATCATTTCTATCAGATTAAAAACGTTAACGCTTGAAATGACCCAGCTAAGCTTATTAGAAATAAATTAAAAGTATGTTGTCTAACGTACACTTTCTATTAAATAGCCATAATTTATTTGTTTCAAAAATTAAATCAAAAATCAGATTAAAAAATTATTTTTCATATTGCGCGTGCCGATTGGTACTCTTCAATCAAGTATTGGCGGCTCTTGAAAAAAATAAATCGAATGGGGTTGGCGTGCGATACAAGTTTTTGTAAGTAAACGCCTTTGCATTTTAGAGTCTTCTGTTTCTATTTGATGGCAAAATTTGTCTGTTGGAGATGTGCTGTAATTTCGTTACTTTTAAATGAGTGCGCTGGCAAACTGCCGCGACTCTTATTGTTGATTGTTGATTGTTCATTATTGGATGTTGGCGTGTTATTTTCAGGGAGTATTTTTTTAGAGATCCATGTCACATTTTTGAATTTCATTTCAATTTTTTTCGAAATTTTTTTTAGTTAGCGCGTTCCACTTCGATTTTCGTAAGTGGCACACGCCCAACGCATTTCTCGAAGTGATCGAGTATTGTGATGCGGTTCGCGATTATTAAAAATTATTTTTTTCTCGGTTTTTCGAAACTTATAGCGTGTATCACTTTAAAGTGGGACATTTGATAAGAAAACTAATACTAATCAATTAATATTGGTTTAGGTGCCAAAATCCGGCATCGGTAGGGCGATATCTGCGGACTCGCGTGATTCTACGTCTATGATTTAAAACATATTGATGTCCATTGGTAAGTTTCTAGTATTAATATATTTAAAATTTTGATTAGTTCTTTTAAATATGGATTTAAGTGAAACTTTTTTGACGATTTATTTGAGCTTTGAATCGTGAGAGTTTTATTAAGCAACTCATCTACCATTATTCGAACTAGCACTACCAAAAGAAGAACGTACGACAAAAAATATTCGAGCCCAACTCCGAGAAATCTCTGTTAAATTCGCCCCGCTTGTTTGTCAGAGTCTATGCAAATCGTTATTGAGTTGCCCTAGTGCTGTTCTGAAAATCTCGCATGCTTGTCACCTAACGTAAATAAAAATAACTCTTAGGAAATTTTAATCATGCAAAAATTCATGAATATAATAACGTTTTTGACGACGATTTTTTTGAGAAGATGGGCATTGTCTATGGCCAATACCTTTATCTCAATTTCTCGTGCCAGAAATATCCACAGACATAAATTGTTCTCACCTGCTTCAATAGTAGTAAGTGTTTTGCTTGCACTAACCGCAGTATCTGCCCATTCGCAAAATCTACGAATCATGCCCATGGGCGACTCGATCACTGAAGGCATTGGTGTTCCCAATGGCAATAGTTATCGCGCGCCGCTTTACGATCAGTTGATCAATGAAGTTAGTCAGCTGGATTATGTTGGCAATTCACGCGACGGTAATTTCAGTGATCTTGAAAATGAAGGACATAGCGGTTGGCGAATTGATCAGATCGCATCAATTGCGACTGGCGTTGTGGTGCAATATCGCCCTAACCTCGTCTTGTTACACATAGGCACAAACGATATTAACGGCAACTTTCAAGTTGATACGGCTCCTGCTCGTTTAGCCGCATTGATCGATCAGATTTTTGCAGCGGCACCAAACTCCACCATATTAGTAGCGGCAATTATTCGTGCTGGCAGTGATTCAACCACGGCGCGCATGGCTACTTTCAACAATCAAACCCGCTTTACCGTTGAGTCCCGCGCGAACCAAGGCAAGCATATTGCGTTGGTGGATATGGGCAGCGTTACCGTTGCTGATCTGGCAGATGGTTTGCACCCCAACGAAAATGGCTATCGCAAAATGGCGGATGCCTGGCATGGCGCGATCAAGCAAGTTATCGCTAAAGGTTGGATTGGCGAGCCCGATTCTATGGGGCCTGCTAATGGCAGCTATGTATTGCATCCTGCGCACGCACAAGGCCAGGCATTGGATGATTACGCCGGTGATTTACGCGATAACAGCCCAATTGATATCTGGCAAACCAATAACACCGCCGCGCAATCCTGGACTATTTCCAACGCGAATGTGGCGCCTTCTGGTTACTACAACATCGCGCTTTCCCTAGGTAATTACTGCCTGACTGCATCGGGTACAAACCGTGGTGCTGCCGTAACGCTTCTACCTTGCAATGGTTCCAAATCACAAGCGTGGCGAGCTACACCCAAAAACGGTGGTTACACCTGGAACCCAGCCAACAACAATGGCTTGTGCCTGGACGTAAATGGATGGGGAACAACTAACGGCACCGGCGTAGGTGTGTGGACATGCAGTGCTGGTGACAATCAACGCTGGATACTCAACAGAACCGGCAGCGGTGGTTTTACGAAACAAATCGAAGCCGAAAGTTACACCTCGATGGTCGGCGTGCTGACTGAAGCTACTTCTGATGCAGGCGGTGGCCAAAACGTCGGTTGGATCGATGTTAACGATTTTATGGTTTACGCCAATACCAACTTCCCAAGCAGCGGCAGTTACAAAGTCGAATACCGCGTAGCCAGCCCAGGTGGTGCAACACTTTCCCTCGATTTAAACGCAGGCAGCATTCAGCTGGGTCAGGTAACCATTCCTGCAACTGGCGGTTGGCAGTCGTGGGTCACGGTTTCCAACACAGTCAATATCAATGCTGGAACCTATTCGCTCGGTATATTCGCCCCTAAAGGTGGCTGGAATATCAACTGGATCAAGTTCACCAAAATCTAGCACACCATACATTATTAGGGGGTTATTCCGTGTCGGTTTGAAAACGTTTTCATCGCGTTTTTCAAATATGTGGATGCCCCCTCACATTCAAATATGAGGCTTAAAATGAAAAAGTATTTTCGATTAAAACATCTGTGTTTCGCAGCGCCGGTACTGGCACTTGCGAGTATGTTAAGTGCACCACTTGCGCAGGCTGAAACTCAAGCCGACACCGTTTACAACGGTTGGCTACAAGCATTTTTGATTAAAAGCGCAGGGAAAACCTACTTTGCCGATAGCTTGACCAAGCGTTCTATGGCTTTCATGTGGGGGCAGGCTTATATCATCGAAGGTGTTGAAGATTCATATCAGGCCAATTTTGCTGCCGATCGCCGCCAACTTATTTCTGACTCGCTCGATACATTTATAAAGCAAAACGGCACCGATTTAGTCTGGGATAAATGGAACGACGATCTAGCCTGGGCCACTATTACCCTAATGCGCGGCTACCAAATTACGGGCAATGCGGCCTATTTGGATATGGCTAAAAAGAACTGGGATACAGCTTATGCGCGCGGTTGGGATGGTGACTACGGTGGCGGTATTTGGGAGAACATGGACAACGTTCCTAACGGTGGCAAGTGCGCACTCAGTAACTGGCCGTTTGTGATTTCCGGCGCGATGATTTATCTAGCCACTGGTGATAACAGTTACCTCACCAAGTCAAAGGAAATTTATGCATGGGCGCGCACGTATCTGTTCGACCTTAACAATGGACGTGTACATGAGCAAATCGGACCGTCAGGCATTATGGGTGACGACAATGTCTATAACAGCGGGGCAATCATTAACGCTGCGAATGCGCTCTACAAAATTACGGGCAACAGCCAGTACTACAACGATGCCGTCCTTGCTACGACCCATGTAATCAATAGATACCCGATCATGACTGAAGATCACCCCGCTAATGGTAGCTTTGGTAGTGAACAGTTCTATCGTGGTCTCGGTAACTTTGCTCGTCAAAACAACTTGTGGTCGACTTACTCCCAGTGGTTTGCCAATAACGCGGCTGCCGCTTGGAAGAACCGTCGTACGGATTACAACATCTCGCAAAACAATCTGACCAAACTGACTCCCACCACCGACATTTGGGCGATGGAAGCAGAAGGCTCAGTGATTCTGCCCGCTGCTATAGAAGCAAGTGCTGATGCTGGTCCGTTTAATAACACTTACGAGATCCAAAACGTAGGCAGTGGATTAGCGCTTAATATATCTGGTTCATCAACTGCGAATGGCGGCTTGGTTGTTCAGTGGCCATTCTCGGCGGGTGAGAAAAATTCCCTGTGGACATTTGAATCAACTGGGGGTGGTTACTACCACATCAAAAACGCAAACAGCGGTTTAGTGTTGAATGTGGCGGCAGGTTCTGCCATTAACGGTGCAAAGATTATCCAATGGTCTGCGCAGGGTTTAACGCCTGGTAATGACCAATGGCGACCAGTCCTCAATTCTGACGGTAGCTACTATTTCATCAACATGTACAGCGGTCAGGCGCTCGATGTTCCCGGCGGTAGTTCTGCAACGGGTCTGCAATTAGAGCAATGGTTTACCAACAGCACCAATGCGCAGAAATTCAAAATTATCCAGCAAAATGGTGGTACTACCGCCTTCACCAAGCAAATTGAGGCGGAAACTTATACCTCTATGAGCGGTGTTGCGACTGAAACCACAACGGATGCGGGCGGCGGGAAAAACGTCGGTTGGATTGAAGCGAATGACTGGATGGCTTACGCCAATATCACATTTCCCACCAGCGGCAGTTACAAGGTGGAATACCGCGTAGCCAGCCCAAGCGGTGCAGCGTTATCGCTCGATTTAAACGCGGGCGCCACTCAACTCGGTCAAGTAACAATCCCAGCGACAGGTGGTTGGCAAAACTGGGTAACGGTTTCTAACACCGTCAATATCAATGCCGGCACATATTCACTGGGCATTTTTGCCGTGAAAGCTGGCTGGAATATTAACTGGGTTAAGTTCACCAAGTTGTAAAAGGAACACCCTGTAATTTAGGAATAATCAGCCTCACGGATGAGGCAATTATCACAATGAATGACGTAAACATAAAAATAAAATTTTCAAAAAATCCATTCTTATTGGTGTAATCATGATGAACAGACGACTTTTACTGATCGCAACGAGCCTTTGGTTTGGCAGTATGTTGCCCGCTAATGCGGACACGAATTTACTCCCCTTAGTAAACCCCTTTATTGGCACCCAGCCGGGTGATACCACGCCGGAAAACCGGGATGTGGGTTGGCATGCGGGCAATACCTTTCCTGGCGCAACCCTGCCTTTTGGTATGGTGCAATTCAGCCCGGATACTGGCTACGGGGAACAGTACGCCCTCGGTGGCTATAAATACGGCAAGGGCGTAGTGCAAGGAATTAGCCTTGTGCACACCAGCGGCACAGGCTGCACCGTTACTCAAGACCTTCCCATACTGCCGATTGTGGGTGGCATAAATACCTCGCCCGCGACTAATCTCACCAGCTACCAAGTCGGCTTTCAGAATGAAAACGCTGAGCCAGGCTGGTACAGAATGTCGATGAATAACGGCATAAACGCCGAGCTGACCGTAACCAAACGAACCGGCTTTGGGCGTTTTACCTATCCGAACACCAATGAAGCTACGGTGATTTTCAACGTCGGCCGAAATGGTGTAGGCGCACAATATGCGCAGCTTGAAATCGTCAACAACGACACCGTAAAAGGCTATATGCGCACAGGTGGCGTATGCGGCACTGGTGGTTACACCGTTTATTTTTATGGTCAATTCGACCGTACATTTTCTAGTTTTGGCACCTTCGCGGGCGATAGCGTTAACGCCGGTTCACGCGTTGCTAATCAAGGGCAAAAAAATGGCGGCTGGGTGAAGTTCTCTAGCGGCGGGCAAATCCAGCTTAAGCTCGGTATTTCTTACGTTAGCACTGATAACGCCAGGATGAATCTGCAAAACGAAAACCCCAATTGGGATTTCAATAAAATCAAAGCCGACGCGCAGTCCACATGGAATGCCTCGCTTAACAAAATCCAGGTCACAGGTGGTTCAACTGCCGATCGCACTAAATTCTATTCGGCGCTTTACCATTCCCTGCTGCATCCCAATTTGTTTAGCGATGTGAATGGCCAGTACATTGGCTTCGATAAGAAAATTTACACCGCATCAGGATGGGACAAGTACGCAAACTTTTCCGGTTGGGACGTTTACCGTTCGCAAGTGCAATTACTCGGTTGGTTAGCTCCAAAAGAAGCGAGTGACATGGCGCAATCCATGGTGGCGGATGCCACTGCCGCAGGTGGTGGTTTCCCCAAGTGGCCCATGGGGAACAGCGACGACTGCATTATGGCTGGTGACTCAGGGACGCTGGTAGTAGCTAACCTTTGGGCTTTCGGCGGCAAGAACTTTGACACGGCTGGTGCATTACGCGTTATGGAAAAATCGGCCAACGAACCAGGCGTGAGAACCGGTGGTTGTGAATTGCGCCCCGGCCTTACAGAATATATGAATCGAGGCTTTATTCCGTTCGATTTACTCAAAGACGCGCCTATGGCTAACACGCTCGAGTTCGCCGTCGCGGATTCTGCTATTGCCCAATTGGCTGGTAGCCTGGGTGATTCTGGCAAGCGCGATCGCTATTTGATGCGTGCACAAAACTGGAAAAACCTTTACTCAAATCGCAATGGCTACATTCAACAACGTTTTGCTACTGGCGGCTTTAAAAGTGATTTCAACCCTTCAAACGGGGATGGTTTTGCCGAGGGAACTCCTGGCCAATATACTTGGATGGTGCCACAAAACTATCGCGGCTTGATCGATGCGATGGGCGGTAATGCTGCTGCCGTAGCGCGCTTGGATCATCACTTTACGGTGCTTGATGCCGGCCCCGGCAATGAGCGCGCGTGGTTGGGTAATGAGCCGGAAGGCGGCACTCCTTTTGTGTACAACTTCGCCGGTGCGCCTTACAAAACCCAGGCGCTTGTGCGACGCATTATGACCCAGCTTTATACCGCCAATGCCAACGGTTTGCCCGGTAATGATGACCTGGGCGCGCTTTCATCCTGGTATGTATGGGCAGCTCTCGGGCTTTATCCAGAAGTGCCGGGCGTAGGTGGTTTTACTATCAGCACGCCACTGTTTACCAACACGCTGGTTCGCATGGGTAATGGGCGCACGCTAACCATAGATGCTCCCAATGCTGGCGCAAATGGCACTTATGTTCAGAGCATGAGACTGAACGGGCAAACGTCTACCCGTGTTTGGGTAGGCCTTAACCAACTCACAAATGATAGCAATCTGTCGTTTGATTTAGGCAGTAATGCCAATACGCAATGGGGCAGTGCGGCGAGCGATGCCCCACCGTCGTTTGACGAACCACGCCTAAGCAGCGCCGCTTCTTTCTTTGCTGATTTCTCGCCTAGCTCTATGCCTGATTGGAACGACACCATCAACTATGACGCTAATATCGGCGGCATTTGCTGTGGTGCAACCCATATGGAAACAGCAGCACGTTGGGATGGCGTTGCCCATAGTGGCGGTATTGCGCTTATGTATGCGGGAATTGATAACGACACATCAAGATCTTTCTCTTACAACAAAATTTTCGATGTGAATATTCCGGTGACGGCGACTACTCAGTTGTCGTACTGGATTTACCCGGAAATAGGTTATGACAACAGTACTTACGTAGCGGTTGACTTGATCTTTACTGACGGGACGAGCCTGCGTGATTCCGGTGCTGTTGATCAGAATGGTGTGCGTGTGCATCCAACTTTTCAGGGCAATAGCGGCAGATTGACGCGCGGTGTATGGAATCAGGTGCGCTCAACTATTGGACAAGCTAATGCCGGCAAAACCATCGATCGTATTGTTGTTGGTTATGATCGCCCTGAAACCACGGGATCATTCAAAGGCTACATAGACGATATTGGCATCACCAGCGGCGATGTGAACGGCGGCGCACTCAATGGTAGTCATGTATTGCATCCGCAACATGCACCGAATTTAGCGCTGGACGACGCAGGTGGCGGTTTGGGCATGAACAACCCAATCATCCTGTGGCAAACGCAAAACTCCGCAAATCAGACGTGGGTTTTCGCCAACGCCAATCAGGCTGGCTTCTACACCATCTCACTGTCAGCAGGAAATTACTGCTTAAGCGTCTCAGGTTCCGCCGCCACCTTACAACCTTGTAACGGTTCAACGGCTCAAGCCTGGAAAGCTGTTGCGCAAAATGGTGGCTATGTACTGAACCCAGCCAGCAATACCGGCTTGTGTTTGGATGCTACCGGTTGGGGCACTACCAATGGCACTGCAGTAGGCCTTTGGGGGTGCAATAGTGGCGCCAACCAAAGCTGGGCGATAGTAGCGCCTTAGCGGATTATAGTTGGGTCATAGTAGCGCCTTAGTAGGTCATAAGCGTTGTAACAGCTGCGTCAAGCATGAAGATACACAACTAATCACCCAGCTCGAAGCTGAGTGGTTAGTTCAACGAAATCTCCACCGTTTTAACCAAATCAATAACGAGGCATAAAATGCAGATTAATTTCAAAAAACCAATGTTTAAAAAAATACTATCAATGGGGGTGACAGCCGCTGTTGGTATGACCATGAGCAGTATCGTTTTAGCGGTGAACATTCCCGGAAAAATTGAAGCCGAGGCATACAACTCCATGGCTGGTGTTCAATTAGAAGCTTCAAGTGAGGGTACGCAGAACGTCGGCTGGATCGATACTGGTGATTGGCTGACGTATACCATCACGGTGCCAAGTACCGGCAGTTATACGATTCAATATCGCGTTGCATCGCCTAATGCTACGGCTGTGATGTCCACAGATTACAATGCTGGCGCTACGCAATTGGGAACAATTGCAATTCCTAATACCGGTGGCTGGCAGAATTGGACCAACGTTTCACAAACCGTAACCCTTGCTGCGGGCACTTATAATCTCGGCGTAACGGCCAAGGTTGGCGGGTTCAATTTAAATTGGATCAATATCACCGCCAACGGCATTACCAATAATCCGAATGCGGTTGTAAACCCTAACGCTGACGCATCGCTTAATGGATATCTGCGCGCCTTTATGGTGGATTCCGGCGGTAAAACCGCTTTCAAAAATAACGTCACTGCGACCAAGTTTGATGGCGGTTGGGTGGGTGCGCTTGATATTCTTTCAGTGCAAGACGCTTACGAGCGGACTGGTCGTGCCGATCTTAAACCCTTGATTGACAGACTTTGTGCGGGCTGGCTGAAAGATATGCCAACGCCATGGGATTGGGACGGTTGGAACGATGACATAGGTTGGAACGCCATTATGTTAATGCGCGGCTACCAAATAACCGGTAATACCAGCTATTTAACGGCTGCCAAGTACGGTTTCAATATGGCTTGGACACGCGGCTGGGATACTGTCTACAACGACGGCGGCATTTGGGAGCAGCAACCAGAAAAAACACCTGCCAATGAAAGTGCTTCCATCGGTAAGAATCCATTATCCAACGATAGTTTGGGTACCGCAGCGGTTATGATTTACCAAAGTATTCATGATCAATGGTATCTCGATCGCGCTATTCAAATTCACGCGTGGGTTGTGAGCCATGTTTATAATCAGGATACCGGCCAAGTTTATGCGCAGGTTGACCGCGCTGGTGTAATTAACAAGGGATCAGCCGCCTACAACCAGGGCACCTTTGCCAATTACTCCCATTTGCTCTACCTCGCGACAGGCGATAAGAAGTATTACGACTACGCCAAAAAAGCGATTGATTACACCCGCGACCACATGACTACTAACGGTGTTATCAGCAACAATGCCGGTTACTTAAATACTTGGGGTGATGAAATGGCGCGCGGTGCCGGCCACTTTATTCGCGACAATCGCCAGTGGGATGGTTACTACTCCTGGATGAAACAAAACGCCGATGCTATTTGGAATAACCGTCGTACAGATTACAACATCACCTGGAATGGCTGGTTAAACAAAACCCCGAACGACGACACGTTGACTACCAGCAAGTTCGCCAGCGCAGTAGCTTGGCTGCAGTACACGCCGACTGCAATGCCGAACAATATCGCTGGTACCCACGTGATTGTAAGCAAACAAAATGGGATTGCGATTGATAGTTCTGGCTTGTTTGCAGAAGGTTCAGGAGTGATTCAATGGGGTTTAAATTTCGGCATAAATCAAAAATGGTTGCTCACCCAGAATGAAGATGCTTCCTGGAACATTATCAGCATGTCTAGCTGGAAGGCACTGGATGTCCCTGGTAATAGCACTGCAAATGGTACCCAACTGGTGTTATGGACGCCGAGTCGCAGTGACAACCAACGCTGGTGGATCGAACAACAAGCCGATGGCAGTTACAAAATCTGGAACAAGGCGAGCGGCGCTGTATTGGATAACTCAAGTTCTGCAACCAACGGTATGAAGCTTATTCAATGGGGCTGGAATGGCGGTGATCAGCAACGCTGGTTATTACAATAAAAGTGATTGTTGCAATAATTATTTTTAAATCAGAAGGCTTAAGTCGACGAACAATAATCAACTTAAGCTGATGCTCCAACTAAAAAGCGGGCCGCATAAGATTTATGCGACCCGCTTTTTTTATCGATTAATTTTAAAAATTTAATCGCAATAGAATATTTTTTCTAAAATTTATGTAAAAAAAGATCAGAAAATTCGCTAGGCGTGGTTACGTTATATCGCATTTCCTGACTCTTAAGTGAGGAAAATAAAACGAAAATTAATGTATAAAAATTATCGTGAATGTGTGTCTAATTTTAAAGAAAGAAATCTTGGGGCTTGTAGCCGAATAGCCTCTTGCGAAAAAATGGAATGAAAAAATAGAACGAAAACAAAGTCCGGAGATTCCGGGCTTTGTTTTTTTTGCTGCGAGTTGATTAACGCCTTGCCCTGGCAAGCTGTTCTACCACCGCTACCATTAAATCAATTTCTTCACAGGTATTATAAAAAGCAAATGAAGGCCGAACTGTGGTTTCCAGGCCAAAGCGCCGCAAAATTGGCTGGGCGCAGTGGTGGCCAGAGCGAACTGCTATGCCTTCGCGATTTAAGGCTGTACCAACTTCTTCTGTTTTATAGCCCGCTAATACAAACGAGAGAACACTGGCTTTATTCGTTGCCGTACCAATCAAACGTACACCAGGAATCGGTTGCAAACGTTGTGTGCCGTAAACCAATAAATCATGTTCATATCGCGCGATACGATCCATACCAACGCGTTCAACATAATCAATTGCTGCGCCTAACCCTACGGCATCGGCAATGTTACCTGTGCCTGCCTCAAAACGATTGGGTGCATCTTGATAAATGATACGTTCAAAAGTCACGTCCGCTATCATATTGCCGCCCCCTTGCCAGGGCGCAAGATTTTTCAAGTGTTCGGCTTTGCCATAGACAACGCCGATACCTGTCGGGCCAAATACTTTATGGCCAGAGAATACAAAAAAATCTGCATCCAATTCCTGCATATTAACGCGCATGTGTGATATCGATTGCGCACCATCCACAATTACCGGTACACCAGAAGCGTGCGCAATACTGATAATATCTTTAATGGGTGTAACGGTTCCCAGCGCGTTAGATACTTGTGTCACTGATACTAATTTTGTGCGGCCATTAATCAGTTTGCGAAATTCATCCAGCAAAATTTGGCCACTATCATCTACGGGAATTACACGAAGCTTTGCCCCCACGCGTGTTGCCAGCATATACCAGGGCACAATATTAGCGTGGTGTTCCAATTGTGAAACAATGATTTCATCGCCTTCACCTACATGCTGTTGGCCAAAGGTATTCGCCAATAAATTAATACCTTCGGTAGCGCCGCGCACAAAAATAATTTCATCGGATGATTTTGCCCCGATAAATTTTGTAACTTTATTGCGCGCACCTTCATAAGCATCAGTTGCGCGTGCTGCTAATTCGTGGGCAGCGCGATGAATATTAGAATTTTCGTGTTCATAAAAATAACTTACGCGCTCGATGACCGATTTTGGTTTCTGCGTAGTGGCGGCATTGTCAAACCATATCAGCGGCTTGCCATTCACACGCTCTGCTAAAATTGGAAAATCGCGACGAATGGCCTGTACATCAAAACCCTGTGATTCAGCTGCAAATTGCCCGTGTTTTGGCGAGTTGCCAAATACCGGTTGTACACCAGAATCCAGAAAATAAAAACGTGAATCTGGTGCGGCTGAACTTGTCTGAGCCGGCGCAGTAAATTTTGTAAAGGTAAATTCCGCAGCGAGTAATTGTTGTACATCCAGTTCGCCCGGCAAGTTTAAGCTGCCGGGTGTTACACGATCACTACCTCTAGTTTGGGGCTGGTGATAATGGCTGGAATAATTTTCTAATTGCTGTGGAACTTGCAACTCTGTTGCTGCTTGTGGTCTGTTTGCAAAAGTATTTTGCTGCGGCTGAGTGATAAATCTGTCATCCGCTAATAAACTTTTTAGTTCACCGTCACTAGGCAAGCCAAAAACTTGTGGTGAAACCTGCGTTGTCAATTGATCAATCTGCACATTAGCGAACGGATAAGTGTTCGTATTATCGGCAAAATAATGCTGAGCTGCAGGAGCAACTGTTGCATGTTGCTCCTGCATTGGTTGGGGAATAACTGGTTGAGGAATATTGGCGCGCAAACCAGAAACAATGGGTGCTGCATTGGGTAGAGCTTGAAAAAATTCATTGGCCATTGCGGCCAATGATTGTAGGTCTGGTAAATCTTGATGTTCATTCATAACAACATCAACCATTATTTATAAGTGTCGGGATAATCGTGATATTTACCCACTTCTACATCCTCGAGCACGGCAAGCGCATCTTCGGTTAAGACTGCAAGAGAGCAATACAAGGAAATTAAGTAAGAAGCGATAGCGTTGCGACCAATGCCCATAAAACGCACAGACAAACCGGGGCTTTGCTGCCCAGCCAATCCAGGTTGATACAAACCAATAACGCCCTGGCGTTTATCCCCGACGCGTAATAATAAAATTTTAGTTTTGCCATTCTCATCAATCGGTAATTTATCAGATGGAATGAGTGGTACACCGCGCCACGTAATAAATTGCGAACCAAATAAACTCACCGTGGGTGGTGGCACACCGCGACGTGTACATTCGCGACCGAATGCGGCAATCGCTAACGGGTGCGCTAAAAAGAAACCAGGTTCTTTCCACACTTTTACCAATAGCTCATCCAAATCATCTGGTGTTGGGGCGCCCGTTAGTGTAGAGATACGTTGTGTTTCATCTACACTTGCCAACAAACCGTATTCAGGATTATTAATTAATTCACTTTCCTGACGTTCTTTAATCGTTTCAATTGTTAAACGTAATTGTTCTTTAATTTGATCGTGCGGATTGTTGTATAAATCAGAAACACGAGTGTGTATATCAACAACACTGGTTACCGCATTCAAAAAATATTCGCGCGGGTTATCATCGTAATCAACGAAGGTAGGTTTAATGTCTGATTCATCGCGTTTTGAGCACGTCACCGTTACTTGCGTTGGATTTTTCACGCGGTTTAAACGAAAAATACCTGCTTCTACGGGAGTCCATTGCAATAAATGTACAAGCCAGCGCGGGGAAATAATAGATAATTGTGGTGTAGTTTTAGTCGCATTCGCTAATTGCCGCGCTGCATTATCGCCAAGTGCTAGTTGCACTTCATTTTCGCTCGCCATCAGGGAGTTCCTTTAATTAATAAGATGAATGTTTAAAAGTTAAATAGTTTTTATATAGAAAAAATACTAAGCTAAGATGGCATTCTTATAGAAAAACCTCAACCGTCTATAGCCATCATCAAGTCACCCAATAAACTTGAAAAAATTATTCAATTTTTTCAAGTTCGGATTTTTCATAAATTTCGTAAAGTATTAATAAATCCGATGTAGGTAAATTGAATGCTTTTGCAATTTTTGTTACAGTCGCCAGTGAGGGCATAACTAAGCCGCGCTCTACCTCACCAACATAACTACGATTTAAATCAGCATAATCCGCCAATACTTCTTGCGATAATCCGCGCTCTTCACGAATACGTTTTACAACACGGCCAAAATGAACGGCGATGCTCATCACTGTACCTCCGCGATATTGCGCGATGTTGCTTGTGTAATGCTACTGCCCGGCGGAACACTGCGTGTCAGCCACACATTGCCACCAATGGTTGAGCCTTTGCCGATAGTTATGCGCCCCAGTACGGTCGCGCCCGCATAAATCACTACATCATCTTCAACAATGGGATGACGTGGTAAACCTTTTTGCAGCGCGCCAGTTTCATCGGTAGGAAATGTTTTTGCACCGAGCGTGACGGCTTGATAAACCCGGACGCGCTCGCCGATTACCGCAGTTTCACCAATTACTACGCCGGTGCCATGATCAATAAAAAATCCACTGCCAATTTGCGCCCCTGGGTGAATGTCAATGCCAGTAGTGGAATGCGCAAGTTCCGCAACAATTCGTGCTAACAAAGGTACACCTAATTCGTAAAGTGTATGCGCGAGGCGGTGATAGATAATGGCGAGAATACCCGGGTAGCAGAGCAACACTTCATCTACGCTGTGTGCAGCTGGATCACCGTGGAAAGCTGTTTGTACATCAATGTCCAAAATTCGGCGCAAGCGCGGTAAGGCTGCTGCGAACAAGCGAACAATGTGCGTGGCCTGTAATTTAAATTCTTTTTCATCGTTAATGTCGCGTTGTTGTCGCACGGCATACAGTAATTCGAGTTGTACTTGTAATAGCAATTGATTCAGTGCTGCATCCAGTGTATGGCCAACATAATAATCTTCGCTTTCTTCACGCAAATCTTGTGGGCCAAGACGCATGGGGAAAAGCGCACCGCAAAGATCGCTCATAATCTGTTGTAATGCATCGCGAGACGGCAATTCACGCAAGCCTGCTTCGCGTAAACGCCCGCGTTGGCTGCGCCAATCATTGCGTGCAGCACGCAATTCGTTCACAATTTTATCGAGTTCCCAGCTTGAAGATGCGACAACTGAAAAATCTTGTTCTTTATTGGTGGTGTTTGTCATTTATAGGTTCCACTGGCGACGTTCAATGATTAGGGCGCTTAATTATTTGAGTCGTTAAGCAGGAGTCATAGATTCGTTGCTGCTAATTCAACACGCTTAGTTTTGTACCCAGGGTAATCCACGTTGACGCCAGCCACCGTTGCTGCCGCGTTGCTGGCGCTCATCCAGACCACCTTCAAAACCTTCGAGCACATTAAATACATATTTGAACCCTGCGTTAGCAGCTGCTTCTGCCGCTGCTGCGGAGCGCTTCCCACTGCGGCACAAAAATAAAATAACGGATTCTTTTGATAATTTATTTTCAAGCTCACGCAAAAAGCGCGGATTTTTGATAAGTGCTGGCCCTACCTGCCAGGCAACGTGAAGGGTGTTAGGTACATGACCTACAAATTTTCGTTCCTCAGCTGCACGCACATCAACTAGATGTGCATGTCCACCCGTAAAAAGTCGCCATGCCTCTTCCGAATCAATTCCACCTGAGTAAGGAAGGTTTTCAGAACCTGCTTTTTGTTTTGCCGCTTGAAGTACGGCTGGCAATGATTTTTCAGTCGCGATTTCATGCGTAACAGTGTTATCAAAAGCTGAGTTAATTATCAGAGCCGTATTATTTAATTGGACCACAGTCATAATTATTCTCCTGGAAATTCAACTGTTTTAAAAAACATCTAGCTGGTGGTTTTTAAAAAAACAGAATGTGAAGTTGCTGTGAAATATAGTGATGACTTAGGGTAATGGGAAAGAATATATATGAATATCCTTATAATGCGATTGCGATGGGAGCTAAAAATAAATCATTTAAATGAATAATATATAAATAATTAGCGTGGCTTATCAGCTTTCAATGCCAGCAAGCTTATAAGTTAACCATTAAGGGAGAGATGCTATAAGCTGAGAAGATTTTATTCTTTCATAAATAAATAGAGGGTCTTTATTATGCATTCATTACCGGATTGAAATCACAACAATATTTTCAGGGCTAAGATTATGCCGCTTACCGAACTCATGAATTACTTTAATGATCAATTACAAGCTCAGGCACAAACGAAAGCTTTGCCTAAAACTGGTTTTTTCAAAACAGATAATACTTACTGGGCTAGATTCGGCAATCTTATTTTAGGCAGCAAGTTTCATCCTATTAATACTATTGGATCAGAACACCTATCTGGCTATGAAAAATTGCTAGACTATGAAAAATTACCAGGCCATGAAAACCTGATAGGTTATGAAAGCGAATTGCTGGTTCGATCAGCAACTGGAAATTCATTAAATATAGATAGCATTTTTAATTCGTTGGATAGCACCGATCAAATAATTCATTTGGACAGGCTGGTACGTACGCTGCATTCGTTGAATTATCTACAAAAAACTGATGTGCAAAATTATCATAATAATAAATATATCTTATCGCTACAGGTGCAGTCGCGCCATATCATGAGTGTTATTGATGATCACGGAAAAATATTTGAAAATATTTTGAGCGATTGTGGTTTGGGGCCGAAGCGAGTTTTATTGCATACCAGACTATTAAATGATTTAACCTTAAATCATTTTCATAAGGCGCTGAGCAACTATAGGGAACGTGGCTATAAAGTAGGTATTAGTATAGAGCAACCCTATGAGTTGGATCTTTTGGAAAAATTTGAACTGAAACCTGATGTTATTTTTGTTCATTCTCGTATCATGCAGGATTCCACCAAAGCAAGAGCTTTAGATTTATTATCACTGCACGAAAGCCAATGCATTATTCTAAATTCTATGACTATGTTAGCTGACCCTGTGGATGCTATTTTCGATGGCATATTGCATATCCTCGATGAAAAAAGTGAAGATATAGAATCAGTTAAGGATATAGAAATAATTGAAGAAATAGAAACGATTAAAGAAATAGAAGCAATTAAAAAAGTGAAGACATTTTAAGGCAGTAAGTCGTGCCGGAAGTGGCGGTTACTGGAAAAAGTCTGCTATCCACTTTTTTTGTTTTGCTGCATCCCACTATCTTGCAGGTCAACATTTTTATTTGATGTTAGATCCTAACTCACATAAATATTGCCATGGGAAAATGCCTCGCTCGTGTCCATCGCTAAAAATAAATTGCAGGCCCTGGCCGAGGTTATTTATTTTTTCCACTTGTAAATCGGTGGGGATCAACGAGATTTTTCCGCTGGTATGATCTGCGCGGCAGCTTGCACAGCGACAAGCTGCCCGCAGTTGCCGATAATTGAGAACGTGTTCCTCGCCATTTTGCCAGCGAATAATGAGTTGTTGCTGTTGGCGAGCGTTATGCAATTTAATGGGCGGCTGTATCATACTAAATCGTATCGTGCTAAAAATTCTACCACGCTGAATCGTATCATGCTAAACGTCCGCTCAATTGTGCGAGAGCTATACGCACTGCTTTACGTACTTCAGGGTCGGTATCATTTTCCGTGTGGCGAAGTGCAAGCAGTGCATGTTGATCACCAAGTTCCCCCAGCGCAAGTGCAGCCTCTTTACGTAAATTGCTAATGCTGTGGCTGAGCAATGTGATGAGTGCTGAGTTGGCGGAAAGAAAACGCAATTTGCCGAGTGCGCGTGCGGCTTGCAGGCGCACTTGCCAATAGTCGTCTACCAGCGCCTCAACTAAATTTGTGCCTGCTTCTTTAAAATTTAATTTGCCGAGTGTTGCGGCAGCTTCTTCGCGTACTTGCCATTGGCTATCTTGCAGGGCACGATAAAGTTCAGGCAGTAATTGTTTATCAGCAGCAAACCCGAGCGCGCCTGTAGCCGCGCGACGGACTTCAACATTGACATCACTGCTGGCGAGTTTCGCTAAATCTATAAGTGCAGGTGCATGCTTGAGCCAAGCCAAAACACCGACAGCTTCGCGGCGTACGCCAGCATCATTATCGCTTAATGCAGTGCGCGCAGATTTCGCCGCGGCAGGCAAGCGCAGCTCGCGCAATGCGCGTAAAGCGCGGCGACGAACACTGATATCATCGTGAATTACCCAGGGCAAAATCACCTGACCGGATTCAGGTTCTTTAAGTTGAGTCAAACTTTGCGCGGCAAGTTCGCGCACGTTTTCACTTGGGTCGGTGAGGGCCCGGCAAAGTGCTGCGATTACTTCTGGCTCCTCCCATGCGGCGAGCAAACGTGCAGCTTCGCCGCGCACATCCGCATCGCTGTCGTCGAGTAAGCTGGCCGTTAAAAAAGGCAAGGCTTCTGGTTCTTCAAGGTCAGCCAGATCAATTAAAGCAATGCGGCGTACGGCAGCATCGCTGTCATGAAGGCGTGGTAGCAAAGCTAGGATTTCTGGATAATCGAGATTATCTTGAATGTTGGCTTTAGCAATCATAGGTGGCTCGCGATAAATAATGTTTTGGAAATACATTTAAATAACAAAATCTTGCTGCGATTCTGGTGGCAATCCCAATGGTGAAAGGCGTGGTAAATGCCGACCTTCCTCATGATTGAGTAGCTCCAGGCAATGGCGTTTAAGTTGCATAAATTCTGGCGTAGTAACCAACTCGGTACGTCGTGGTCGCGCAAAATTTACCGGTAAATTTTCAATAATTTTTCCCGGACGTGGGCTCATAACTAAAATACGATCCGCCAGAAAAAGTGCTTCGTCAATATCGTGAGTGACAAACACAACGGTAGTGCGAATACGACTCCAAATATCCAATAATAACGTTTGCATTTTTAAACGTGTTTGCGCATCGAGTGCGCCAAAGGGTTCGTCCATTAATAACAAGCGCGGTTTATTAATTAACACCCGCGCAATTTCTACACGCTGTTGCATGCCACCAGAAAGTTGCGATGGCCAGCGATTCGCCGAATCTTCAAGGCCAACGAGTTTTAACATTTCAGTCGCTTGCTTGATGCGCTCTTGTTTACCAATGCCGCGCATTTTTAATCCGAATGCTACATTCTCAACAGTGCTGCGCCACGGAAACAATGTGTGATGCTGAAATACCATCCCGCGTTCTGGCGATGGGCCGGGAATAGCTTGGCCATCCAATAAAAGTTTTCCACCTCTGGGTTTGATGTGGCCAGCGAGCGCACCGAGTAATGTAGATTTACCGCAACCCGATGGCCCAAGTATGCAAACAAACTCTCCTGGTGCGATAGTAAAATCAACTTTATGCACAGCTTCAAAAGCAGCTTTGCCTTCGCCAAGATGAATAGAAATATGTTCGGCATTAATTTGCCCGACGCCAATGTTGTTTTCATCTGCATTGCCATAATTTTTTACGTTTTCGCTCTTCGCAGTTTCGTAGGCGCTCATTATGATTTTCCTTGCAAGCGATACCATGGCGTTAATAAATTGCCAAGGCGTTTGATCAGCCAACTGCTACCCATGCCGAGCAATCCAATCAATAACATGCCGACAATAATTTCCGGATAGTTTTGGATAATGTATGACGACCATGTGTAATAACCAATACCAAATTGCCCTGAAATCATTTCAGCGGTAACCAGACAAAACCATGAGGTGCCCATACCAATGGATAATCCTGTCACGATACTTGGCGCGGCACCCGGCAAAATAACTTCGCGCAATATTGCAGCTTTCGATGCACCCAAACTACGAGCAGATGCAATCAAACGCGGATCAACCGCTTCAACACCGTGCACGGTATTTAATAAAATTGGAAATAGTGCGCCAGTAAACGTAATAAAAATCATCGACGCTTCTGATGAAGGAAACATCAAAATTGCCAAAGGAATCCACGCGACCGCAGGAATAGGGCGCAACAATTCCAGCGGCGGCATTAATATATCTTCTGCTCGACGTGAACGACCAATCGCCAACCCCAACGCAATTCCCACGAACGCGGCAGAAAAATATCCGCTAAACACGCGCGATAAACTGCTAGTGAGATGCGGTAACAACACATCCGAATGAACCAATTGCCAGAGTGCAGCAATCACCTCTTTAGGTGTTGGCACATTATTAAAAGTGACTACACCTAAATCGAGTTTTTGTGTCGCGGCGATTTGCCATAGCGCCAAACAAATCGCTATTGAACCTAGTTGTAATCCAACGCGTTTCCAGGGCACGCGCGCAAACACAGATTCACGATTTTCCAATTCGCGCAACTGCACTGCTTGGCTCTCGGTTATTGCGGACATGTTGTAGTTCCTGTCAGGCCTTAATATAAAACGTTGAAAACATTAAATTCGAATTGATCCAAAGTCGCGCACATTGCCGCCTTTAGCTTTCGCAAATGTTTCCGCTTGGTCCTTTAACAGGAACGCGTCTATCTGCCCATTGTTCTCCACAAACCATGCTTGATTCGCCAATAACTTAATTCCGCTGTCTGATGCTTGAGCGTAAATAGCACGAATATCAGTTCCCGCTGTTTCCAATTCTTTCAACGCTTTTATTGCACCACCGAATGATGAGTAATGACGCACTAACGGCTCACCGCGAACCCAAATTTGCGCAACATGTTTGAAATCAGTAATTGGTTGGCCTGATACCGCATCTTTTGCGCTCAATGCTAAAGGTGAATAGTCAGCGAGTGATTTTTTATAATCCAGATTGGACTGTTTAAATGCTTCGCGCAGATATTTGTCGTTCACGAATTTATCGGTATTCAAACCTTGATCGGTTTTCTTCAACAATTTTAACGTATCTATCGCAGTAGAAAGCGCTTGGCGATATTCCGGCTTCCAGGTGAAATCGCGAGTTTGCAATCCTAAAGGGCCGTGGAAAAGGTAATTTACTTCTGCATCAATGCCAGTTACTTTTTCAATCAATTCACTGTATTTTTCTGGCTCGGCAGCGATGATTCTGTTGGCCTCAATTGCGGCGCGTAAGTAAGCAACTACTATTTCCGGATATTTCTCAGCATAGGCACCATCTACTAATGAACCATGGAAGGTAGGGGTGTTTGCTTGTGAACCATCATAAATTTTGCGTGCAAAACCGCGGTTAGGAAATAATTCTGCAAAAGGAACAAAATCCGCATGGGCTTCAATACGATTACTTTTTAATGCGGAGCCTGCAATTTCCGGCGCTTGCGCAATAATATGTACATCTTTATCGACATCCCAACCCTGTGCTTTAATTGCGCGCAGCAACATACCGTGAGATGTTGATGCGAAGGGCACAGAAATAGTTTTACCTTTTAATTCGCTAATAGATTGCACACTGGATGCGGCGGGTACAACAATGCCGTTACCACTGCCTTTAATACTGCCTGATAACACGCTTAGGAAAATACTGTGTTTGCCAGCGGCTTCGTGCGCTACCCCGTTAAATGAACCAGGGAAATCTGCCATAGCACCAAAATCTAATTTACCTGCCACCATTTCGTTGGTAAGCGGTGCGCCGCTGGTAAAGTTTTTCCATTGGATATCGTAAGTCACATCTTTATATTTACCCTCGTGTGGTAAATATTTTTCCAATAATTTTAATTCGCGAATTAATAAGCCACCGGTAGCGCAATTGATAGTGGTGTCTTGTGTGCCGAGTGCAACGCGAATAGTTTCGGCGTGACTGTTAATGCTGCTAAATGTTGCAATTGCCAGTGCAAAGCTGGTAGCTAACTTGATCGTGAAACGCATGGTTTTCCTCTCTGATTTAATTTTTTGTTAATCGTTTTCGCCTCTGGTAAGAGGTGGGCAACGAGAGGTGTAAAAATAAAATGCATCCAATTTTGGGTAGCGACTACTAAAAAATATTGTTTAAAAAAATTAACGTAGCTATTAATGCAGTAATTAACGTAACAAGTAATGTAGCAATTAACGTAGCAAGTAAGGGATATCTACTTTCACGGCCCCTGTAGGGCAATCGGTCTCGCAAGGCATGCAATACCAGCATTCATCAAATTGCATATAGGCTTTTTGCGTTACTGGGTTAATTGCCAATAAATCCATTGGGCAAACTTCAACACAAACAGTACAGCCTTTATGTGCAATACATTTGTCTTCATCGACTGTTACGGGTGCATTGCTGCGAAAAAATATTTCTTGTGCTTGCTGGGCCATATTGCCTCCTGTTCTTACTGCCTGCTTTTGTTGCGAACTTTTATTGAGAGTTAAGCGTTTGCAACCTTTAATCGCAGCTGTTTATATGCACCTTGTTCTTTTTCGTTGAGCGGAATTAAGTAAGGCTCAACGGGGCGCTTCAAGCTAACCATGTTGCCATTTTCATCTTTCTTCAAATGGCAATGGCAAAACCAATCGGCGTCGTTGCGTTGTGGATGATCAACGCGATAGTGATACAAACCCCAGCGGCTTTCTGTGCGAAATAATGAAGCGCGCGCAGCCATTTCGGCGCAATCGCGAATCATGCTAACTTCCATTGCGCGCATTAATTCGTGTGCATTGCTGGCCTTGAGTTGTTCAATGTCTTGTGCAATTGCAGCAAAGCGTTGCAAACCAATTTCCATTTTTTTTGTTACTTTCGGTGGTTGTAAATAATCATTTACAAAGCGGCGCAATTTGTATTCAACTTGTGCCGGTGGTAAACCTTCGGTGCGTAGCAGGGGTGCGTAAACACGTTTCTTTTCAATTTCCACTTGCTCGCTGTTTACGTTGGAAAATTCGCGCTCAGCAACATAATCAGCTGCGTTAGCACCTGCGAACCAACCGTAGGTAAATGCACCGAGCATATAGTTGTGCGGCACGGCGGCCATGTCACCCGCAGAGTAAAGCCCCTTCACGGAGGTTTCGGCTTTTTCATTTACCCACACGCCGGATGCACTGTGGCCAGAGCAAAAGCCAATTTCAGAAATATGCATTTCAATCATTTGCTCGCGATAATCTGTACCGCGGTTCGCGTGAAATTGCCCGCGACTCGGGCGCTCATTGCTGTGCAAAATCGTTTCAATATTTTGAATGGTCTCTTCTGCTAAATGCGTCAGTTTTAAAAATACCGGGCCATTACCACCTTCAAGTTCCTGGTAAAATTCCCACATCATTTGTCCGCTCCAGTAATCGCATTCAATAAAACGTTCACCTTTATTGTTTGCAGTATATCCACCGAGAGGGCCTGTTACATAAGCACAGGCGGGGCCGTTGTAATCTTTAATTAAAGGGTTAATTTGAAAACATTCCAGATTCGCAAGCTCTGCACCGGCGTGATAAGCCATTGCATAACCATCACCAGCATTGGTGGGATTTTCATAAGTACCCATTAAATAACCGGATGCGGGTAAACCTAAGCGGCCCGCCGCACCGCAGCATAAAATCACTGCTTTTGCGCGTATCAAATGAAAATCTGCGGTACGGCAATCAAAGCCCATAACACCGCAAACGGCGCCTTCGTCATCGGTTAATAAACGTGTGCTAACGAGGCGATTGGTAATCGAAATTTTCGCGCGCTTTAATTGACGATATAAAACTTTTTTAATGTCGTGACCTTCAGGCATAGGCAAAACGTAGGAGCCCATGTGATGCACTTTTTTTACCGCGTAATCACCTGTTTCATCTTTTTCAAATTTCACTCCCCAGCGATCAAGCTGTTCGATAGTGGCAAAGCTGTGTTGTGCGTAAGCGTAAACGGTTGCCTGATTTACAACTCCATCGTTCGCAATAGTAATTTCTTTGGTGTATTGCTCAGGTGTTGCGTGACCGGGAATGACCGCGTTATTTAAACCGTCCATACCCATACTGATGGCACCGGAACGTTTCACATTGGCTTTATCAATTAATAAAATACGTAATTTTGGATTGCGCTCTTTTGCTTTGATTGCCGCCATTGGCCCAGCCGTACCGCCGCCAACAACCACTATGTCGTATTCCTGTTCCAGCGTTTTTATATTTTCAAATTGAAATGCTGCGTTAGTCATTACTCTGCCTCGCTTACCTTGCTATTTGTACCCTGGCGATCAATACGTAAATGATATTGAAATGCATCGCCGCGATAATAAAGATGTTCAAAATCTATGGGTGTGCCATCGGCAGCATGGGTTAAACGCTCGATACGCATAATGGGCGCACCTTCTTCCACTTTTAATGCTTGTGTAAGTTCTGCTTCAGCAAGCACTGCATCAATGGCTAAATCCGCATGGCCAAGCGCAATGCCGCAATCATTTTCAATAATGAGAAAAATATCGCGCGTCACTAAATCAGCTTTCGCAAGTTGCTCACCTAGACTTTGTGGAACGTAGGTAATTTCCAGCGACACTGGCTCGCGATTAATTAAACGCACTCGTTTAATTTCAGCAACCTGCGTGCCTTCAGTCATTTTCAATCGCTCAGCAATTTGTACATTGGCCGCAACAAATTTAAAACTGCGCAATTGGTTAATAACTTCATAACCCATTTGCGACATAGCTTCTGCAAGACCTTGCAGTTTGCTTACGTTTTGAAATGCCTTTGGTTTTGCAACAAAGGTTCCTTTGCCGTGAATTTTAAAAATCAATCCTTCTTTTTGCAGGTCGTTTAACGCCTGGCGAACCGTAATTCGGCTGACCTTATAAGTTTTTCCCAATTCACTTTCAGATGGCATTTGGCTATGCGATGAATAGCTGCCATCCAAAATTTTTGCACGCAATAATTCTTTTAACTGGCTGTAGAGCGGCACGGGTGAAAACTGTACAAGATTTTGATATTTGCTCATTGAATCGCCAGAAGTTTAAATGTATCTAGGTGTTAGTACTTGTTATGACAAGTTGCAGGTGAGTATAGGGAGAGAACATCTATGCACAAAATATTTTAATTTTCTAAGGTTATAGCTAAAATTTTATCATGATGGCGTTAGCAATCAGATTGATTGCTAACGCCATCATTTGTCAGTTAACAAATGGATATTTCAAATTTTTTTTGTCACATAATGTCTTATTTTCTGATTTTTTATTAAAGATTTTATAAATTAACGGGGGAATGTTTTAGAAAATATGCCAACCATAGCCGCTGGATTTTGTTGATATTAAATCCAAATGCATGACCTTGTTACGTTGGTATAGATTATCTTGCGGCAGATGTTATACGGCTTGTGGCTTTACTAAAACGCCAAAAACTGATCTTCCTTGTTACAAAAATCAATCTAATCACATATTTAAAATTGTTGTTGATATGAGCTGCCCAATTAACGCTCCTCCAACAATGATTGGGGGCTCGTAAAAAAATGAACTGATGGTGAGAAAGTCATTGCAACTAAACAGGCTTGTGCTTAAGCGTCTTACTCTTGTCTGTATATTTACGTGCCGATTATTTTTAGGTGATAACCATTTAGGCGCCAGCTATTTACGTTAGGCACCCAATTTTTCCTGTTAGGGTTGTGCTGTAAATTCGTCCCTTTTAAACGGTTGCTCTGGCTAAGTGCCACCCCTATTTTTAATTGCGAGGCGTGAACATATTATTTTTTTGAAACTAACTTTTAGAGACGTATTTCACATTTTACAAATTTTTTTTGAGATTTATTTTAGGTTTGCATGTTCCAAGGGGATTTACGTAAGTGGCACACTCCACAGCTAATTTTTCAACTCGAACGACTGGTGTGATGTGGTTCGCGATTATTAAAAATTATTTTTCTAGATATTTTCCAACGAGATAAAAGAGTATCACTTTGAAGTGGGACATTTAATAAGAAAACTAATACTAATCAATCAATATTGCTTTATGCGCCAGCATTCAATGTCGGTTGGGGTTATTGCGCGGGCTCGCGTGACTCTAACGTCATGATTTAAAAGGTATAATTATAAATTTGTGGGTTTATCGTAGTGTTATTTTTAATTTTTTTTTGTTTTTTTAATATGAAGTTAAGTGTAACTTTTTTTGATGATTTATTTGAAGTTGAAGTGATGAAAACTTTATTAACGAGTTCATCTACCAATACTCGAACCTTTTATGCGCATTTACACGTAAAAAAATAGCGTTCGACAAAAAATAGTCGAGCCCCAACACAAAAAGTTTCTGCTAAATTCGCCCCGCTGGTTTCTCGGAGTCTACGCAAATCTTTATTGAGTTGCGGTAGTGCCGTTCTGAACATACCGCACGCTTGTAACCTAATGTAAATAAAAATAACTTTTAGGAAATTTTAATCATGCAAAAATTTATGAAAATCATAACGCTGCTGAGGGCAATGTTTTTGAGGAGATGGCTAGCGCCCACAGTCAATACATCCATGGCAATTTCTCGCGCCAAAAATATATATCACAATAAGTCATTCTCACTTGCTTCAATAGTAGTGAGTATTTTGCTACCACTAACTGTGGCATCTGCTCATGCGCAAAATCTTCGGGTAATGCCGATGGGTGATTCGATCACTTCAGGTTTTCGTAGCTCCAATAATAATGGTTATCGTGGTCCGCTATACGATCAGTTGGTTGGGCAAGTAAAAACGCTGGATTTTGTTGGCTCAATACGCGACGGTGTGATGAGCGACCCTGAACATGAAGGGCACAGTGGTTGGCGCATTGATCAAATTGCTTCAATAGCGACAGGTGCTATCACCCAATACCGGCCTAATATTGTGTTGTTGCATATAGGGTCGAATGATCTAAACGGTAACTTTCAAGTCGACACAGCTCCGAATCGGTTGGCAGCGTTGATCGATCAGATCTTTTCGGCAGCACCGGACGCGACTGTATTGGTGGCAGCAATAATTCGCTCATCTAATGACACCACTGAGTCGCGAATCATCAACTACAACAATCAAACACGTTTTACCGTGGAGTCCCGTGCGAATCAGGGCAAGCATATTGCTTTGGTTAGTATGGACAGTGTCTCAAACGCTGATCTAAGCGATGGCTTACATCCTAACGACACTGGTTACAAAAAGATGGCAGACGCTTGGAATGCTGGTGTGAAACTAGTAATTGCTAAAGGTTGGGTTGGCGACTCAACACCTATTGGGCCAAGCAACGGTGCTCACTTCCTTCATCCAGCGCACGCTCAAGCAATGGCATTGGATGATTACGCGGCCGACTTGCGCTACGACAATCCGATCATTCTGTGGCAATCGCAAAACTCCGCCAATCAATCCTGGGTTTTCTCCGACCTTAACGTAACGCCTGCAGGCTATTACAACATAGCCACCTCTCTTGGCGCTTTTTGCTTAAGCGCTTCAGGCACAATAAAAGGTTCACCGGTAACGCTGAGACCATGCGATGGGTCGCTCGCGCAGGCTTGGAGAGCAACGCCCCAAACAGGTGGCTATACGCTGAACCCAGCAAACAATACTGGCTTATGTTTGGATGCGGCTGGATGGGGTAACACAAACAATACTCCCGTTAACGTTTGGACCTGTAATGGCGGTGACAATCAAAAATGGCGGCCTTGATCGACATGGTAGAAACAGAGTTGAAGCTGTGGCCGTGTGCCACTCTGATTTGAGCATTTTTCTGTAGTAAAAGAGCGACGAAATATACGTCGCAAGTAGGGGGAAATCAAAAAATATGGCGGGGTTATTCCGTGTCGCGATGAAAACGTTTTCATCAACAGGATAACGTCTGCTTTTTAACTTATTCACTTATTAACGAGGCAATAAAATGCAGCTTGATTTCAAAAACATATTAGTGAAAAACATTATCTCCATGGGTGCGGTTGCCTGTATAGGCATAGCTGCAAGCAGTATTGCTGTAGCCGCAACTATTCCCGGTAAAATTGAAGCTGAGGCATACAATTCTATGTCTGGTATCCAACTGGAAGCTTCCAGTGAAGGTACTCAGAATGTCGGCTGGATAGATACTGGCGATTGGCTGACTTATTCCATAACGGTTCCAAGTGCTGGTAGTTACACCATCCAATATCGCGTCGCCTCACCCAATTCCAATGCAGTTATCGCATCTGATTACAATGCGGGCGCCAACCAGTTGGGCAGCGTCAATGTTCCTAATACCGGCGGATGGCAAAATTGGGCTACCGTTTCGCAGACAGTAACCTTACCAGCAGGCACCTACTATCTCGGGGTGTTTGCTGCTACTGGCGGCTTCAACTTGAATTGGATCAATATCACCGCCAACGGTACTACCGGTAATCCTAATGCGGTAAGCAACCCAAATGCTGACGCATCGCTTAACGGATATCTGAAAGCGTTTATGATTGAGTCAGGCGGCAAAACCAATTTTAAAAACTCATTCAATGCGACGAAGAATGATGACGGTTGGGTAGCTGCACTGGACATTATGTCGGTAGAGGATGCTTACGACCGCACCGGGCGTGCTGATCTAAAAACATTGGTCGACAAGTTCTGCGCCGGCTGGCTGAAAGATATGCCGACGCCATGGGATTGGGACGGTTGGAATGATGACATAGGTTGGAACGCCATCATGCTAATGCGCGGCTATCAAATTACCGGTAACGCGTCTTACTTGACGGCAGCGAGATACGGTTTCGATATGGCGTGGGCTCGCGGTTGGGATACCGTCTATAACGATGGTGGTATCTGGGAACAGCAACCGGAAAAAACTCCAGCGAATGAAACCGCTGGCATCGGCAAAAACCCGCTGTCTAACGATAGCCTTGGTACCGCAGCGGTCATGATTTACCAAAGTATCCATGATCAATGGTATCTCGATCGCGCGATCCAAATTCATGCCTGGGTTGTCACCCATGTATATGACCAAAATAGCGGCCAGGTTTACGCGTCTGTTAATCGTAGCGGCGTGATTGATAAGGGCTCAGCTGTTTACAATCAGGGCACTTTTGCGAACTACTCCCACCTGTTGTATTTGGCTACGGGCGATGCGAAATATCGCGACTACGCCAAAAAGGCCATTGATTACACCCGCAATCATATGACGAATAATGGGGTTATTAGCAACAACGCTGGGTACTTGAATACTTGGGCCGATGAAATGGCGCGTGGTGCCGGGCACTTCATTCGCGATAACCGTGAATGGGATAATTACTACCCTTGGCTGCAACAAAACGCGACTGCTATTTGGAATAACCGTCGCACTGACTACAACATCACCTGGAATGGTTGGACGGAAAAAACACCAATCGACAATACTATGATCACCAGTAAATTCGCCAGCGGAGTTGCTTGGTTGCAATACACACCAACCGCCAAGCCCAACAACATTGGCGGTATTCATACCATTGTTAGCAAGCAAAATGGTATTGCAATTGACAGCGGCGGTCTGATTGCTGATGGTGTTGGAGTTGTTCAGTGGGGCTTGAATTACGGACAAAACCAAAAATGGCTATTAACGCAAAACGAGGATGCTTCCTGGAACATTATCAGCATACCGGCGTGGAAAGCATTGGATGTGCCGGGTAGTACAGCAACCAATGGTGCTCAGCCAGTATTGTGGTCTGTTAATCGTAATGACAACCAACGCTGGTGGATCGATCAACAAGCCGATGGCAGTTACAAAATCTGGAACAAAGCAAGTGGCGCTGCGCTGGATAACTCCAGCTCTGCAGCAAATGGAATGAAGCTTGTTCAATGGGGTTGGAACGGCGGCGATCAACAACGCTGGTTATTACAATAAAAGTGATTGCTGCAATAATTATTTTTAGGCTAATAAATTTAATAGCCGTAAAGAAAATTATTTTTTTAAATTTACTGAATACACGCCAGCAAATTAGCTAGTGTGGACTTTAATCAAGCGATAGTGCAATTAAATGTGAAAATCCCTTACATACATTTCAATGTGTAAGGGATTTTTTTCTAAGAAAGTAAATCAATTTGCAGCGACATTGCATACTTCATTATGGCTCATCAATTACATATCCCCTATCACGCAATACCGCTAAATACCCATTCGGTTTTAACAATTCAATAATTGGCAAAATAGAAAAGGTTGATTCATTTTTTGCTAACGAATTTTCCGCTTCTGCAATCCAGAAATCTTGTTTTTGCTGAGGAACATTTTGTAGGCCATGTTCTTCTGCCAATGCGGCATTGAATACTGCTGCATTACAAATTTCATCCTGATCCGCGTCGGGAAGCTGGCGCAAGGCAGCTACGTCACCTATCGCCCAAGCGTTGGCGCGAGCCCGCATAGCTTCAAGATCGGTTTCAAGGCGCGTAATGGTTTTGGCAAAACAAGCGACATCATCCATTGGCATTTGTTTAAATTTTTTAATAATTTCTTTGGGCTTGTCGAGTTCAGTTGTGGTTCCTGGTCCGGCTTTGGTGACTTTATTTTCTTTTGCAATTTTACTTAAAACAGCCATGATATTGGTTTCATCGGTAAGGCCACTTTTTTCGACTGCTTGTTCGTAAAGCTCGCGCGCTGCAAATATCGGACGCCAATTTTCAATACTGCTATTGCGTCCAATATATTTTGCTTTAAGTGCTAGCCAGCGCGTATAAAGCTCTGCGGGTATAATTTCCTTTAGCGTTTTTCTGTCAGGATTATTGCGTATACCTATGAGTGATGGCAGCAACATAATTTTACTAAAAGCATTAATGTTCAGATGCACATTCACACTCGGGGGGGTTATATATTCTTGTGATTGTGCTAGCACAGATTCTACTTGGCGTGAACGCCAGGTCATTTTTTTAGGTAAGGGTTTGAGTGTACCCATTATCCAAAGTACATGATCCCCTTTAGAGGCTTTCCACAAACCTGGGCCTGATTGTTCGCCAATCACTAGTACTTCTTCAATAGGGTCTGTGACAACGGGGTTCGTGACAGGCAGAGAAATAGCCTCAGCATTTTGACTGTCACTGTTGATGGATTCTGTTTGTGCAGAAGCAGTAATAGAAAATAGCAATAAAAAAATGGTAGCGATAAAACGCATAAATTTAAAATCCTAATAATGTTGTGGTTGCCATTAAAAAATCAGCATAAAAATAACAGGCTATAAAAATACCGTAATCGCTAATGCAAGATAAAATAAATTTATCGTGGAAAAATCACGCTAACCTTTAATCCGCCTAATTTTTCAGACTCAGTTAACTTAACTTCTGCTTTATGCCACTGTGCAATTCTATCGACAATGGCTAGGCCCATGCCGTGGCCCTGAGTATTTTGTGCGGCTTTAGCGCGGTAAAATGGTTTCAATACATTTTTCCGCTCAGCGATGGGAATGCCGCCGCCGTTATCTTCTATTAATAGCGTTATGGTTTGTGCATCACTCTCCAATCCAGCAATGATTTTCCCGTTGCCATGATGTTCGGCATTTTGTAGTAGGTTGTGCAATAACATTGTTAAGTATTCGGCATCAGCAACAATAATTGGTTCAATCGTTAAATTTTGATTTTGCACTATAACGGCGTCGCTGTAAAAGTGCTCAACCAGCTCGGTTAATAATGTGTGTAAGTTTAGGGGCTCGGTTTTAAGCGCAATATTAGTTTGTTCTAATCGTGCGTATTTTAATAAAGTTTCTACGAGCGATTCCATTGCGATTAAGTCACGATTTAAATGCGCTAAGGTTTTTTGTTGTGTGTCAGTGAGTATTCCTTCTTCCAGTACATCTAAACCAAAACGTAAGCGTGCTATAGGTGTGCGCAAGTCGTGCGATAACCCACGCGACAATAATTTATTATCGCTAATTAAGTGCTCAATTTTTTGCGCCATTCGATTAAATTCTTTTTCAATATCGGTAATGTAAGAAACTTTTCCTTTGGGGATCCGAACACTTAAATCTCCTGCGCCAAATGCTCGTGCACTACGGCGTAATAAATTTAAACGGTTTAATAGAGGATACAACCAGATTAGCAATAGCAATACGACACCCGCGTAAAACAGCAGCGTTAAGAGCCAGCTTAATGTTGAATTGGTTGCCTGGTGTGAATTGCTCAGAAAGTTAAATGATGCAACAGCTTGTTGCTGTGGCAGATAATAATGTAATGAAATTTTCGCGCCGGATTCTAATAATAATGGTTCTCCTGCTTCAAAAAATTTCTTTAGATGTTCGGGTACTGGAAAATCTGAGTAGGGTGTTATTTGAATTTGTTCGGAAGATTGTTCAGCCCAGCTGCTAAGAGTATGTTCGTTAGCGCCAGTGACAGCAATTAACTGTAGTAATTGCTTGCTTAACTGCCGATAATTTTTTATGGTTTGATCTTCTTGTGGCACATATTGCGAGTTGTACCATTGATCAATAACCCAACCCAAGCCAATAACGGCAGTAATCACCACCAATAGCAGGGAAAGGGTCAGCCGCTTCACTCCTCAGCTCCAGTTTTATCCGAAGCATCTTCTTCCCAGGCATCTGCTGCAAATAAATAACCTTTCGTCCATATTGTTTTTATGCGATAGGGTTGTGCAACATTGTCGTGTAATTTTTTTCGCAAACGCGAAATACGAATATCAATTGAGCGATCCAAGCCATCATATTCAATGCCACGTAATTGGGTAACCAACTCTTCGCGGCTAATAACTTTTCCTGCACGCAATGCTAACAACCAAAGCACATCAAATTCATTAGACGTAATGGCAATATTTTTGCCGTGTAAAGTCACGGCTTTAGTGTCCTGTGTAATTTTGAGCTGACCAAACATTAACGTATGTGGTTGCTCTGTATTCCCTATTTCTTTTCGTGGTAGATCGTTACGCAGTAGGGCTTTAATGCGCGCAAGCAATACGCGCGGTTTTACCGGTTTGCTGAGATAATCATTTGCACCTAATTCCAGGCCCAATATTTCGTCAACTTCTTCACCGCATGCGGTCAGCATAAGAATTGGATGATGATAAAAAATTCGCGCCTCACGACAAATATCAAAACCATTTTTGTGCGGTAACATTACATCTAAAATGACGAGATCTGGCTGTAATTGTTGAATGCTTGTAAGTGCAATGTCGCCACGATTTATGTGACTAATGCGATAACCGTGCGATGACAAATAATCCATTATCCATTCGGCTAGAGAGGTGTCGTCTTCCACCAACAATAAATGTGGCTGTTGTATGTCGGACATTAAAATATTCTCCAATGGCTTTCGCGGTGTGAATTTGCTTCGTAAACCCAGGCAACCTCCATCATAAATTCTGCTATGGCTTGCCCGTCACGTGTGCGGGTTAATATTAATTTAACAGAGGTATTGTTTGCGAATTCATAAGTGCCAGTGCCGCTTGACGAGTGTTCCCAGCATAACAAGGGCGTATTATTCCCTTGCTGCAAAAGACAATAATTGTCGGCAATATCGGTTTGCCAAATAATTTTTATTGTTTGATAACAGACTTGGCCCTCATGCAATGCAATGCAGCGCGCGGGTTTAATGAATAGCTGTGTTTCATTGCTCGCAGCGTTTGCATAATTGCAGAGAGAAAACAATGCAACACACAATAGTAAGACGAACTTATATCGCCTTATAGAAACTGTTTGGCATTGTCGCTTGTTTTCTTTCATGTACATTAAAATACATAACTGAAGGATGATAAAAGCATACTCGCATGAGTCGTTGCCAGTATGGGGCTGTCAGACCATTGTGGTTCTAATTCATAATGTCGAAGGGAACCTCTAAAAACCCATTTTTGACTCAGTGGATAAGTTGCTCCCACTTCAAACATGCGAATAAATCCGGCTTGTGCATGAAACTCCGGAAATTTTTCTGTCGCATCTTTCGATTCTACGGAGAAATAATAATCAGCAACTCGAGATGAGCGGTAACTCATGCCACCAATCGCATGAATATTCCAGTTTTTATATTGCCAATGACGCGCAAATTTTGCCGATAAAACCTGGCCATTATGAGTATCGCTAATATCAGTAAGCGCATGTATTTGTACAATATAATTACCCAAATAACCCGTTACGCGCGGGCCCGACATAAAATCGAAATGACGAGCTCGTAATCCTTTTAAATCTTTACTTTCTTCACTGCTAATCTCGGGATGCTGCTGCAGCCCCACAAGATCAAATGACCAATGATCATCATTGATCAGATTATATCCCAGAGTAAAGGCTTCAAAACTGGCCGAAAAAGCCTCCATAAACCAACCGTTATTTTGCATGCGCATATTGACACTAGGCTCCAAAGTAAAAAGTACTTTGCCGTGCCTGTTACCTTCGGGAATTCCGTAATATATATTATTCCCAATACTTACACCTGCGCCTATTTCAAAATAACTGCCATCGACACTGTTCGGGCTATTTGCACCCTTGCCTACATCGGCAGATAAATCACCCGCATTACATTCAAGCGCGGTAACAATAAGGACGCAAAAAAGTAATTGTGAAATTTTTTGAATAATCATGAGTGAACCATTAATCGCAAGCGAGGGTTAAATTCCCCGTGGCTTACCACGGAATAGATTTTTGGAAAAAAAATATACCTCGCTGCTTGCGGCGAGGTGTTTAATTTTATAATTGTTGCTGATTGCATTGGTTTGCTGATAGGTTTGATGATATTCCATTCACTAATATTGGGTGTGCATTATGTTAACAGTAATTGTGAACATAAGTAGACTTCAACTTTTAGAAAGTAACCGACATACCTACCGCAGGAATAATCCCCAAGCCCACTTGATCTTCCAATTTGAAATCTTGCGGAGACGTAGTGCGTTTATAGTCTAAATTTCTGTCGGTTACATTCTGACGATTCAGCGCATTGAGAATATCAATATTATAGGTTCCCTTATGATGCCAAAATGTAGTGTCATATTTAAAGCGCAAATCCAGTCGAGTATAAGTTGGCAAGTTTTCTGAAAAAGCTTCGCCATATACCGGTAATATATGGTTATCGAAATAGGGATTTTTTTGCACGCCAACAATGGGCGTATAAGCGCGCCCGGTTTGTACGGTAAAGCGAGAGCCCATTGTCCATCTATCTGTTAATTTATAATTCATTACCCAATTTATAACGACGGGAGTATCTAAATAATAATTGCTTTCAGCATCAGTTAGTTTATTAGTGCGTAAGCTTTTTGATGCGCTGATCGCTAACCAACCGTACCATTTATCCGTTAATTCTTTGTTGATAAATATATCCATACCATAGGCTTTGCCTTCAGTATAGTTGGTGTAATTGGGTGTGTCATTGACTCCCATCGCAAGCGGTAATTCATCCATGGTTTTGTAATAACCAGTAACGGACCAACTCCAGCCATTGTCAATATTATGTTTAAGGCCCAATGTAAAATGATTGGATGTAGGTGATTTTAAGTCGGGATTGCCAATTTCCGGGAACAGCTTATCGACTTCAGGGAAACGATTGTAGGCGCCAAGTGATGAACTTAATTTCCAGTTATCTATAAAACTCCATGTTGCCGCAAGGCGGGGATTAAAAAAAGTTTCTTGAGTGAAATCGTTATAGTGTGTTTGCACGCCTACGTCTAATGCAAAAGTACGCGTCATATCCCAATGATCATTTGCATAAAACATATCTTCATTGACTTTAATAGTATCACTGGCATTAATTAATTCGCCGCGTCGCAATGCGCAGTCGGGGTCAGTTTCAGTGCACACATAATTTATAAAGCGCGCATCATAACGATAATTCAGTTGATGCGCTTCTGCTCCCACAGACATGTTGTGATTGTTCGCAACAACAAACTCATAGTTTGCAATTAAATAAGTATCAGAATTTTTCATGTTAAACAGATATTGATCGTTGCCCCAATGGGTATCTGTGTGATTATCATAATGCCCTGCCTGAATATTCAAGGCCTCACCATGATCACCACTGAGGGTCCAGCTAATGGCAGCATTACTAAATTTGGTTTTAAGTTTAGCGTCGCCTGCAAAATCGGGATCTTCAAGAACTTCTTTTGAGAGATTGGTAAATTCTGCTGCTGCTAAATCAGTCGCCCCATTAGCGCTGATTTTCAATTGATTACTTTCGTTAATGTCGTAAACATATTTTAATTGGTAGTCAGTATCCTGGGGCGCAGTTTGTACACGAATTCCATCTTGTTTTTCAATATTTTTTTTGGATTTATCATCCATGAAATATTGCAACATGCTGGATCTTGCGGAAAGATAGAAAGCTGAATTTTCAGTGGCTTCACCTTCAACAAATATTCCAGCACGCAACACAGAAAAATCCACCTTGGTTGTTAGCGGCTCATGCTTGGGGTCGCGCAACTTAATATCAAATACGCCACCAATCGCATTGCTGTATTTTGGGCCAAAGCCCGCTGAATATAATTCAAAATCCTGAATAATATTTTCATTAAAAATAGAGGTGGAAAATGAATGGAATACATAGCCTGCTGGAGCGCCATCGACCATATAGCGGTTGTCACTCGGAGATGAACCGCGTACCGCTGGCGCACCAGCTTCACCCTGGCTTAATACGCCGGGTAAACTAAATGCTGCCATTAGTTGATCGCCTAGGGAACCCGGCACATCAATAATTTTTTGTGCATGCTCAGTAATCACGGAGTAATCGCTTTCGCGATGGCTAATGACTAGCACCTCTTCAATATCCTTATTGATAGCGGGTTTATTTTTTAGCACTTCATTTGATGGTTCATTTGGTACTTCAGCTGCGTTGACTTGTGTTGCTATGAGTAAAACAAGCAAGCTGAGTTGTGGTAATTTATGGCGGCGCATAGTTATATTCCTTTGGCGTAAAGGCGCTGTTAGAGATGAACTGGGGGCAGTTTACGCGGAAGATGACGCTAAGGCTGTAACAGTCAACGGCAAGTTGTATCAAGTTGTAACGGTTGATGTATGAATAAATCAGATCTTCTATGGCTCCTTAACCCTAAACCCCTAGCGCAGGTTCGCGCATATCCCTACAATTCCACCTTTGTCTTTTGGCCAATTGCGCCCCTCATAAACTTGTACATTCATGAGCTCATCCCTAATTCCTGAAAAGCCGCTGTTAGTTTCACCTTCGCTGGCAGCTACCATCGGTCTTGAAGAAGCATGCATGCTCTCATTGTTGAGCGATATTGCAGCCTATCGCCCTTTGCTTGCCCTGAAGGGCATGAAGTGGCTGGATATCGATGATGTGCTGATTAACCAGGCTATGCCGTTTTGGACTGAGTACGATATTCAACGTATCTGTAAAAATTTGTGCGACAAGGGAATCATTCTGTTGGATTCTGCTCCCTATGTTGAAAGCCGGCGTTTGACGCTGGCTTTTAATGAAACACAACCTATTGCTGCTGCAAACAATAGCTCGCTGCCCATCGTTAATATGGGCGTTGGCGCGAATTTAATTTCACCCACCTGGCAACCAGACCGGGAGTTAATGCGACAAATTGCGCAATATAATATTCCCGAGGATTTTGTGCGCTTGCAGCTTCCGGAGTTTATTACCTACTGGCGCGAGCGCGGTGAAACCAGTCATTCGTGGGGCGCTAAATTTTTAAAAGATTTACTGCACAAGTGGCGCAATCACGAAACACAAACGGCAAAGCAGCAACGCAATATTGAAACGGATTTTATAAAACGCGATCAAGAAATTGCTATGTACAGTGAATGGCGACCAAGCCAGGATGCATTGGAAGTATTGGTTAAGCACGCGAACATTAGCCTCGCTTTTGTGGAAGATGCCATTCCCGAATTTATGCTTTATTGGCAAGAGCGCGGTGAAGTAGGGCGCACCTGGAACAGCAAATTTATTCAACATGTAAAGCGCCAGTGGGTACGTTACAGTTCAGCGTTGGAGCACGATACTGAGCCGCGCCGTATCCCCGACAATTGGCAGCCGAGCAATGATTTGTTCGATGTCTTGCGGCTGGCGAATATCGATATGGAATTTGCGAAACGCCAGGTTGCTGAATTTTTATTATTTTGGCGCGATAGCAATCAGGTTTACGCTTCCTGGAATACTAAATTTTTGCAGCACGTAAAATTTCATTGGGCGAAACAACATGCCCTCACGCTTTCAACATCGCTAACATTAACATCGCAGCAAGGTAATCACCATGCAGGACAGCAACTCGCTAATCCAACAGGTCGCACAAGAGATCGCAGCCTCGCCGAACAACTCAACGATCGAAGCTGGGCGCGGTAGCGAACAACAAAAAACGATTCCTAGTAATGCGCATATAGATGCGATTACTCAGGTGTTTGCGCTATTTCGTATCAATTATCACAATCAGTATTACAGTGCTTTTAAAGATATTGAAACGAATAATCAAGTGCAACGTTTATGGCTGGAATCATTATCAGGTTATGCGCCCGAAACAATTTTACGCGGTGCAAAAAAAGTTATTGAGGAATCGGATTATTTGCCCACGCTGCATCGTATGATTCGCGCATGCCAAGGCGATCCAGAAAAATACGGTTTAATTGACGTTCACAAAGCTTATGTGGAGGCTTGTCGCGCTCCTAGTCCGAAAGCAAATTATGCCTGGAGTCATGCAGCGGTTTATCACGCAGGTTGCGCGAGTGATTGGTTTTTTCTTGCGAACAATATGGAAAAAATCGCTTTCCCTATTTTTGAGCGTCATTATAAAAAGCTGTGCGAGCGGGTAATGAATGGTGAAACGTTACCTGCGCCTAGCACTTTAACTTTGCCGGAAACAATTGAAACACCATTAAGTAAAACAGAAAATCTACAGCGCATGGAAGCTATGCGTAAGCAGCTAGATGTTTAGTATTAAATTATATTTATTCAACAGTTAGGAAAATTTTTAGGAACACTATGAAAAAAAATATCTCGCAATGGTTTATTGGTTTAGCTTTAGTGACTTATCCTATTGTTTGTTTGGTGCTAGTGTTTGCGCTGGCACTTAATCCACTGGGTGGCGGCATAGATAGCGATGAACTCACCAGCAATACGCTCTTGCCTGATTTTTCTGCCATTGATCAAGCGCCTGAGCGTAAGCAATTGTTTATTGAAACCTTGCGCCCTTTGGTTGAGCAAAAAAATAGTTTGCTGCTGACTACCCGCGAGCATCTTATCGAAATTAAAAATGAGCTTGCGCAAAACCATGAGCTGAGTTTTACCAATACCGAGCAGCTAGCGCTGTTGCGCGAAGATTTTAATGTAAGCAAAGAAGATTATCCAAGCGATGCTAAAGCAATTGATATTTTATTGCTGCGTGTAGATATTATTCCTGCGGCCATGGTGCTTGCTCAGGCGGCCATAGAATCCGGTTGGGGTACATCGCGGTTTTCTGAGGAAGCGAATAATTTATTTGGCCAATGGTGCTACACCCCGGGCTGTGGCTTAGTGCCTGAACACCGTGCGGCATCCGCTAAACATGAAGTGCGCAAATTCGATAGTGTGGAAGATTCACTTAATTCCTATTACCGCAATATTAATACCCATAATGCCTATCGCAATTTGCGCGACTTGCGCGCCAAAATTCGCGACAAAGAAAATGCCTTTACCGGTAATGCATTGATTGCGGGTTTAGGTAAATATTGTGGCCGTGGCCCAGTGTATATTTCAGAGTTGCGCACGGTAATTGCGGCTAATGATTTGGAGTGATGGTGCATCATTAATTCAAATCTTTCATTCTAATAACTGCTGAAAGTACTGAGCTGATACCTAAGTTCAATATTATAAAGCCACAGAGTAAAAAATAAATTGTTACTCTGTGGCTTTAATGTTTAATCACTACTCGTTAAATATTTATTTCTGATTTCCAAAAGTTTGCGGCTCCCCACGCATATTCAATGTTTGCGCCGGCACATGAATTTTCTGTGTTATCACAGAAGTTTGCGCATCCCTTGCAATACTCACATTGTAATCACCCGCTGCAATGCTCCAGTTTTTCTGCGTGCTGTTATAAACAGCTAGTAGGCGTAAGTCGATCACCAAACTTGCTGCCGCGCTTTGGCCGGGTTTAAGATCAAGTTTTTTGAAACCACCGAGGCGTTTGGGTGCTTCCCAACCTGTTGCGGTTTGCGCTTCTGCGGGTGCCAGATAAATTTGGGCAACACCCATTCCCGATTTGGCGCCGGTATTGCTCATGGTAAATTGCACGCTCAGTTGCTCGTTGCTGAATTCTACGCGCAAATCGGAATAGTTAAAGTCGGTGTAGGAAAGGCCATAACCAAATGGAAATAATGGTTGCAATCCTTGTCGATCAAACCATTTATAACCTACTGCTGCACCTTCGATATTGTAATCAACAGTAACGCGCAGGTTGGGCTGATTTATATCGCCATCAATATAGGGGCGCGGCAATTGGCTGGCAGATTGCGGAAAGGTAAGCGGGAGATGTCCCGAGGGATTAACCTCTCCGCTGAGTACGCGAGCAATGGCTTCGCCGCCATTGGTTCCTGGATACCAGGCTACCAATACTGCTGCAACTTTATTGAGCCAGGGCATTAATACCGGGCCGCCATTTTCCAGTACTACAATGGTTTTTTTATTGGCTTTCGCGATGGTTTTTATCAGTTCATCCTGATGGTCATCCAGTTTTAAATTGCCATCGATTGACTCTGCCAGCCACTGGTGGGCAAAGATAATCACCATGTCACTTTTGGCGGCCAAGGTAGCTGCTTTTTTGAGGTCAGTGCCCTCGTCATAAGTCACTTTGCCTGTCGCTCGGGCGGCAATAGCTTGCAGAGGTGACGACGGGAAAAATACCATGGGGCCAGGGAAAACCTTAGGTCCAGCATTAGGCACTGCTAATCCGCCAATAGGATAAACCTGGGACGATCCCCCGCCCGATAAAACCCCGAGGTCGGCATGGGAGCCAATAATAGCGATGGACTTGATGCTCTTGGCCAGAGGTAAAATTCCTGCGCTATTTTTTAATAACACCATGCCATTTTCTGCATCTTTACGGGTGACCTGAGCGTGAGCAGCAAAATCTATATCAGCTTTTTTGGCGGCGTTATCAAACAACCCATTGGCAAACATCGCGCGCAATATACGTGTGGCCATATCATCGAGACGTGATTGCGGGACATAGCCATTGGCCACAGCTTCTTTTAGCGCGTCAGCGAAGTAAGGCGATGCATCAAACGGAAAACCTGAGTCCTGATCGAGACCGGCATTGGCTGCTGGAATCGTGGAATGCGCAGCGCCCCAATCAGACATTACAAAGCCCTTATAGCCCCAATCAGTTTTTAAAACTTCGTTTAACAGCCACGCACTTTCACAATTATAAAAGCCATTGGTTCTGTTATAGCCACACATCACTGAACCCGGCTCGGACTGTTCAATGGCCATTTGAAAGGCGAGTAGATCTGACATGCGCGCCGCTGTATCGCCAATCTTTGAACTCAAGGTGTTGCGGTTAGTTTCCTGATTATTAAACGCAAAATGTTTGATGGTAGAAATAATATGATTCGATTGCACGCCGCGAATTTGCGCTGCGACCATCATCGCTGACAGCAATGGATCCTCCCCCGCGTATTCAAAGGTGCGGCCTCCGCGGGGATCGCGTACCAGATTAATTCCGCCGGCCAACATCACATTAAAACCGGTAAGCCGCGCTTCATTGCCAATCATTTGCCCACCGGCAAAGGCGAGCTCAGGATCCCATGTAGCAGCCGTGGCGAGGTTGGAGGGAAGGGCTGTGCGCAACCAGGGGTCTGGTCCAACTTGACTGGCCACGCCTATACCTGCATCGGTTTGCCTGACATCAGGTATGCCAAGACGCGGGTTTCCTGCAAGGTAGCCTGCAGATTGCTTCAATCCTTCTGCAGGTCGCTGATAATTTTTCCAAGGTGCATCTGTTGAGAAGTAACCAAATACCAACTGCAGTTTTTCATCTTGAGTCATCGCCTTCAGTAATAGCTGAGTGCGCGTATCAGGATTCAGGGTGGGCTCAAGCCAGGGGCGATCGGGAGTTTGGCCAAGCTGTGTTTGTGCGTAGGCCGAAAAGCTCAGGGTTAAGCAAGCCAGGCTGGGCCAGAGGTGCCGCGTTAAAAGCCGCGCTAAAAATGGTCTGTTGCGTTTAATATGCATCATTGGGATAGCCTCAAGTATTTATCAATGTTATGGGATGTGGACCATGAAAAACCTTATCAAGATGCTGGGGCGCAAGCGGGTGCTGAAACATCCGCAAGGCATACGAACATCAGCAGCTATTGTGGCTAGCCTGAAAAAATAGACGCTCCAGTTTTAACAGAATGGCAATATGGTTCCTGCCACTTTACGTATGGAATCTGGGACTGGTAGTAAAAAATTTATTAGAACCATGAGATGAGAGTTGTACAGG